>JBIKRQ010000118.1:0-16039 GCA_044349155.1 Myxococcota bacterium
CCGACCCCATCGACCTCGCCGGCTTCTCGGTCACGGGGCAGATCAAGCCCTTCCTCGACCGCCACGGCCGCGACGTCGCGGTGATCACGCAAGAGTCCACGAGTGTGAACCACGTCATCGCGCAGAAGCGATCGCTCACCGGTGCAGGCATCAACGTGGGCCGCACCATCCTCGAAGCGGCCGCGGTTCGTCACGGTTCGGGCCTGGCGTTGCCGCACGTGAACATGTGCGAGTCGGGCTACCTCGAGCCCGGTGACGATATCGATTTGCCCGATACCGCGCGCGCGGTGGCGGTGGCCGATGCGCTGCTGTTTCCGTTTGCCACCGATGGCATCCGCGGCATCAAGAACGCGCCAGCGCGATCGCTGCTGCAGCGTGCCCGTCGCGCTCGCCAACAGCTCGACGACGTCAGCATCTCGGGGCAGACGTTCAAAGACGCGCCGATCCGCAAACGGTGGATCGATGCGCGCGAACGGCTGGCACCACAGATGGAAGCGGCCGACCTGATCACCAAGCTTACGATGGTCGCCAACGTGCCTGGCCAGATCCCGTTGAGCGACTTCGACCTCGAGAGTTCGCCCGACGGCCCCGCGGTCCGCGAGCAGTTTCCGTCGTTGTTGAGCGATCCCCTCGAGGCACAAGCAGCACTGGCGTTCCTGCTCGCGCGCCACCGCGTGAGTTGTTCGGTGGCGATCTCGCCGTCGTTCACGCCGTTGATTGATGGCGGGTTGAAGAACACGCCGTTGGCGTTCGACTTCAGCCACAGCAACCACGTGCTCACGCAGTACGCGATGTGGTCGCGGATCTTGAAGATCACCGACGGTCTGATCACGCTGCTCAAGAACCAGCTGTGGGACGACGACGACGAATCCCAGGGCACCATGTGGGATCGCAGCCTCGTGTACATCGCGAGCGACTTCGGCCGCGACAAGTTGCGCCCGCCCAACTCGTTCGAGTTCGGCACGGGGCATCATCTCAACAATGGCAACGTGATCATCTCGCCGCTGCTCAACGGTGGCCGCGTCTACGGCGACGTCGACGTCAACACCGGCCTCACGTTCGGCTTCGATCGCAGCACGGGCATCGCTGCACCAGGAACGTCAATGCACGAGGGCGACGTCTACTCGGTGATCGCACAGGCCCTCGACATCGACTTCGTTGGTCGCCTCGACATTCCCGTCATGGTCCGCGCGTGACGCGATGGCCGCGGTGTGCGAAGAGCGAGCATGCGTTGGTGTGCGCTGTTGCTCGTCGTCATGCTCACCGGGTGCAAGGCCGAGGCCCCGCCCCCTGCTGGCACGTGGATCGTCGCTGACACGGCCACGCTGCAGCGCGTGCTCCCCCGCTTCGAGCGCCTCACCAACACGCCCGCCGCTGCCGCAGCACGCCTCGCCGTCGGCGTGCTGTCGACGTGCACCACGTCGGTCTACGGCATCGGCGAAGACTTCACCGCAGCGCTGTCACACCTCACGTGCGGCGCTCCACCCACCACGCTGGCGCCGTGGGTCGACGTCGGTGCAGGTGGTCTCGGCATCGTTCGGCCCGTCGGCGCGATGGGCGCTGTCTACGGCGTGCTGCAGGCCGGCCCGACGGGCGAACTCAGCGGACGCCTGAAGCTGTACGACAGCAAAGATACCGGCTTCTCGCGGATCTTGATTCCCGCCGATACCGGGCCAAAAGAGGTGGTGCTTTCCACCGCTGAGGCGCTGGTTCATTTTCAGATGAATGCCCGCGATGGTATCGACATTTCATCGTTGTCGTCGGGGCAGGGGGCCGACCTCTTTGGGCTGAACGCCTCGCTGTTTTCGTCGGCGGTGTTGAGCGGCACGTGGGAGTTCGGCATCTGGCCCGCGTCGGCCGACGAACCCATGCCGCCCGCCGCCCTCGCCGTTGGCCTGCGCTCCCGGGCGATCGGCGAACGCGGGGCGAGCGAGTTCCTGCAAGCGCTGCGGCAGCGCTGGTCGATCGACGCTGTGCCGCACACGTGGGATTTCGGCGCTGGCGGCTGCTTGCCCACGGTGCATATTTTGCCGCATTTGTCGCCCTGCTATGCCTTTGTTGGTGAATCAATTGTTGTGGCGTGGAATGAAGGGGCAATGCAGCGGTCGCAGCAGGAAAAGAAAGCCGCAGATGCGCGCAATCTTCTTGTCGTTCACCCCGCCGCGTTTGCCGGTTCCGACGCCCTCCTGCTGCAACTGCGCCACCCCGGCGTGAAGGCCGCTTCGTCGCCCGTGCCCTGGGGGCACGTCGAATTCGTCGGCGGCAACGCAGGCACAGCGTTTTACGACGTGAGGTTCTTCGATGGCCCGTAGTGCCATGGTGCTCCGCATCGGCGTTGGCGTCGTCGTCGTCGTCGGCCTGGTCGTTGCTGTTGTCAGCAGCGTGCAACAGAGCCGGCAGCTGTTGGCGGCCAACGACATCTGCAGCGCGACTGCGGTGGTCTGGTCCGACGTCGAGGCCATCACGTCCATCGACGCCAAAAAGGTCGCCGTTGAATGCGCGTGCACCAGGGCCACCGCCAGCGATGTCAGCGTTTGCGTTGAGCATTTGGTGTCCCTGGTCGACGAGCTGGCCAGCTGGGACCTCAACGTCGACGTTGCCCGCGTCGCTGCCGCGTACCTTGCCGACGACGGACGGTGGCCGATTGCCCGCCAGTTCGTCGAGGCTGGCCTGCGCCAGGAGCCAGGCCATGTGGGTCTCAACGCCTTGTGGCTCGACGTCGAGCAGGGGCGTCCTGAGCGCGAACGGCTGCAGGAGCTCCAACAGCGCGCTGTCGACGCGCCACACCGTGACCAGTTGCTTCGCCTCGTGGCGTCGCGCGCCCGCCGTGCCGGCGACCATGCGATGTGCCTTGAGGCGACGAACACCGCCTCCGGCGCCTCGGATGTCGACTTTTTGGTGTTGCGCTCGAGTTGCCTTGCGGTGGCGGGCCGGCGCGCCGACGTCGTCAAGCTGTGGGATGCCTGGATCGCCAGCGGCAACAGCCGGTTCATCGCGAACGCCTACCGCGCATCGATCCTCATGAGTGAGCACGTTGGCACGAGCGAGGACGTGGCCACCTTGCAGGCCCTCGAACGCGATCCCGGGGATGTTCCGCCCGATATTCAGCAGAAGCTGCTGTACGTCCTGCTGGCGTATGCGTCGAAGCAACCTGAGTTGTCTGCGTATGTAGAAGAGGTGGTAGAGCGCAGCAGAAAAAGCGGTGCAATCGACCCTGAAATGCTTGAGTCTTTTGCTGGTGATTCGTCTGATCAGGGTGATGGAATTGCTCTTTTTTACGTGCCGAACGAATCCCACGCAACTGTGTACGTGAGCGCCGACCGGGTCGACGCTGCCTTCACCCCCGTCGTCGCTGTCGCTGGTGTCGCCCGGGTGCCCTTTCACACCAGCGAGGTGCCGTTGCGATACGTCGTGCGTAGCGCGACCGGGGTCGTGGGTTCTGGCTCGGTCTCGCGGCGCACGGCGGGTGAGAAGCGCGTCGAGGTGGTCGAGCAGGCACCAACCGCAACGCCGACGTTTGCCCTCACGTCCCGCCCCGCCGATGGGCACCGTCGCCTTTTCGTCTTCATCCCCGACTCCTGGGACTGGCGCCTGTTGAACGCGCTGCGGGCGCGCGGCGAGATGCCGGCCATCGAAGCGATGATCGCCGCGGGCGTGTCTGGTGCGGTCTGGAGCGAGCCGGCGTTGACGTCGTCGGCGATGACCTCACTCGCCCACCCCGACATCGACGCGAGCTTCGGCGTCGTCGCATTGCTGCACGAAATGGGTGGTGAACTGGGCGGTCTGGCCTCGATCGGCAGCAACCCCCTCGAGGTGCTCAGCCCCTGGCTGCCGCAACGCGCCGACCTCTTTGCCACCGTTGGGGCAGGGCAGCACAGCATTGCGAACCTGTTGTTTTCCCACGCCGACATCGACGCTGGCCGCCACGCCGTGCGCACCGGCCCAAACGGCAAGGTCACCGACGTGCCCGTTGGTCGCTCCGTACGCCCGCTGAACGCCGAAGAACGCGCCATTGCGCCCCGCGCCAACGAGCATGCCAGCCACTTTGAAACCACCGTCGCTCAGCTCGATTTGCTGGCAAACCTGATCGACGCTGGCACCGATGATGTCATTCTGCTGCGTGCCGAAGCCGTCGATCTTCTCACACATGCTCGCCTGCACGAGACGGCGAATGGAAGGCAGGATAATGCGGAGTCGTCGCTCTATTCCATGTATCGTTTGATCGACTTTCATCTGCGCAAGCTGCTTGGGCGAATCGACGCCGACGACGTCTTCATCGTCATGAGTGACCACGGCGCGCTCACCAACATGCAACACGACAACCACGCCGTCTTCGTCGCGGTTGGCATGGGGCGCGGTCAGCTCGAGGGCGAGCCCCACCTGCGCGGCCTGCCTCGTCTGCTCACGGACCTGCTGGGCATCCCCACCGACTTCCCCGACATCGGCTTCGCCAGGGTGCTGCCCGCTACGGGCACTGCGGAAACAGCGTCTGGTCCGTGAGCGCAGCGGCGCACGAAGCCGTGGCATTGGTGTCGCCTGCTTCGGCGCGCCCCTGAAGCTCTCGCGCTGGCGCACAGGCCGACGACGAAGTGCAGCGGTCGTCGACGCCGCACACGCGCACCACCAACTCGTCGCAGTTGCTGGCAGCGCACCGTGGGTAGCTGCGGACGTCGGTGAGTGCGGCCGCACAGCCTTCTGGCTGGTACGTCTGGAGCAACGTGGCCGCGACGCAGCCGGGGTCTTCGCTGCACTCCGCACCGCCACCGCAGGTGACGTCGACGAGGTCGTCGCAGGTGCTTGACTCTGCGTCTGGTGAGCACCCATCGCAGCCGCCATCAGCCACCTCTTCGGATGCTCCTTCGCCTTCGCCTTCACCGTCAAACGCGTTGGCGGAAAGGCCGCACGCGGTCAGGATCGACGTCGTCAGGAACAACGTTGAGACACACAGCGAAAGCGGGCGCAGCAGCGAAGGCATACTGGCGTTGTACACATCAGCCGCGGCGCAGCGCTCGTGCCATATCGCGATCTGCCTCACGTTTTTGGATCGTCTCGCGCTTGTCGCCCTTGTTCTTGCCCTTGGCGAGGCCAACCAGGCACTTCGCCCACGGACCGCGAAAGTAGAGCTTCAGCGGGATCAGCGTGAAGCCGCGCTCCTGCACCAGGCGACGGAACTTCTCGATCTCTTTGGCGTTCGCCAGCAGGCGGCGCTTGCGCGAGGGCTCGACGACGTCGACGGTGCTCTGCCGATAGCGGTCGATCTTCACGTTGTGCAGGTACAGCTGATCGTTGGCGATGTCGGCGAACGCGTCCGCAAACGACACCGCCTTGTTGCGCAGGCTTTTGACCTCGGCACCGACGAGTTCGATGCCGCACTCCAACGTTTCACCGATCTCGAAGTCGAACCGCGCGCGCCGGTTTTCGGCGATAGCGATCACACCGTCGGCGTCGGCTTTGGACTTCTTCTTCTCGGCCATGGTGCTGCGGTCCGTTGTCGACGGCATACGTCGACGGCGTCTGGGTGGTGTGGATCAGTGGTGGCCAACAACGCGCGCGCCACCCTGCACCAACGTGAGGGGTTCGGCGGGCTTGCGCGTTGCCGCGAAGGCGTGTTCGTCGTCGGGGAAAGCACCGCGTTGCACTTCGTCGACGTACGAGCGCACCGCGTCTTGCACGATGCTGGCGCCGTCGACGTACTTCTTCACGAACTTCGGCGTGAAGTCGGGATTGAGGCCGAGCAGGTCGTAGATGACGAGGACCTGACCATCGCAGCCCACACCAGCACCGATGCCAATCGTGGCGATCTGCAGTTGTGCGGTGATCTCGGCAGCGAGGTCCGAAGGCACGCCCTCGATGACGATCGCGTAGGCCCCCGCCTGCTGCAGGGCGATGGCGTCGTCGATGATGCGCTCGCGTGACGCCGCATCTTTGCCCTGCACCACAAAGCCGCCCATGGCGTGCACGCTTTGCGGCATGAGGCCGATGTGGCCCATCACCGGAATGCCAGCCTCGACGAGCCGCGCCACCGTTGGGGCGACCGAAGCGCCGCCCTCGAGCTTCACCGACGACGCACCCGCTTGCAGCAAGCGCGCGGCGTTGCGCAGGGCATCGTCGACGTTGGCCTGGTAGCTCATGAACGGCATGTCGGCGACGACGTGGGCCCGCGACACGCCACGAGCCACTGCTGCGGTGTGGTAGGCGACCTGCTCGACGGTGACGCTGAGGGTGTTGCCCTCGCCCTTCACGACCATGCCGAGGCTGTCGCCCACGAGGATCATGTCGATGCCTGCACCGTCGAGCAGCCGCGCAAACGTGGCGTCGTAGCCCGTGAGCATGGTGATGCGTTCGCCCTCAGCCTTCATCTTCGCGATGGTGCGCAGCGTGACGGGAGCGCGACGAGCAGCGACGGGCGACACAGGGGCATGAGACGACACGGCGAACTTTCCAACAACCAACACTGGCCTCTCGAGGAGAGGTGCCCGCCGGAGAATCCCGGTCGAGCCCGGCTGCCAAGCGCAGATCGTCGACGCCTTCACGGCTTTCGTCAGCATAGCCGCCACATTCACGCCGACCAGCCCGTTTCGGCGCGAGTCTGCTGAGCGCTCGCGACCAGAAATGTCCAGCAAAAACCGAGCAGTATCGCGACGGTGTCCATTGCGATGCACGCTTGTTCACTGCACAGGTGTGTGGTGGTCTCTTGCCATGCGCACCGGCCTGATTGAATTCCTCTGCTGTCCCTCCTGCAAAGCCGACCTCGATCTCGTCGACGACACCTCCTCCGGGCGCACCGTGGTGTCGGGAGCCTTGCGGTGCAGCGGCTGTGGCGAGCGCTATCCAATCCGCCAGGGCGTGCCCGATTTTGTCAGCCCCCACGACGACGAATCGGTTCAGCAGACCACAAGCGGCTTCGCCGACAACTGGCAGCACTACAACCGCGTCATCCTCGCCAACGAAAACCTCAACCGCGACCTGTTCTCCGACTGGTTGTGGCCGCTGCCGCCCACGCACTTCGAAGACAAGATCGTCGTCGAGGCGGGCTGCGGCATGGGGCGCTGGTTGCGTCTGGCCGCCGAGCATCGCCCACGCACGTTGATTGGTTTCGACTACAGCCCGATTGCGCGCACGGCGGCGAAGAACACCGCGCACTTGCCCAACGTGCACGTGATCCAGGCCGACATCTTCCGCCTGCCCATCAAGCCCATCGTCGACGTGAACTACTCGATCGGCGTGGTGCACCACACACCCGATCCACAGCGCGCCTTTCGGTCGCTCGTCGATTCGCTGTCGCCCGATGGTGTGATCACCGCGTGGGTCTACGGGCAGGAGAACAACGAGTGGATCACCACCCTCGTCGACCCGGTGCGCAAGCGCGTCACGAGCAAGCTGCCCGTCAGCGTGCTCAAGGTGGTGTCGTTGGCGGCCGCAGCGCAGTTGCGGCTGGTGTCGTCGGCGTACGTGGCGTCGGGCGCGCCGTCGTGGTTGCCGTACCGCGACTACATGGTGCACCTGAAAGAGTACCCGTTCGATTACATGAGCCACATCGTCTACGACCACCTCGTGCCGTCGATCGCGAACTACCTCTCGCGCGACGAGATGCTGGCGTGGGTGAACGGCACAACGCTGTCGTGGGTGTTGTCGCCGAGAAACGCCAACAGTTGGCGCATGCTCGCGGCACGTACCCCCGAAGCACTCCAACGCGCGATCGTCCCCGAGACTGCACAAACGTTACAGGGACGCGTCGAAAGCAACCTCGCCACTTGACCGATGGCGTCGAGAAGTCACCTGGGCGGCGCGACAAACCGGTCTGTGACGGCTATCATTCCGGCGTTGTTTGCCCGGGAGCCGTTCATGCTTCGTGTTGTTTCTGCCGCTGCCCTGCTGCTCACGCTCACGAGCTTCACCGCTTGTAACGGCGATACCCCCGACGGCGACGGTGGGCCGTCCGAAGGTGAAGGCGAGGGCGAGGGCGAAGGCGAAGGCGAGGGAGAAGGCGAGGGAGAAGGCGAAGGCGAGGGCGAAGGCGAGGGCGAAGGTCCCACCGAGCCGATTCGCGATCCCGATCCAAACCACCCCGACAACGACATCCGCGACTCCGACTGCGACGGTCTCACCGACCTCGAGGAGTTCGCCGACACCTTCGCCGGCGGCGAACGCACCGACCCAGCCAAATACGACACCGATGGCGACGGCCTCGCCGACGGCGTGGAAGTGGGCCGCACCGAAGCGATCGACGCCGAATGCCCGACCACGTGGGAGGACCTCGACCCCGCCACCACGACGTCACCGGTCGCTGTCGACTCCGAAGGCGACTGCCTGAACGACGGCGTTGAAGACACGAACAAGAACGGTCGCGTCGACGCGGGCGAAACCGATCCGAACCGCAGCGACAGCGATGGCGACGGCCTGCTCGACGGCGATGAAGGCGGCGAAGACGCCAACTGCAACGGTGCGCTCGACGCTGGCGAAACCGACCCCGCACTGCGCGACACCGACGGCGACGGCATCAACGACGGCGTCGAAGTGGCCGATGGCCTCGACCCGCTCAACCCCGACAGCGACGGCGACAACATCCCCGACAACGTCGATCCGAATCCCACGGTCGCCGACCCCGACACCGACGGCGACGGCGCGCCCGACAGCATCGATGTCGTCGACAACGATCCCGACCGCGACGACGACGGCCTGTGCGACGGCCCGGCCACGGTCGCTGGCGTGTGCGTCGCTGGCGAAGACGTCAACGTGAACGGCCTCATCGACGTGGGCGAGACCGATCCCGCACGCGCCGACACCGATGGCGATGGCCTCAGCGACAGCGAAGAGCGCACCCTCGGCACCAACCCGCGCCTGCGCGACAGCGACAACGACCTGCTCTCCGACGTCGTGGAAGTGCGCACCACCAACACGAACCCGACGGTGGCCGACAGCGACGGCGACGGCATCAGCGACGGCCTCGAAGACCGCAACGGCGACGGCGTCCTCGGCGCGGCGAGCCGCACGGGTCAGGAAACAAACCCGAACGCGGCCGACACCGATGGCGATGGCATCAACGACGGTGCCGAAGATCTGAACAAGAACGGCCGCGTCGACGTGGGCGAGACCGATCCGCGCGTGCAAGACGCCGACCTCGCCGAAGACACCGACGGCGATGGCCTCTCCAACGAGCAGGAAGCTGCCAGCGGCACGAACCCCGGCAGCGTCGACACCGACTGCGACGGCCTCAACGACGGCGCTGAGGTCTTGCGCGGCAGCGATCCGCTGCGTGCCGACACCGACGGCGACGGCCTGACCGACGGCCTCGAAGCGGGCTCGCGCTGCCGCTCCACCGGCGTCACGCCTCCCGAAACTGCGGCCACCTGTGGTGCGGCGTGCGTGGCCGATGTCGATTCGTCGACGACCACCAGCCCCTTGAGCCCCGACACCGACGCCGACGGCATTCGCGATGCCGCCGAAGACCGAAACGGCAACGGCCGCGTCGACGCTGGCGAGACCAACCCGGCCAACGCCGACACCGACGGCGACGGCGTGTCTGACGGTGCCGAAGACACGAACCAAAATGGTGTGGTCGACGACGGCGAACTCGATCCGCTCAACCCCGACGACGTCAACGACACGATCTCCGCGTCGTGCGCCAACCCGATCACGCCCGGTTTGTTCCCGCGCGCCGAAGCCGACATCCTGTTGGCCCTCGCGCCCGAATTCACCGCCGCCAACGTGCGCCCGATGGTGCGCAACGGCGAAACCATTGGCAGCGTCGCCTTCGACCCCGCGCGTCGCATTTTCGCCTTCGCGCTTCGTCGTGGCCCGTCGCCCACGGCTACGGCATCGTCGCAGCTCACCGCCATCGAGGCGGCCCTTGGCTCCAGCATCGCGCTGCCGATCACGCAGGGTTTCACGACGTGGGACAACGTCGAAGCCGCCCGCGGCAGCTACAACTTCACCGGTGCAGGCACCACACAGCTGCAGCTGGCCCAGGTGGCGCGCGCCAGCCTCGGCCTGGCACTTGGCGACGGCAGCCTCGCCCTCGACTTCGCCGGCGCTCCCAGCGAAACCGGTGCGGTGAAGCTTGGACTCGTGGTGCTGCGTCGTACCGACAACACCTCGGTCGTCGTCGGTGTGGCCACCAACCTCGCGCAGTTCAACGACCCCACCACGGGCCGCGACTTCCGCGTCGAAGACATCGGCGGCGGCACGGTGCAAGCACAGGTTGGCGACGCCATCGGCACGCAGTGTGAGGTGAAGGTTTCCGAAATCGACACGCCCGTCGACTTCATCTGGGTCCTCGACAACTCGGGGTCGATGGGTGACGAACTCACCGCCGTCAGCCAGGCCGTCAGCGACTTCTCCAACGCGCTCAACAACACCGACCTCGACGCGCGCGTCGCCGTCGTCTCCACCGAGTTCCAGTACCGTACGGGCGGCCCCACGTTCGCCAACAACGACGCCGTTGTCGGTACGTGCAGCTTCGGGGGCATCCACCCAGAGGCGTCAGCCCGTGTGTGTGCGTGCTCGTTCACAACCGCAGCGGAGTCCGCGTCGTTTGCGGCCTGTATTGGCCAGATGGCCGACGGTCTTGGCGGGTCCGGCGCCGAGGGTGGCTACGGCGCGGTGCAAGAGTTCGTCGCCGACGTGCTGCGGGCAGCAGGGCAGCCAGCGCGTCGCGCCCTGCGCACAAACGCCGAGGTTGTCGCGGTGTTCATCACCGATGCGGGCGAGCAATCGGCGTCGACCGACACGTTCCGCACGCCCTACATCCCGGCGTCGGTGTTCAGCAGCCCGACGACTTTTGCCGTCAGCGAGGCCGACGCGACGACCGTGTCGGTGAACCATTGGATGGACTTCTTCGGCAACCGCGCCAACGGTGGCTGGGACCCGACGCGCACCGACGAGCCGCCGATGTTCGTCAACGGCATTCTGTGTCCGCTCGCGCTGCAGCCGCGGGGCAACACCATCGGGTGCAACGGCGAGGAAGACGCCACTGGCCCGAACGCCGCCAGTTTCAACGCCTCTGGTGTCGGCGGACGTCGGTTCGCCAACGCGCGCTACCACAACGTGATCAGCGGGCTCGGCGGCTTTGCCGGCAGCATCGCCGACAACCAGGGCAACGGCTTCACGGGCGGCAACCTCACCAACATCTCGCTCACCATCGAAGCCATCCTGCGCTCGGTGGTCACGTCGACGTCGCCGTACCAGCTGGCGAAAGACCCGATCTCGTCCACGATCAAGGTCGCGCTTGAAACGCCGACGGTGGGTGCCTGCAACGCCGCCGACGTGCCGCGTGTGACCGACCTCGACGGCGACGGCTTCCTCTACGACGCCGCCACCAACCGCATCGCCTTCGTCGGCAACTGCCGCCCCGCCACGGTCGGCACCGACATCGCGCTGAGCTACCGCACGTGGATCGACCTCACGGCCGACCTCGACGGCGACAACGACGCCTGCGACTGCGACGCCCCCCTCGTCTGTGTCAACGACCAGTGCGTCTGCCCGGGCGACTGCGGCGTGCCGGGCGGGCTGCTGGCGGGCCAGACCTGCAACACCGAGACCTGCACGGTCGAGTGCCTCGCCGACTGTGGCGGCTGTAACCCCGGCCAGGAGTGCAACGCCGACTCCGCCGACTGCAGCTGCTCGTGCCCCGACGACTGCAACTTCGGCGGCCCGCTGCCCGACGGCTTCATCTGCGACCCGGCCACCTGCCAGCCCACCTGCGCCCCCGACGGCTGCCAGGGCGCGCAGCCCGGCCCGAACTTCGTCTGCGGCCCCACCTGCCAGTGGGAGTGCGCCGACGACTGCGGCGGCGACCTGCCGTCCGACCTGTACCGCTGCAACGCCACCACGTGCGAGCCGGAGTGTGCCCCCGACTGCAACGCCGAATGCGGCGGCTTCACCACCTGCAACCGAAACACCTGCGCCTGCGAGTGCACGCAGACGGCCACCTGCGCCCCCGGCTTCGCCTTCGACGCTGACAGCTGCACCTGCGTGTGCGATGCGACCGCACTGGACTGCCCGGCGACGCACGCGCCCGACCTCGACAGCTGCAGCTGTGCCTGCGCCGACAACTGCGGTGGTACCTGCGCCGCCAACGAGATCTGCGACACCAACGTCTGCGCCTGCAAGGGCATCGGCGGATGATCGAGTCAGCGCCCATGCCTGTCCGCAATCGTGTGGTGCTGATCGCGGCTTGCCTCGCGCTTCAAGTGGTGGTGTTGGCTGCTGCACCGCTGCTTTTTAGTAATGATGGGCCTCAACATCTCTTGTCGGCCTATATGTATGCTCATCCGGACCGCGCAGCCGCCGACTGGTTGGTTGTGAACCCGGTGACAGACAACGGCTACCGGCAGGTCTTCTGGGTCGTCGATGCCCTGCTGGGGTGGCGACGTGCCCACCTCTTCGCCGCCGCGCTACCGCTCGTTGTTGCCCTCGCTGGTTGGTTGGTCCTTGCAACGCAAGAGCGTCAAGGGGCAGCCGCCCGGGCAGCGCTTTTGACGGCAGTTTCGATCCCCTGGCACTACTGGATCGGCTTGCTACCATTCCTGTACGCCACGGCTTTCGTGCCGTTCATCTATCTGCTCATTCGCGATGGCCGGCGCGTATTTTTGCTGCTTGCATCGTTTTTGATGGTGTTGCAGACTTCCTGTCACCCGTTTCCAGTGATGGTTGCCGGCGCGGTCTTTTTTGCAACGCGGCCAACCATAAAGGCAGCGGTGGCAGTAGCACTTGCTGGTGTGCCTGCAGGTTGTATTGCTCTCATTGTCGCAGAAGGATCGGTTCAAGCTGAAAATGGTGGGGTATTGTGGGACCTCGAGCCCGACATTTTCCGGCAGTTTTTCAGCCAATACATGCCTGGACTACAGGTGTTTCGAGTTGTTCTTCTTGTTGCGTGCCTTGCACTGCTCGTGTTGTGCTGGCGCCAGCGGAAAACGCTCAGCCGCGAACGTCGAGCGATGCTGCTGACGGCAGTGCTCCTGATTGTCGCAACGCCCCTGTTGCCTTTCAGCGCAAACAACTGGGAGCTTGTTCGTGCGCGACTGCTTCCCATTGGCTTTCCGCTCCTCGTGGCGTTGACGCCGATTCCGACGGGGGGGCTTGCGGCGGCGATGGCGGGCGTCTTTTCGGTGTATGGGTTCTTCGTTCTCGGGTGGATCGCCCAGACGGCGGCAGACCTCAATCGCGCGTACGGCGACATCTACGACGGCCTCGAGAAGTCAATGAAGCCATTGCCCGGTTTGGTCTGGCAGCTTGATGTCCTTGAAACTGCGATCGCTCCAGACCCCGTTCCCGAGATCGACGCCTACGGCGGCACCGCGCACATGGCACAGGTGTTGGCGGTCACGAAACTCGGTCAACCGAACTTTACACAGGCGATCAGCGAATACCTTCACGGAATCATCTATAGGAAAAAACTCAAGTCTAGCCCCGGAAGAGGTGATCAGGAGTTGGGTGAAGCACTCAAGTTTTGGGGGAAAATGCGCGACAATCCGGAACGACGGCAGATTGAAATTGCCAGCTATCTTGCCCATGGCTACCCAGCCGAAGTGTTGATTGTTGCCGGGCTCGAAACCGATGAGTTTCCAGTGCGTGCCGCTGGATATAGTGTGGAAAAGATTGGCAAGACAGAGGCCGGTCTGTATCTCTTTGAAGCACGTTTTGTCGGCTGCTCCCTGGACTTTGCGTTCGACGCCGTCGTTTCAGACGTGGTCGAAATTGGCGTGCTGCCGCTCGGTGGAGCAGTTGAGATTGTGCCGGTTTCAGCGGGTCACAGTGAAGTCCGTCTCGAGGGAGTGCCGTGCGGCACATGGTGGGTGCGCGGCGAGCACAAGGTCGGCGACCTGCCGCTGCACCACGCTGTCGTTCATGTCGACCGCGCAACCCTCGACGTCACGCTCGCCCACGACGTCAGCGAGCTCCGAGGTCTCGATCCGTGAACCGCCAGACGCCGATGCCGGTCAACATGACAAAAAGTGCCGCGGTGTAAGCGAGGCGAAACGCCATGTCGTCGGGGAGCGCCCCACCATGGACCCACTGAGCCAGGCTGAACCGATCGAACCGAGGCAGGTAGCGCAGCAGGCTCGCACCCGAGTGGAAGTCGGCAGCAGGCACGCCAACGCGGCACAGGAAGTACGTCGAGACCGCGACAGCGCTGGCCACCACGCGAGAAGAGTTCGCCGCCGCAGCAACCGACAACGCGACAGCCAGCAGCGCTTCCTGGGCGCCAAATGCAGCACCAACGACAATTCGTGCAGGATGCGGCACGCCAACAACAACGCCGACGAGCAGCAGCGCCGCTGTGACGATGGTCAGCGACAGCACGACCGCACCAACGCCAGCAAACAAGCGCGAGAGCAGGATGGTCGATCGATCGATGGGCCGGACTGCGATCTGCTGGAGGAGCAGGAGTTCATCTGGTGCGGTTAAGCTGGAAAGCGTAAAGGCCATGCCAACGACGGCACAAATTGTGCCTGTAAAGAGCAGGCCAAAGTCGGTCAGAAGCCGATATGATTCCGTGCCGCCAGTCTCGTTCAAAAGGCCTGAAGCGCCCACCAAACAGAGCGCTGCCGCAACACTTGAGGTGTAAGACCTGGTGCGCAACCAGATCCGAAGCTGAGAAGTTGTAAGCGTGATCAGCTTATTCATGGTGAGTCAAGAGGAGTGGCAAGATGCGCCGCTCAAGGTCGATTTCCCGCGGGGTGACAGTTTGTATGAGACAGCCAGCGGCTCGAGCTGCTTGACACGCGTGCCAAACAGCCTCGTTGGAGACAAAAACAGTTGCCCCGTCCACCTCGATGATCCCTTCGATCGAGCGTGTCCACTCTGTCGTCTCGCCTGCATGAAGCTGAATGCACCAAGCGGAGGTGGCAGCGGGAGCCACAGGTTCGTCCAGAACAATTGCGCCCTCACGCACGACAATCACCTTGTCGCAGAGACTCGCAATGTCGCTCAGAACATGTGAAGAAAAAAGGATGGTTTTGCCAAGATCTTTTTGTCGAAAGATAATGTCGCGCACGAGTGCTCGCCCGACAGGGTCAAGGCCACTCATCGGTTCGTCGAGGACAAGAAGCTGCGGATCGCCCGCAAGGGCAATCGCCAGCGTCAGGCGTTGCCGCATACCTTTGGAGAAGGCAGAGACCCGTCGCGGCGTATCTTTGAGCTGCACGGTGTCGAGGAGATGGCTGATGGTCTCAGGGCCTTGCTCAAGCAAAGCCAGATGGTATTCGAGGATCTCTCGCGCACTCAGTGTTGCGGGCAAGGCGGGCTGTTCGTGAGCATAGCCGAGCTGGCGACGTGCCTCGGCTGCACCAGGAACTTTGCCGCTCAGCAAGACTTGACCAGCGCTTGGTTCTTGAAGACCGACGGCGAGGCTGATGATGGTCGATTTGCCCGCGCCGTTGTGGCCGACCAGACCGCAGACGCAGTGCTGAGGCACATCGAAACTCACATTGCTCAGGATTTTCTTCTTGCCGAAGAGGTCACCGACAATCTTGTCGACATCTTTGAATGAAATAGCCGATTCTATTTGCATGGTTCTAGCCAAGCCCTCCCACTTTCCAGTCGCCAGCATTCACCGGGAAAGTTGACCAGACCATTGAGAACACCTTGCTCCTTCAGCGCTTCGAGTGTGGTGTTGTAATTTCCGCGCAGGCGCTCGGCTGCGGCCCCTCGCTCAATCAAGCGCTTGCTGCACTCAAACGCGGCCGCTCGAGCTTGTGTCGATGACGCACCGAGATTGTGCTGTAGGGAATTGAGGCTCTCGCCAACCGATTTGCAGGTTGTACCGAGTCGCATCAAGCGGTCGGCGAAGTCTTTGAGATACGCAGGCGCGCCTTTCTCTGCCGCTTTTCGAAAATGGCCAGCGGCGATCTCAGGCTCGTATACGCCAAAATAGTATACAAAGCCGCGGGCCATTGGCAGCATGCCGCTTTCTGGGATTGCCGCTTCACCCCGCGCAAGGAGGGCGTCAACACTCTTCGCTCGTTCAGGGAGAGCAGTCAGAAATGCTGCGGCAAAGAAGTACGCAGACTCATATGTTGGGTCGAGTAATGTGGTG
>JBIKRQ010000119.1:0-16012 GCA_044349155.1 Myxococcota bacterium
TGGTTCGGGTCGCACGAAGGGTTCGCGTTGGGCGTGATGGCCACGTGCGCCGCATCGGCCTCCACATCGCAGCTGACGACAACACTGCGACAGGTCGTGGGGTCATCGCCCAGGACGGGGTCGGTATTGCAGAGACGAATGCCGTCCACATCAACAAAAACCGTGCGATCGACGTTCACACCAGTGTATTGAAAATCGGTCACCGAAACAGTCATCGTGCCATCACGATCCATTTCACTGGTGGTGCAGATTCTCCCCGGTGGGAGCTGCCAGTTTGCGGGACGGGTGTTCTCCCGGTTTTGAGTGAGACCCGTTTGCCACGATCCGACGGTCGACGTGAGCACTGGCTCGCCAGTAGCAGCTACAACAAGCTGACCGACGTCTTGGCTCACGTAGTCTGGGTAGTCCAACGCGACGTAGTCGTTCTTCTTTGGCACTTTCAAGTACGAATACTTCAGCTTAACCTGCGCACCATTGCACGAAGAAAGGCCGTCGAGATAGTAGCAGATATACGGATCGGCGGCAAGTGTACCGTCAATGGTCGTCTCGATATAGTCGCCAGCCTCGATGGCTTGATCACCAACGAGGGCGTCGCCGATACGAACCTTCCATGGATAATTGGCAACGTTGTTTGCGTTGCGATTTACGCCATTTTGATCTGAACCATTGTCGCCAAACCACCCATAGAATGTACTCTCACCAACGTCATAGTTGTCGGCCAGCTGTGCATTCCAGTTGACGCGGATATAGTCGCGCTCCCACCACGGACGATCGTAGTCATTTTCTTCGATCACATTCCCTTCGACGCCGTTGGTTGCGTTGTACTGGCGGCGAATATCGAAGTGCTTGAGAATGGGATACCGAACGATGACGTTCTGCTCGCCGGCGTTCGAGGGATCGCTCCCAGGAACTCGCTCGTAGGAGCGAAGACCAACCAGAAACTGCTCGGTGATCTCCCACTTGATGCGTTCGAGCGCGCCTTCGGAACCAACGAAAGCAGCGTCGGTGCCGAACTGCTTATCAACGACGATACCCCGGGCGTACCACTCGTCGGTGAAGACGCTCTTGTTGACCGCCCCGGGGGCGACCCGATTGATATCGATGGCTTCGCCGCAGGCGCTGGCCACGAGGGCAACCGCCAGGGCTGCCAGGAGCTTTGTCGGCTTCATGATGACCTCAGCGAGGTGATGACTCTTTTTCATATCTATGTCCTCGCTTTCAAAAGTTGTTGATGAGTTTGTTGTAGGTACGCAGATCGTTCACGTAGTCGACGTAGTCGTCGAGTGACTCGCGCGCACCTTCGATGCGGTTGAAGAGGTCAACGTCATCGCAGGTCATGTCGACAGTGCCCCCACCAAACCCAGGAGCGCGGTCGAGCGTGACGACTTCGCCAGGCATGACCGTGGCGAAGCCTACGGAGCAGGCGGTGCCGAGGTCACCTTGGTCGAGCACAGTGCTCGCCGAGCTGATGCAGGCGCAGTAGCTGTCGGTGACCTCCACGCCAGCGTCCAACTGCTCGCCGCAGGTCTGCAGGCGCTCGAAGCGCTCCTTCAGCACGTTGAGGCGCTTGACCAGGTCGAAGGCGATCGGCGTGTCGCCCACCTTCAGCGCGCGGTACGTCAAGCCCGACGCTGGGTGCGTGAACGACAACACGGTCTTACACGCTGGCGGCGAGGTCAGGTCGTCGTACTGGTCGAAGGGGTCGGTCGGGTCGTCGCTCAGTTCGCAGCCGGCCACCGCGTCGCGGGCCTCGGCGTCGTCGAAGGCGCGCACGTCGTCGCTGCCACCATCAACGGCAATCTGCATCATCTTGGGCAAGTCGATGGTGTCGTCGGTGGTCGACGACATGTAGATGTTGGCCAACACGTAGGCGTAGTAGTTGTGGTTGAAGGCGATCTGCGGGAGCACCTTCGTCATCGACGACGTGTCAGGCGTTGCATCGGTCGCAACCACGTCGGGGCGCACGTAGTTGCCGTTGGCGTCGAGGTAGCCGCCCAGGCCGATGTCGTTTTGCGTGATCAAGTTGCTGAAGATGCCTGCCACTTCCTTCGGGAACAGGCGGTACCAACCCACGTCGAAGGTGCGGAAGTCGGCATCGCCGTCGACGCGGGGGAACCACGCCATGCTGTCGGCCAGGTAGATGAGCGCGTACTGCTTCGTCCAGAAGTGACCGACGTAGCGGATGTAGAAGTCGACGTAGTCGTCGGTGAAACCAACGAAGAACGGACGACCTTCACCCAGCGGCACTGAGCCCGCCGCATAGCCGCTCTTGGCGCCCGCCATCGACGTGCCGAAATCGTCGGTCTCGTTGATGTTGACCGCGGTGCAGAAATCGAAGTTGCTCCACGGGATGGCGACGTTGAGCGGCGCATCACTCCGCTCGCTGGGGCGCAGGTTCGTGGTGCCAAAGAGCTGATAGCTGGGCAGCGTCGAGAAGTCGCCGCTGTTGGGCTCGGCCAAGACGTGGGCGAAGTGGTTCATGCCGATCGTTGTCGTCGCCAGGTAGTCCTCGGCGGCGTAGCTGCCCTTGAACTTCGGGTCGGTGGCGCTGAGGAAGAAGAACCACTGCATCTTCTGCGTGAAGTCATCAAAGATGCCGGCATCCGACGACAACGGACCGTTGACCGCGTCGTAGTCCCACAGGCGGTTCCGCGCGAAGTGGCTGAAGTAGTAGTGCTGGTAGTAGCGGGTCAGCTGGTACGACGCGTTCGTGCGCGTGTCGGGACCGAAGTCGTACACACGAACCAACGGCTCGGGATAGTTGCCCGGACCAAAGCGGTAGGGAACTTCGTTGCCGAGCGGCGCTTGCTGCGTCGACGACGTCGTCCAGTTCATCTTCACGTACTCGCGCTGCTGGATCTTCTCGGCCTTCTCTTCAGGTGTTGCACCCACAAAGAGGTCGGGGATGGTGCGCCAGTCGTCGTAGAAGAGGCGGTCTTTGATGTCGCCAGGCGCCTGGGTTTCGGCGAGGTTTGCTTCGGGGAAGACCTCGAGCAGCTGGCCGTAACCGAACTTGTTGGCGGCGAAGTCGTAGGGCCCAAGACCGTTGAAGTCTGAGTTCCACGTGCCCATGTACTCCATGATCGACGAGTACATGCCTTCCGACTGCGTCAAGCACTCCTGGGTGCTGACGTCGCCGAGGAAGTCACCAAACCCAACATTGCCCGCTTCCGCCTCTTCGATCAGCTTCGCTGCGGCGTCTTCCACAGCATCAACGCAGTTTTCCAGCGCCTCAACACGGGCGACCGACACGGCATCGGCCTTTACCGACAGCTCGTCGATCGCGTCGTTCAAGTCGGCAGGCAGGTTGTGCAGTTCCCAGAACTTGGGGCCGTAGTTGATGGCGTCGGTGGAGCCGGCGAAGTTGTGGAACATGCCGACGTTGTGCCCGACTTCGTGCAGCTCGACGGAGATGTAGCTCTCGATGCGCAGCTTCTTGAAGCGCTCGGCGTACGACATGTCCTTGTAGCGCAGGGCCGAGCCGATCATGAAGCTGTCGATCATCTCGGGCGCATCGGCTGCGCGGTTGCCCATGCGAATGGCGCGGGCTTCGGCCTCGCTGCCAAGCTTGCGCAGGCTTGGGTTGCGCACCATCGAGGCGGCTTCCATCAGCGCATCGGTCTGCGTCATCGTCGCGACGTCGGCGGGGTTCACCGCACCAAAAAGGGCAAGGTCGTCGTTGGTGATGAGCTTCTGCTCGGCTTCAGTCCCCTCCAGGCGGCTGAAACGTTCGTTGGCACGACCGGGGGCCATTTCGCGCAACGCCCCTTCACGGCCTTCAAGGGCAGCGAACGTGCGGGCCACGTTCTCCTTGGTCTGCTGCGAAGCGCGGCGGGTGATCATCTTGCTGTTCTCGAGGAGCTTTTGGTTGGTGTAGTCCTTGAGATCGAAGCCGTTGATGAAGTCGAGTTCGGTGTTTTCGCCGTTGAGTGCTTGCACCATCTGGGCAGCACGCGCCGCACCACGATCCAAAATGCCCACCGACACGTTGGCCGTCGCCGAGATGGTCTCACCCGTGATCGGATCGGCGTACGGAGGACCAAGACCAAGCCAGCCCGACTGGAAGTCGCCCACGATGAGGTTCATCATCGAGTAACGGATGTCGCCGAGGCGCTGGTAAGCAAACTGCTTCACACCCTCGGGAGCAGCGCGGCCCGTCGCGAGGTCGGGGCCGGTGTAGTACTCGAGGGCGGCGCAGATGCGCTCGAGGTCGTGCAGCGCCTGCGACTCCGTCGCCTGCATCTGCGTGAAGCTCTCACCGTTGGGGCCCAGGCCATTGCCCTGCATGTTGTTGATGCCGTTGTTGGCGGCGTCGAAGCGCGAGCGCACCGAAGCGATGGTGCCATCAAACGGAACCACTTCGTTGTTCACGGTGACGCGGGCGGCTTCCTTCGTGACGAGGTCGACAATCTCGTCGTGGCCGTTGTCTTCGAGGTTGGCCAGCACGCTTTCAACGTTGCTCACGTTGCAGCTGTTCTGCTTGAACACAAACATCGGCGGCACATCGTTGGGGATGCCGTCGGCGTCGAGGGCGCCGGTGTAGCGGGCCTTGTTGACGTTGTAGACCGTGTCGCGGAACACCTTGTTCCACTGGCGAGCGACCTCTTGCGAGGCCTCCAGCAGCTGGGCCGGGTGCTCGACGTTGCCGTAGTAGACAATCGCTTCGGGCTTGGGCTCACGCTGCTCGAGCGGAATCACCGTGCCGTCGTCGTTGACGCTCTTTTCCCACAGGTTGAAGCGGGCCGCGTTGAACAGCTGACCGGAGCTGATCATGCCGCGGTTGGCGTCGAAGCTGGCGCGCCCGAGGCTGCCAAAGAAGCCGAACCGGTCGTTGATCGGGATGCGGACCGCGAAGCCCTTCTCGTCGCGCACTTCCTTGCCATCTTCGTCCTCGAGGATGACGGTGGGTGGCATGGCGAGCGCCTGGTAGTCAGACTTTGCCACGCGCGTGAAGGAGTAGCGGACGTCGATGAGCGCCGCTGAGCTGTCTCCCGACAGCGCACCGTAGTAGCCAAACAAGCCATAGAGGTCGGGCTCAACTTCGTGACGCGTGGTGATCTCAAAGTAGGTCGGCACGCCCGTCTCCGGGTCGGCCTCGAACCGCCAACGCTTCGGCTGTGCCGGTGCGTCGGAGCCGTAGACGACCGACTCTCCCGCGCCATTGCTGGTGAGGTTCAGCCCATAAGGCGTGTTCATGTTGACGTAGCCGCGGTACGTCTCAACGAGGTTTCTCGACCAGTTGACGCGGAAGAACTCGCGGTCGTACCAGAGACGGTCGCGGTTCTCGCCGATGGTGTTGGCCTGCTCACCCGACGTGGGGTCGAAGTCGCGGCGGATGTCGAAGTGGTCGGTGACCGCGAAGCGGGCCACGGCCTGACCCTTGTAGATTTCCTGGCCGCCGGGGAGCTGCTCGTTTTCAGCACCCGTCGCCGAGGCGTAGGTGCGCCAGCCGATGAGCTCGGTCTCGGTCACTTCCCAGCGCAGCTTGTCGAGCATGAGCCAGTCGCCGTCGCCGATCGACACCCAGCCGTGCTCGGGCGGCGCGTCGACGACGGTGGCGCGGGCGTACCACTCGTTGTCGTCGGTGAAGTAGGCCTTGGCCCAGTAGGGCTGCACCACGCGGTTGATGTCTTCGTTGCGGTACGAGCAGCCGACGCTGCTGACGGTGGCAACCAGGGCGAGCAGAGCAAGAAGCAGGCTGCGCATGGCGGGAGACCTCTTGGAGGCAGACACTGACAAGTGAGAAGAAGTGTTCATGAAGTGGTCGCCTTAAATACCGACAGTGACGTCGAAGAAGGCGCTGCTGAAGTTGTTGGCTGGCGTGACAAAATCATACAGCGGGAAGCGAAATCCGCCCTGATTGTTGTATGCCGACGGGTTCTGGTTCGAAATGCCAGCGGTCAAGAACATCTGGACATCGACCGGCACGGTGTACGTGTACGACAACGAACCAGACGAGGTTTCGCGGAAGTTCTGGCCCGATGCAAACGGCGACGACAGGCCGCCTTTGTCGCTCAGCCCGCGCATGAACGCGACCGACCAGTTCACGTTCAGACTGACGTTGTGGTCACCGAGCATCCACCCCGTGGTGATGCCGTTGTTGATGAAGAAGAGGTTCTGGCGGCCGGCGAGCACGCACTCGCCGTTCGGCAGGACTTCGGCGTCGCGGCCAAACGAGAACGCCAGCTCACCGATGCCATCGGAAGGGTTGTTGGAGCGCACCGGGGTGCTTGGCGTGTCGCATGGCACCGACGAACCAACCTGACCAAAGATGTTGCCGCGCACGCCAGGGTTGTACTGCACGAAGAACGAACCGAACGACCACTCCGGCGACCCCCACATGAACTGCGCCGAAGCACCAATGTTGGTGATCAGGTTCGCATGACGCGACGCCGTCGACAGCGGTGCGCGCCCTGAAACGATGAGCGACACGCCAATGCCGGTGAGTTCTTCGGTGTAGATGCCAGGCAAAACGGCCACGAGGCTCGCGTCACCCACCTGCACCTGACGCTCGAAGGCGTTGCTGTTCGTCGATGCCGAGAGCCAGTTGTTGACCGCGAAATCGAACGACGTGATCAACAGCAGGCGTGGCAACCCCTCAGGCATCGGCACCCGCAGGCTGGGCCGCACATTCACCGCCGTGCCCCAGGCTGGCTGGGCCTGATAGCCGGGCGCCAACACGCCGTTGCCAAGGGTGTTGTCGAGCGTGAGCTGCATACGCAGCGGAAAGCTCGAGCCGCCCGCCGCAACGCCACCCGGCGCGAGCCGTGCGTTTTGTGTGGCGGGTTTGGAAGCAGTGGAGGCTGGTGTTGGTTGCGCAGCCGGCGTGGCGTCCGCAGACGCGGCGGGCGCTGGTGTTGACGCGGCGGGTGCAGTCTGCGCCTGCGACGTTGTCGTCGTCAGCAGCAGCAGCAGGAACACACAAAGTCGTTGCATCCAGACCTCAAGCAGCAGGCATCGCGTCCAGCCAGATGACCGGGCGGCGTGCGCTATGGCACAGCCCGGTGGCGCTGGGGAGGTGGGAAAGCAACGCGGATGCCACAGTTCGTCGCATTTTGCGGCCCGCCAAAACGGCGTTGCACCGCGAAGTGAGACACTGGATGCACATCTGTCCGATCGACGCACAGCGTCAACCGGAGTGGGTGTGCGTGGGTTAACGGTTCGCTGCCGCCTTCATCACGGCGTCGAGCTCGATGGTGCTTTCACCCGAGACCGGAAAGACCACGTCGAGGTCGTCGCTGTTGGCGGGCTCGAGGGCGCGCAAGGTGAGGAGCAGTCGATCGGGCTGAACGACGACGCCTACCGGACGAACCGGCGCTGGCGGGGCGTCGCCCAACGACACGAACGACGGCTGCGGCAGGCGCTGGTCGCGCAGGTGCACGCGGGTGAGGTCGACGCCGGCACCGCGGATCTCGACGGTGGCCTCGTCGATGACGCCGGCCCACAGCGCGCCCGTATGCAGGATGTAGGCGACGTGGGCGTGGGGCGAGACCCCTTCGACCGTCGACCACGGCTCGGCGGCCACGGCGTAGCGGACGCGAACGACGACGTCGTTGTTGCCTGCGGGCACGGTGAGCGCGAAGCGGTGCCACCACTCGTGGCGTTCACGGGTGTAGGTGCGACCGGGCGGGCCGGCTTCAGTGCGCGTGACGGTGTCTTTCTCGTCGACAGCGACCGGCAGGCCGGCGACGAAGGCGCGAAAGCCCACCAGCTTCGGGTGCACGCGCCCATCGCCCGACGACACGCCCTGCCCCGGGAACGCGAGCTTCAACGTGGGCGGACCAGCGGCCACGCGGCGCATCCAGAAGGTGGCGTCGACGACGGCGAAAGCACCCGCGGGCGTGTTGTGCACCGTGACGATGACGTGCTCTTTGCGCATGGCAACGGTGTCGATCTTTCCCGGTGCACCTTCGACCTGTGGACCGCTGCCGGCCGGCAAGGGCCATGGCGCGATATCGGCGCGGGCCGCAGGACAGATGGCCGCGAGCAGCAACAGGACGGGCAACGACGACGAGAGTGCAGATACGCGCATCACAGATCGCTACCACGGATGTTGCGTGGGGCGTGTGCTCGGTCATGGTGGAGGCATGCGCATCGCCTTGCTTGTTTCCTTCTGTGTCTTCGTGATCTCTGCCTGTCCGACGACGACGCCCATCTCGCCCGACGCCGGCGTGCCCGATGCAGGAACGCAGCTGTGCGTCGACGACGAAGACTGCGCTGTTGGCTTCTGCCGCTTCGGCGTGTGCGTCGCCTCGGAGTGCGTGAACAAGGGCGACTGCGCTTCGACGTTGATCTGCACCGAAGGCGCGTGCGTCACACCACCCGAGAACTGCCGCAGCCCCGACGACTGCCCCGGCAACCTGCTGTGCGACGGCATCGCCGACCGCTGCTTCGATCCAAATGGCGAAGGTGAAGGCGAAGGCGAGGGTGAGGGCGAAGGCGAAGGTGAAGGTGAAGGCGAAGGCGAAGGTGAAGGCGAAGGAACGCCGGTGTCGCTCAACGGCTACCGCCTCGAGAACCGCGAGACCGCCGCCGCGCAGGTCAGCGTGCTGCCCAACGGCATCACCTTGCAGCCGGGGCAGTCGCTCATCGTCGTGCGCAACGCGAGCGAGAACAGCTTCACGAGCACCTGGGGCAGCATTGGCAATGCGCAGTTCCTCAACGCCGAGGTCGAAACGTCGGGCGTGCCGATCGTCAACGGCGGTGAGCAGTTCACGCTGCTCGATGGCAACAGCGTCGTCGACGGACCAGCCTTCGGCGGGGCGTTGAAGAAGAAGTGCTACCAGCGCACAGGCAGCAACGCGGGCAACGCCGGCAGCTGGGCCGAGGTCACCGAAGCCGAGGCCACGCCTGGCACCGCGTCGGCGGTGGCTGGTTTGCATGGTCCGGTGATCACCGAGTGGTGCGACGCCGACACCAACTACGAGCTCGAATACGTCGAGATCACCAACCTGCGCTGAGCACGTCGTGAGCGAGCGCAAAAACGGGCACCAACTGGTGCCCGTTTTTCATGTGGTGCCCTCAGTGTGCGGCAGCGACGACGACGGCGACCTGCAACTGCTGCAACACCGCGCGCGCCACGCGCACACCGTCGAGGGCCGCCGACACAATGCCGCCCGCGTAGCCGCCGCCTTCGCCCGCTGGAAACAACCCGGCGATGTCGGGGTTCATCAAGGTGACGTCGTCGCGCGGGATGCGGATCGGACTGCTGGTGCGGCTCTCGACACCGATGAGCACCGCGTCAGCACCGATGTAGTCGTTCATGGTGGTGCCGAAGTGGCGCAGCGCGTGGCGCAGGCGATCGGCGATGTTGATGCCCGCAGCATTCAGCACCGCGTCGAGGTCGGCCGCGACCAGGCCCGGCTGGTACGACGTCGTCGGCAACGTCGCTGACTTCTTCTTCTTCAAGAAATCCGGCACGCGCACAGACGGCGCCATCAAGCCGCGACCACCCGCTTCGAGCATCTGCTGCTTGCTCGCATGCTCGATGGTTTCCTGCAGGCGCAACATGCCCAGCGGACCGCCGAAGCCGTGGGCCTCGGCGTCCTCGACGGAGATCGACGCCACAAGGCCGGAGTTGGCGTACTCGTTGTCGCGCTTCTTCAAGCTCATGCCGTTGACGACGAGGCCCTGCTCGTCGGTGCTCGCCGGCACAATGAAGCCGCCCGGGCACATGCAAAACGAGAACACGCCACCGTCGCTGGTGGTGTGTGCAATCGAGTACGCCGCTGCCGGCAACTTCGGGTGGTTGTAGCTCGCCCCGTATTGCAGACGGTTGATGATCGCCTGCGGGTGCTCGATGCGCACGCCCAACGCAAACGCCTTGGGCACCAACTGCACACCGTCGTCGTGCAGGAAGCGAAACACGTCGCGTGCGGAGTGGCCTGTGGCGAGCACCACCGCGTCGGCGTGGAGTTCGTCGACGACGTCGTCGCTGCTCGTACGCGTGAGCTTCACGCCACGCACATGGCGCTGACCACTGTGGTCGGTGGTGGTGATCAACCCACTCACGCGTTGGCCGAAGACGAAACGACAGCCCACGCGCTCGAGGTGCTCGCGCATATCGGCGACCACCTTGGGCAACAGATTGCTGCCGATGTGTGGCCGCGCGTCGGTGAGGATGTCGACAGGTGCTTGATGGCGCACCAGCGTTTCGTACACCGCGCGCACGTCGCCACGCTTGGTGGCCCGCGTGTACAACTTGCCGTCGGAGTACGTGCCCGCACCGCCTTCGCCGAAGCAGTAGTTGCTGTCGGCATCAACGATGCCCATGTGCGGACGGTTCAGGCCCTTCAGGTCGACACGGCGCGGGTTCACCGTCTTGCCGCGGTCGACGACGATCGAGGCCACACCGGCCCGCGCGAGTTCGTAGGCGCAGAACAAACCCGCAGGCCCGTCGCCGACGACGATCACGCGCGGTGGGCCTTTGGTCTCTGTTGGCACCGGCTCGCCGAGCTGCTCGCGCTCCGCTGGCGGTGCGGTGGTGACCTGCAGATGAAAGCGCACCCGACGACCACGCGCGTCGATCACACGACGAGCGATGCGCACCGCCGGTACGGCATGCGCGGGCAGGTTCAGCTTCTTGCC
This sequence comes from Myxococcota bacterium, assembly GCA_044349155.1. Taxonomy (GTDB): domain Bacteria; phylum Myxococcota; class UBA727; order UBA727; family VGSZ01; genus VGSZ01. The sequence continues at coordinate 10,588 of JBIKRQ010000119.1, forward strand.
CACAGCGACGCGCAAGGCGGCATCGTCGTCAGCGTCGTCGAGGCCGAGGGTCAACTCGATGGTGTCTGGCAGGCCCATGCGCGCGGCGTAGCAGGAAGAAACCGCATCGTCAGTGCAGCAACCACATCTGGCGCCGACACCAGAAAAGTACGTATTTTCTGAGACTTGTGAGCCTACGGTAGGGTTTCAAGCGCCACGATGCGCCCTTCGGCCGGCAGCGTCACGTACAGCGTGCCCGTGCTGTCGCGCGCGACCTTGCCTGCCGCAGCAGGCAGATCGGCGATGCGCACCAGTGCTGCACTTTCGTCGTTGATGTCGATGGCGAACACGCCGAAGGAGCGGCCGGCCTGCAACGTGCCCGCCGTCGCCCAGTACAACGTGAACGCGTCGCCGGCGAAACCTGCGGCGTACGTCAGGGCGTTTGCCGGGTCGGCGCGCTCGGCGATCGTGCGTGATTGCGCATTGCCGTCGGCGTCGACGTCGTCGTCGAAGCCGAAGATGCCCCCGCCGTCGTCCGGTGCGCGGGTGCTCCAGATGTGCTCGTCAACGTTGACGAAGCCCGCCCAGCCGCGCCCACCGAGGTTCTCGCCGCCGCGGTTGAAGAACGCGGCGAAGTCGAAGCCGTAGCTGCCGTCCTGGTCGCTGTCGCGGTAGTCCTCGTCGACGCACAAGCGCACCTTGCTGCTGAGGACGCAGGCGCTGGCAACAAACGTGGGCCCAAGGGTGGCGACACTCATCAACGCGCCGTTGCTTCGGTACGAGGAGCGATTGAGGACAGTCCCCGTCGACGAGCGACGAACGCTCACCACTTCTTCGGCATCTTCACCAATGTAGGCGACGAACGTTGATGCGCCGTCGGCACGCACCGCCAGCGCGTCGGGGCCGAGCGTGGACAGCGTGCCGATCTCGAGGTCGGTTTGGCTCAACGTGATCGCGGCGTCGGCCGTCGTCGCGTTGCGGCCAATGACGCGCACGCGATCGGTGGCACCAGCGCCCTCCGACAAGAAGACCAGCTCGTCGCCCAGAATCGCCAGGCTCATGATGTGGCGGTCGGCGGCCTCGCACACGACGTCGACAGCTGCGGCTGCTGCAGTGGCTTTGCGTTTGATGCACGCGCCGGCATCGCCGGAGGCGAAGAAGATCTGGTCGTCGGCATCGACCGCAATCAGCGCAACGCCTGCTTCGTCGGCGACGACCTCGACGACCTCGCCTTCGCCCTCGCCCTCGCCTTCGCCCTCGCCCTCGCCCTCTCCCTCACCTTCGCCTTCTCCCTCACCTTCGCCTTCTCCCTCACCTTCGCCTTCGGCGCTGCACAAGCCCTCGACGCAGGCCTCGCCGTCGGGGCACGTCGCCGGATTGGTGGGGTCGCAGGCGCTGCGATCGAGGCCCAGAATTTTGCACGCCGGTGCAACAGCGGCGACGGCGATGACGAGGAGAACGAGAGCGTTTTTGTGGTGCATGTTCACTCCGCGACCATCGGCACAACCGCCGTGATCACACCAACCGTCGTGAGCAGTGCGCCAACACCAACGAGCGCCAGGCCCATCTTGCCGGTGCCGATAATGTCGGTTTTGTTGAGTTGTGTCGGCGTTGCCAGGCTGCTCTCGGCGATGCCCGCGATGGTGCCGCCAACCGCGAGGCCAACCACCCCCAGCGCGCCAACACCGGCACCAACGAACACCAACGGCGATGTGCCTCGTGCAGCAGGAGCGGGAGCAACCGCAACAGGCTCGACGACGACGGGCGCCTTGCCGAAGAGTTCACGCGCGAGGTTCTGGGTGGCGCCGCGCAACTGCTCGCGCGCACCTGGTGCAACCTGCTGGGCGCGGGCCTCGACGGCGCCGGTCTTCACGTTCATCAGGCGGGCGTTGAGCACGAAGTCGCTGCCCAGGCTGCCAACGGTGCTGCCGACGATGCGGTCGGCGCCCAGGGCGTTGCCCAGTTCAGCGAGGCACGAGTCGACGGCGTCGGTGCACGCGAGCTTCGCGGCTTCGAAGTCGAGCATCTCGGTCAGGTCGGCCTGTGTGACCACCTGACATCCCGAGTCGGCGCTGACCTGCTGCGCGAGGATGTCGGTGAGCAGGGCGGGCACGCCTTTGTCGGCATCGACGAGGTTTTGCGGCACCACGTTCAGCACCACGATCTGGCATCGTGGCGCGCCCACTTGCGCTGCGGCTGGAACCGCGCCGAGGACGAACAAACAGGCAAGACGAGCAAGCATGGCAGCGCCATAGCACGACGTCAGCGCGGCCACATCGCTTCGACGAGCTCGATCGCCGCACGGCCGGGCGAGCGCCGTCCAGCGCGCACCTCGTCGAGCAACGCCGGCAACAGCGCCTTCACCGCGGGGTGCTGGTGCGCACGGTGCAGCAATTCGACCTCGACACTCGTCCACAACCAGCGCTCGGCCTGTGCTGCACGACGCGCATCACGCCCCGCAGCGGTCGCTGTTCGATGGCGCTCGACCTCGTCCCACACGGCCTCAATGCCCACGTTCGTCGACGCCGACGCGGTGACCACCGGCGGGTGCCAATCGCGGTCGTGGTGCAGCAGATGTCCAGCAATGCGGTAGTGCGCCGCCGTGGTGCGGGCTTCGTCGAGGCGTGGGCCGTCGGCCTTGTTGACGACGACGAGGTCGACCAGTTCGAGCACGCCGCGCTTTTGGCCCTGCAGGTCGTCGCCGCCCCCAGGAGCCACCAACAACACGAAGGTGTCGACAATCGCACTCACTGCGTGTTCGCTTTGGCCCACGCCGACGGTCTCGATGAGCACGACGTCGAAGCCGGCTGCTTCACACACCACCATCGCTTCGCGTGTGCGTGTGGCGATGCCACCAAGGGCTCCACCCGATGGCGAAGGCCGCACAAACGCGCGCGGATCGTGGGCGAGCTTTTCCATGCGGGTTTTGTCGCCGAGGATCGAGCCCCCCGTCGTGGGCGACGATGGATCGACAGCCAGCACGGCCACGCGCAAACCACGCGACAACAGCAGCGAACCGAGCGCTTCGATGAACGTCGACTTGCCCACACCAGGCGTGCCCGACAGGCCCACGCGTACTGCTTTGCCCGTGTGCGGGTGCAAGCGTTCGAGCAGCGCTTGTGCAGTGTGTTGGTCGTCGTCGCGGGTGCTTTCGACGAGGGTGACGGCCCTGGCCAACGCGCGCCGTTCACCGGCCACCACGCGTGCTGCGAGATCGTCGACGTCAGCAACACCGATCGCGGCCACCGTCAGCTCCGAGCCGGGATCGCCTGCAACACCGCGAGGGCTGCCTGCGGAATCGGCGTGCCGGGGCCGAACACGCACGCGACACCGTTGTCCTTGAGGAACTGGTGGTCGCCAGGCGGAATCACGCCGCCAGCGATGACGACGATGTCGCCTGCTCCCTGCGCTTTCAGGGCCTGCACCAACTGCGGCACCAACGTTTTGTGGCCCGCAGCAAGCGAGCTAACGCCCACCACGTGCACGTCGCTGTCGATGGCCAGGCGCGCGCCCTCTTCGGGGGTTTGAAACAGCGGGCCCACGTCGACGTCGAAGCCCATGTCGGCGAACGCCGAGGCCACCACCTTCGCCCCACGATCGTGGCCATCTTGCCCAAGCTTCAACACGAGCAAGCGCGGACGACGACCTTCGCGGGTCGCAAACGCGGTGACCGCGGCGCGTGCTTCAGCAACGGCCTTGTGCTCGTGGCCGCCAGTGTTGGGCGCGTACACGCCGGTCACGACGGAGGCGTCGGCTTGATGACGACCAAACACCTTCTCGAGCGCATCGCTCACCTCGCCAACGGTGCAGCGGGCACGCATGGCGTCGATGCTCAGCGCCAGCAGGTTCGCGTTGTCACGGGCACCAGCCTCAAGCGCAGCGAGCGCTGCCGCAGCCTTCTGCGGGTCACGCTCAGCGCGCAGTTCGCGCAAGCGCTCGGTCTGCTCGACGAGGACGGCCTGGTTGTCGACGTCGAGGAGTTCGACGTTGTCTTCGGGCTTTTGCACCACGTACTTGTTCACACCAACGATGACTTCTTCGCCGCTGTCGATGCGCGATTGACGACGAGCCGCAGCCTCTTCGATGCGGCGTTTGGGCATGCCCTTTTCGATCGCCTTGGCCATGCCGCCTTCGCGTTCCACCTCGGCCATCACCTCGCGGGCGCGCTCAATCAGGTCGGCGGTGAGGCGCTCCATCATGTAGCTGCCCGCCCACGGATCCACGACGTGGGGGATGCCGGTTTCCTCGGCCAGAATCAGCTGCGTGTTGCGCGCCAAACGAGCCGAGAAGGGCGTGGGCAGCGCGAGGGCTTCGTCGAACGAGTTCGTGTGCAGCGACTGCGTGCCACCAAACACCGCGGCCATCGCTTCGACGGTGGTGCGGATGATGTTGTTGTACGGATCTTGCGCCGCGAGCGACCACCCGGATGTCTGACAGTGGGTGCGCAACATCTGCGACTTCGGCTTCTTTGCACCAAAGCCCTGCATGATCTCGGCCCACAGCACACGAGCGGCACGAAGCTTGGCCACTTCAGTGTACAAGTTCATGCCGATGCCGAAGAAGAAGCTCAGGCGGCCGGCGAAGTCGTCGACATCCAGACCGCGTTCCAACGCCGATTGCACGTAGGCCTTGCCGTCGGCCAGGGTGAAGGCAAGTTCATGAACCGGATCAGCACCGGCCTCTTGCATGTGGTAGCCAGAGATCGAAATCGAGTTCCACTTCGGCATATTCTTTGCCGTGTACTCGATGATGTCCGCCACAATTCTCATGCTGGGGCTTGGCGGGTAGATGTAGGTGTTTCGCACCATGAACTCTTTGAGGATGTCGTTCTGGATCGTCCCCGAGAGTTGGTCTTGCGTGGCCCCCTGCTCTTCGGCGGCCACCACGAAGGCGGCAAGCACGGGCAGCACGGCCCCGTTCATCGTCATCGACACGCTCATGTCGTTGAGCGGGATGCCGTCGAACAGGATCTTCATGTCGAGCACGGAGTCGATCGCCACGCCAGCTTTGCCGACGTCGCCGACGACGCGGGGGTGGTCGGAGTCGTAGCCACGGTGGGTGGCGAGGTCGAAGGCGACGCTCAGGCCCTTTTGGCCGGCCGCGAGGTTCTTTCGGTAAAACGCGTTGCTGTCGCGCGCGGTCGAAAACCCGGCGTACTGGCGGATGGTCCACGGGCGCTTCGCGTACATCGTGGCGTGCGGGCCGCGCAGAAATGGTGCCACGCCAGGCACCGCGCTCTCGACGTCGGCGGGCAAGTCCGCCGCCGTGTACACCGGCTTGAGCACCAGGCCACCGTCGAGCTCGCGCGTGAGCGACGCCGTGGTGTTGCCGGTCTCTTTGTCGGCGAGTTTCTGCCAGGTGTTCGAGTCGAAGGAGCGGGTGTCGGACATGGCGCCGCCATAGCAGGCTGCGAAACGGCGAACCACTGCCACCACGACGACGCACT
>JBIKRQ010000120.1:0-15905 GCA_044349155.1 Myxococcota bacterium
GCCAGAAAGGAGAAGGCAGCAACGACAACAACTACGAAGCAGAAGAAGTAGGCAGTTCAAGGGGAGATGTAGTTGTCGTTGGCGGGAGCTTGTAGTTGACGTCGCCCAATGGGGTGTTGCGCCCGATCTTGAAAGACAGCGAAGGCAAACACGTGCCGTCGTTGCCGCGCTTGTCGTCGTCGATGGACGCGGCACTGCACGCTGAAGCAAAGGTGAAACTCAAGGCGCTCACGAAGGCCGCGGCCGAGGTGGGCACACACATGCTGCGGCGTTTGGAAGGCGCGTTGGCCGAGCAGCGCCGTTGGCCCGTCGACGTCGCGGTCAGCTGCGTGCTGCACCATCCGCTGTTGCAACACGTGGCGCGGCGATTGGTGTGGATCGACGTCAACGACGACACGGTCCTCGCTGCGTTTCGTGTGGCCGAAGACGGCACGTTCGCCGACGTCAACGACGACACCTACACGTTGCGCGGCACCAGTGTTGGGCTGCTGCATCCACTCTTCGCGTCGGCCACAGCGCTGCAGCAGTGGCGCGTGGTGTGTGCCGACTACGAGCTGCAGCAGCCGTTCGCACAGCTGGAGCGACCGGTGTTTGTCGTCGAGGACCACGACGCAGCAACGGCACTGCAGCGCTTTGTCGGTGTGCAGGTGCCCACGGGAAAGTTGTTCAGCCTCGAGGCGCGTGGTTGGCAGCGTGGGCCCGGGACAGCGACCCGCGTCGACGGGGTCGAGGCCACGCTGCACTATTCGCCGGGGATCTTTGGCGGCCCTGATGGCTCAAAGACACCGCAGACCCTCGGTGTCGTCGAACTCACCGGCGGTCGCGCGTGGCAGAGTTTGTCGCCGCTGTTGTGCAGCGAGCTGTTGCACGACCTCGAGCGACTGCGCTCGACATCCCCATGACCATCGTGTCGACGGCGCTTGATAGCGTGCGTCGATGACATGGCGAACGCTTCTGACTCTGCTGTGCGCCTCGCTCGGCGCAGCGACGTGCGAACCACCCGGCGAGGGGGAAGGCGAAGGCGAGGGCGAAGGCGAAGGCGAAGGCGAGGGCGAAGGCGAACCCGCGTGCACCAACTGCCCCGCCAACGAATGCGCGCTCGACGCTGATTGCGCTGAAGGAGCGTGCAAGCACGTGGACTGCGGGACGATCTGTGCAGCACCTGCAGCACTCGGTGAAGTCTGCTCGCGCGCCGTCGACTTCGGCCCCTGCACAGAACTCGACGTGCGGTGCGCCGACGGGCTCACCTGCGCGGTCACCACCGCGAGCGACGTCGAGACGGTGTCGCACTGCGTACCCGAGGCTGCGAGGTGAGTCTTGAGGGGTGGGCGCCCGCCAAGCACATTGCGGCTCAGGCGTGGTGCCGTGCCTGACGCGCGGGAATGCCCCTGGGCTTCTCGACGACCGCTGCGGGCTGCGTGGGCCGCATCAACGACTGCGCGCGGTCTTTGCCAAGGTCGGCGAGCAACGCGGCTTCGACGGCGGCTGGTTCGGCGTGCATCACCTCGAGCAGGTAGCGCGTCGACAACTCCGCCAACCGCGACAACGCGATGCCATGACGCGCGCGGGTCTCGTCGTACAACCAATCGGAAAACGCGAGGAACGACACAAACGCACTCGGCCCCGCCATCAACAACTTCGCGGTGGCGAGCAGGCGGCCGCTGTTGTTCACGAGGTCGTAAAAGCGCGCGAACCGCTTCATGCGCTGCAGGTCGACAAACGACAGCACCGAGGTTTGCACCACCTCGTACGGCGGCGTCGTGCTGTAGACCATGTGGTGCTCGTCGGTGTGCCGCGCAATCGGCGCACCGCGCAAGCGCTTCAAGATGCCCACCTGAATCTCGTGCGGCGCCAGCCCCACCAGGCGATCGAAGCCACGGCCGAAGCTCTCAAGGTCTTCGCCAGGCAAGCCCACGATCAAATCGGCGTGGATGTGCACGCCGGTGTGCTGGCGCAAGAAGCGCAGGTTGTCCTCGAGGGCGGGCACGTTTTGCTTGCGGCGAATGCGCTGGCCCACCTCGGGGTCGAACGTTTGAATGCCCACCTCGAGCTGGACGGCCCCCGGCGGAAACTGCTGCAACAGCGCGCGCAACGACGGCGGCAAACGGTCGGGCACCATCTCGAAGTGCACGAACAGGCCGGGGCGCATGCGCTCAAGGAAGAACGTGACGATCTGCTCGGTGACGTCGATCTTCAGGTTGAAGGTGCGGTCGATGAACTTGAACGTGTTCAAGCCGCGGTCCATCAGCCGCTGCATCTCGGCCAGAAACGGTTGCAGCGGAAATGAACGCACCTTCTCGTCGAGCGAGCTCAAACAGAACTCGCACGTAAACGGACAGCCGCGCGAGGCCTCGACGTAGACAACGCGGTCTTTGAGGTCGACGTCGTCGTACAGGTCGTAGGGCGAGGGCATGGTCGCAAGGTCGGGCGAGCCGCCAGGCAACACTTTTTGCGGCAACAACCCCAGCGTGGGCTTGCTGCGCAGCAGGTGCAGACACAGCTCGCGAAACGCGTCTTCGCCTTCGCCCACGACGACGTGGTGGGCCAACGTGGTGAGCTCCTGCTCCTCGGTTTCGTGGCTGACTTCGGGGCCACCCATCACCACGACAATGTCGGGGCGCAGGGCTCGCAGCAGACGCGCCACGGCCAGCATCTCGGTGGCGTTCCAGATGTACACGCTCAAGCCAACGATGCGCGGCGACAACGCGAGGATCTGCTCGACGACGTCGGCGGCGCGGTCGTCGATGGTGCGCTCGAGCAGCGTGCAGCGCTCTTTGAGCGGGCCCAGGTTGGCCTTCAAACAGCGCAGGCCAAACGAGGCGTGCGACCACCGCGCGTTCAACGCCACCAGCACAATCTCAGAAGTCGACATCGCCGCTGCATGACGGGTGCAGTGGCCTTCGGCAACGTCCCCGCCTGCGCAACGCGGCGTCGTCAGGGCGCCTGACAAAAGCCGAACGTGTGGCAGGTGCAGGCACCGTCGGTGACCGCCGCGCACACGTCGCAGTCGTCGGCAGATGCACAAGGCTCCGCACACGTCGACGAGACCTGGCCGCAGACAAGGTCGCCCGCGCACGGCGTGACGTCGTCGCAGAGATCGCCCCAGGTGCCGCCTGCTTCGCCTTCGCCCTCGCCTTCGCCTTCACTGGCGTCGTCCTCGACGCATGCGCCATCAACACAGCGCTCGTCGTCGCTGCAGCCGTTTGCACAATCTGTGTCGGGTACGCAGGCCCACAGCCCGCTGACCAGCACAACCAAAAGAAGAGATCCCCACCCGTTTTTCATGCTTCAAGCGTATCATGCGGGCCACGACGTGGCCCTGCTGAAATGCAGCAGAGAATACGTGTCAATTTTGTGGCGGTATGGCGAGGCGAGATTGACGATGGATTGCGCTGCCTTTGGGCGCTGGATCGCTGAAGGAATCGGTTCAACAGTCGATGCTGTGATTGAGGGCCTTCATGACAGACGTGCGCGGATTTTCGCTGCAAGAGATGCTGCCGTGGGCGAGCCGCCCCGTTGCTGACTTGCGGGCGCTGGCACCCGGCTTCTTCGTTCGTTTGTCGGCTTTGCGACGCCCAGCGGGCCCGATGCGCACCCAGGAATTCGTGGGCATCAGCGATACCGCTGAATCGACCATGTGCATTTTGCCAGTCGTTCGGCTGCCTGGCTCGCAACTTCAGTTTATAAGTATAGGAAGAATTGACGGCAATGACGTCGTTTTTAACGATGTCACGGTCTCCAAGTTCCACGCTTTCATCCGCGATGTCGACGGCGTGCAGCTGTTGCAGGATGCAGGCAGCCGCAATGGCACCTTTGTCCAGGGGGCTCGCGTGCCGGCACGCAAAGAGGGCGAGCCCGTTGCATTGCACACTGGCGACGACGTGCGCTTCGTAGTGTGCAGACCACGTGGTACGACGCGCAGGCGCTGCACGTCTTCCTGACGCGGATGGCGTAGCGGTTACTGCAGGCCCAGATTGAAGGGCGAGAAGTTCGTTTTGGTGTCGAAGTAGTCTTCATTTTCCTTCTTCTTCAAGAAGGCGACAATGCGGTAAGTTACCGGCGTCATGACGACTTCCCAGGCGCACTTGAGCAGATAGTTCGACACCATCACTTTAAGCACCAGATCGGTGTCCCACACGCCCAAAAAGGCCAGGGGATAAAAGATCAGGCTGTCGACCAGCTCGCCCACCATGGTGCTGCCGATGGTGCGCATCCACAGCTTTTTGCCGTTGGTAAGCACCTTCATGCGCGCCAGCACGTAGCTGTTCATGAACTCGCCGCACGAGTACGCCAGCAGCGACGACGCCACCACCCGCGGCGTGTTGCCGAACACCGCTTGCAGCGCCTGCTGACCGCCAAAGCCGTCGGCGGGGGGCAACGATACAACAATGAACGACATAAATGCCGAGAAGACGATGGCGCCAAAGCCCGCCCACACCACCCGGCGCGAGCGTGCGTAGCCGTACACTTCGGTCAAGATGTCGCCAAATACGTACGACAACGGGAAGAACAAGATACCCGCACCAAACGCGGTCTTGCCCAGGATGGGCAAATCCAGCTGTGCCACCTTGGCTGGCCCGATCAGATTCGAGCACAACAACAAGGTCACAAAGGTGGCCATGACAAAGTCGTAATACTTGTACTGCCGCGGCGCTTCGGTGGTGGCTGGTGCTTCGGTCGTCGTCGTCATGGCGCCTTCGGGGTCGTGGCTGGTGGTGTCGTTGTCGTCGCTGTTGTCATCCCGAATGACCATTGAACACTGACCAGAATGTCATTCGGGATGACTCGCGGAGCGGAGTTGGGGTGGGGCCCCACGCTTCGTGGGGCGGGGGCTGCATCAGCCCCCGAAAGAGCACATCACGATGTCTCCATGATCGAAGATCATGGAGACATCGGGATCAGGTGCGGGTGGCCAGCAGCAGCGAGCCTTTGCCCTGTTCGAAGTCGACACGGCGAATGGCACCACAACCGGCCTCGGCCAACCACGTGCGCAGGTTCTCGGGGGTTTGCAGGCTGGTGCCCACCTCGACGAGCAGTGTGAGCAAAAACGACGACGTGTACGGCTGCGGGTTGCTCTGGTCGTGGAAGTACTCGTGAACGACGAGGACCCCGCCAGGGTTCAGCGCTTTGCCCGCACGACGGATGATGTCTTTGGCCTGCGCTTCGGTCTGGTTGTGCAGCACCGAGAGCAGGAGCACGACGTCGTAGCCGCCATCCTCGTGGCTGAAGTCGTCGGTGACGGCGTTGCCGGCCTGCAAGCGCATGCGCTGTTGCAACCCGTGCTGCTCGATGACGCGCGGCGTGTGCTCAAGGCTTGCGGCGAAGTCGAACACCGTGGCGGAAAGCTCGGGGTAGCGCTCGCACAACGCGGCGGCGTGCAGGCCGTGGGAGCCGCCGATGTCGAGCAGGCGCGTGGCTCCTGCAGGCACGGGGAGGGTTTTGACGAGGTCGGGCGAGAGGTAGCGCGCAAACGCCTCCATGTACGCCGAGAACAGAGCACCCATGCCGGGGCGGCGCTCCATCATCGACCACATCGACTCGGCGGGGCCGCCGTTTTTGATCGCGTCGGTGAGGTTCAACATCAAGCGCGCGGCTTCGGCGTTCCACAACAGCCCCGGCGTGAAGTCGGCCAATGCGGCGGGCGTGAAGTGCGCCTCGACGAAGCGGCTGTTGCGGTAGCGGCCGTCGATGCCGCGGTGAACCAGCCCAAACGATTCAAGCGCGAACAGCAGGCGCTCCATGCCTGTGCTGCTCGTCGACAACGCAGCGGATGCGTCGACTGCCGTGCAGGGATGTTTGTGCAGGTGATGAAACACGCCGAGCTCGGCGGCCGACGTCATCGCCGACGTTTTCATCATCGGCAGGTACGCGGTGAGCATGGCAAACGCGGGCAGCGGGCCCTCGCCTGCCGTCCACGTCGAGCCAATGGGTGTGTGCAGGTCGTCGGCCATGGTGCAGTCCGGGCAGGAGGCGAAAAAGCAGAGGTTCGATGCCAGCAACGCCTGCTGCGTGACGAACCGACGACGTGTTTCAGCATCCCGGTGGTCGCGGGGCAACCGCCGATCCCCGCTGGTGCAGCAGGGACATGTGTCCTGTGCCGGCGCGGTGTTTCAGTGTCGAACAGGTGTCTGTCGACGACGGTGAGCGCGCTACAAGCCACCGATGATCACCGCTGCCTTTGCGCTTGCATGTACCTTGTTGCCGGCAGCGGTCGACGTCGAGGCTCAAGTGCTCGGGGACGTTTCCCCGCCCCCTCAAGAGACCAGCCTCGACAAACCCCACAGCGGGCTTCTCGTCGAGGCTGGTATCGGCAAAGGTGTGGTGATCGCCGCCGAAGACGGCAGCTTCGATGTGCAGCTGCGAGCCCGCCTGCAGTTGCGCGCAGCAGTCACCGCCGACGACGACGCCAGCGACAGCGAAGACAGCGTGCGCCCCGAATTCCTGGTGCGTCGTGCGCGCCTGACGGCCGGCGGTCAGGTGCTCAACGAGTTGTTTGAGTGGAAGTTGCAGCTCGGCTTTTCGCAAAACGACGTCGAGACCGACCTGCCCATCGTCGTGCGCGATGCCAACGTGACGTGGAACATCAATACGAATACACCAGCACATCTGGGCGTGCGCTTTGGGCAGATGAAAGTGCCGTTCGATCGCCAGCGTTTGACGTCGTCGTCGTCGCTGCAGTTCGCCGACCGCAGCCGCGTCGTCAACGAGCTGAACCTTGATCGCGATGTCGGCATCGTCGTGTCGCACAACACCCTCGCCGGCGACGTGCTCCTGCTGCAGGCGGGCGTGTTTGGCGGTGACGGACGCAACCGGCCCATCGCCCGCAGCGGGCTGTTGTCGGTGGTGAAGGTGCAGCTCTCGCCGCTGGGCGCGTTCGACGACATCGTGGAGGGCGACCTGAAACGCACGTCGTCACCGAAGCTGGCGATCGCCGCCGCTGGCGCGATGAACCTGGGCACCACGCGCTCGCGCAGCACCACCGGCGCGTTTTACGACCCGAACGACGGCCTTGGCGCGCTCGACTACGCCCACGGTGTCGTCGACGCCGTGTTCAAGTGGCGCGGCGTGAGCGTGTTGGCCGAAGGCCTCGTGCGCGCAGCCCTCGACGACCACAATGCCCCCACGCCCATCGCTCGTTCCGCTGCCGGGGCGGTGCTGCAGGCCGGCGTGCTCGTGACCGATCAGCTCGAGCTGGTCGGCCGCGCCGGGGTGCAGGTTCCCCTCGACATGACGCCCCTCGGCGGCCCGCAAAACGAGACCTCGCTCACCGCACGTGGCACCGAATGGGAAGGACTGCTCGGCAGCAACTTCTACTTCAGCCACCACGACGTGAAGCTGGGCCTCGAGGCCGGTGTGGTCGCTGGCGAAGACGAGCGCCCCGACATCGTCGCGCGCAGCCAGTTTCAGCTCACCTTTTGAGCGACCCTCGATGACGTCTCGAGCGAGCGCACGAGAGCACCTGCTTGCACCGAGAGCACCTGCTTCACGTCGTCGCGTCACGCGATGATCGGCGATCAGTGCGTCCTCGCTTTGGACTACGCCTTCGGCGCGACTCGGGGGCCGCTGTGCGTGTCGGAACAAGGACATCCCGGAATTGTCCAAGGACATCCCGGAAAATGCGGCCGGCTGGGCACTGCGGCGTGTGCGTCTTGCTCGCTTCCTCGTTCGCTCGCTCGCGCCGCGAGCGACGACGAAGTTCATCGACGGGGCATGACCTCGCCGAGGTGCTTGCGTCGACGCGCTTCGGCGAGCTTCACCTGCTTGTGGCGCTCGCGCCGTGAGGCCAACTGTTGCGGCGTCGCGGTGCCGATGCAGCGCGCGCACGAGATGCCCTCTTCGTAGTCGGGTGATGCCAGGCCCGCCTCGTCGACGGCGCGGTAGCAGGCGTGACACACGCGCGCTTTGCCAGGCACCAGGCCATGACCAAGGCTCGTGCGTTGGTCGAAGATGAAGCACTCGCCCTGCCAGTGGCTCTGCTCGACGGGCACCTGCGACAGGTAGGCGGTAATCCCACCGTCGAGGTGGGCGACGTCGGCAAAGCCCTTTTGCAGCAGGTACGACGTGGCCTTCTCGCAGCGGATGCCGCCGGTGCAGAACATCGCCACGTGTTGGTCGCGCTGTGGGTCGAGGTGGGTGTCGACCCAGGCGGCGAACTCCGAAAACGACGTCGTCTTTGGATTGATGGCCCCGCGAAACGTGCCGAGCTCGACTTCGAAATCGTTGCGCGTGTCGACGAGCACAACGTCTGGGCGCTCGATCAACGCGTTCCAGTCGGCGGGGGCCACGTAGCGGCCGACGACGGCGGTGGGGTCGACCTGCGGTTGGTGAAACGTGACGATCTCGGCCTTGTGCTCCACCTTCAAGCGCAGAAACGGCATCGACGGTGCGGCACTTCGCTGAAAGCGCGCGTCGTGCAGGCCGGCCACGCTGCGCACCTCGGCCTCGAAGGCATCGACGGCGTCGGCAGTGCCTGCGATCGTGCCGTTGATGCCTTCGTTGGCGATCAACACCGAGCCGAAAATGCCACGCGCCGCACAGAAACCACGCAAGCGGTCGCGCAGTGCCAGTGGCTCGGCGATCGCGGCAAAACGGTAGAAGGCAGCAACGGTGACAGCGTCGGTGGACATGGTGTCGCAGCATGACGCCCCGACGCGCGCCTGCGAAGGCAAAACCATCGCGGACGCTGGTCCTGCTACAGTCCGCCACATGCGTGTGTTGTTGTCTGTTGCGGCAGTGGCGTTCGTCGCCACCGGCTGTCCTGAACTTTCCCTCGACGACGATGTGGCCCTGTCTTGCGACAGCGATGCCGCGTGTCCGTCGGGCTTTTACTGTGTCGAGACCGTCGGCTTCTGCGTCGACGACGACACCACCGACGTCACCGCACCCACCGTCACCAGCAGCAGCGTTGCCCCCGACCCCGTCGTGCGCGGCACGGCTGCCGTGTTGCAGCTCAGCACCGACGAGCCGCAGGGGCTCGTGCCGATCGTGCGCCTCGTCGACAACCGTGGTGCCGTGCTCCCGGCCACCCTCGTTGCTGGCAAGCGCGGCGAGAGCACGTTCTCGTTCGGCTTCACGGTGGCGGCAGACAGCACCACCAACTCGCTCACGTCGTCGGTCGAGGTGATCGACATCGCCGGCAACGGCGCCACCGTTGTGCTGCCTGCGATCGTCGTGGTCGCTGGTGAAGGCGAAGGCGAAGGCGAGGGTGAAGGCGAGGGCGAGGGCGAAGGCGAAGGCGAAGGTGAGGGCGAAGGCGAAGGAGAGGGCGAAGGAGAGGGCGAAGGCGAAGGCGAGGGCGAGGGTGAGGGCGAGGGCGAGGGCGAGGGCGAAGGCGAGGGCGAAGGCGAAGGAGAGGGCGAGGGAGAAGGCGAAGGAGAAGGCGAGGGCGAAGGCGAGGGCGAAGGTGAGGGCGAAGGCGAAGGCGAAGGTGAGGGCGAAGGCGAGGGCGAAGGTGAAGGCGAGGGCGAAGGCGAAGGCGAACCCGATGGCTGCGGCCTGACCAACACGGCTGCTTCCGACGCGGCCACGTTTGATGTGCGGGCGATTGTCGTCGACGAACGTGTGCGCCGTTTTGGCGTGCGCTACCCGACCGACTACGACGCCAACACCCGCTACCCGATCGTGTTTGTGTTTCACGACGACGTGGCGTGCACCGACTACAACATCGCCGAAGACCGCTGCGATGCGAGCCCGCAGCAAGCCGAGCTGACCGAACCGGATTTCGATCTGCGTCTGACCGGCGCGATTGTGGTCTACCTCGACGGCGCCAACCTCAACGTGTTCGATCCTGAGGGCACGTCGTGGGATTCGTTCCGCACGGCGGTGGCCAACCCCGACATCGCGGCGGTCACGACCATCACGGCGGCGCTGCGCGGCGAGTTGTGCACCGACACGACGGGGATCATGGCGGTCGGCGTGGGCGGCGGCGGCTTCTTCGCAAACGCGCTCGGCTGCTTCACACCCAACGTGAAGGGTGTCGCGGTGTTTGCGGGCGGCTTCGAAGACGGCCAACGCCTCGATCTGCTCAACGCCGTCAACCTCGACAGTTGCGTGGGAGCACCCGCCGCGCTGCTCGTGCATGCCGCTGACGACGCGGTGGTCGACTTCAGCTACGCGCAAGACGCCTCGCTCCACTACAACAGCGCCCACGGCTGCACTGGGACGCCGACGGCAGCGCTGCTCGAGCCCGAGTGCGAGGCCCTTGCGTGCGATGTGCCGGTCGCCTTGTGCACCGTCACCGATTGCTTGCGTAACGACGACGCCACTGGTGACTGCATCACGCCCGACCAACACGGCATCTGGAACGCTGGTGCACGCGTGGTGCGTCGCTTCTTTGCTCAACTCTTCCCGGTGACGCCATGAAGCGAACACTTGTTGGTCTGGTGTCGTCGTCGTTGATCGTTGCTGCCCTCGCGGTGCCGCAGGTCGCGCATGCCGACGAAAACGTCACGTGCACGCTGCAACGTCCGATCAAGGTCAAAATCGGGGCAGCGTTTGCCACGGTGGTGGCCGGCAAGAAGATCGTTGTGAAGGTGCGCAACGACGACTGGAGCACCGTCACCGTCGACGGTGCTGCGGGCTCGACCGCGACAAAGGTCCTCGAGCAAACGTGCAAACCGTTGCCCCCACGACCTGCCGCCGAGGCCAGTAAGCCCGAGAAACCCGCGAAGGCCGACAAGCCTGAAAAGCCGGCGAAGCCCGTCGTCGAGAAACCCGCGAAGGCCGACAAGCCGGCGAAGCCCGTCGTCGAGAAACCCGCGAAGCCTGAGAAGCCGGCGAAGCCTGTCGTCGAGAAACCCGCGAAGCCTGAGAAGCCGGCGAAGGCTGAGAAGCCCGAGAAGCCTGAGAAGCCTGAGAAGCCCGAGAAGCCTGCGAAGGCCGACAAGCCTGTCGACGAGCCTGCACCCGCGGCCGTGTTGCCATCGTGGGCCACACCACCAACGACGACGCCCACGCCGCCGGAGCCTGCCGTCGAGCCCGTCGCCACCACGCCACCCGTCGAACCAACGCCGCCCGTCGAGCCCGTGGTTGCGCCGACACCGACGCCCACGCCACCGCCTACGCCGCGTCCGTCGAGCACGACAGCGCCAGCACCGATTCCCGCTGCTCTCACGCTGGGTGTCGCGGGTGGCGCTGGTGCGGCGTTGGTGGTGTGTGGAGCGGCAGCAATCGTGAACCAGTTGGCGATGGCCGAGGGGCAGGGCCTGGCGTCGTCGTCGACGTTCGCCGCACCCGCCGATGGTGCGACTGTGGTCGCGCTGCAACAGCGCGTGGGCACCAGCTTCATCGCGGTGGTCGCTGCGGGCGCTGCTGGTGTTGTGCTGGGCGGGACGGCGCTTGGGTTGTCGCTCGCCACAGACTGGTCGAACGACGCTTCCACAGAGCCCTGATGGTCGCCACGATCGATGCCTACGTGACGACGTTGGCGCCTGCCCAGCAGGCGGTGATGCAGCAGGCGCGCGCCGTGCTGGGTGCCGCCTTGCCCGAGGCCGTCGAGACCATCAGCTATCAATTGCCAACGTGGAAAGTGGGCGGCCGCGCGGTGGTGTACTTCGCGATCTGGAAGAACCACGCGGCGCTGTATCCGGGGGCCGCCGACGCCGTCACCGCGTTTGCCGATGAGCTTGCGCCCTACGAGCAAACCAAAGGCACCATCCGCTTTCCGATCGACGCGGTGCCGTTTGACCTCGTGCGACGCATCGCCCTGCACCGCGCCGCTGCGGTGGCCGCTACCGCGACGATGAAGGCCACAGCGAAGACCGCGTCGAAGAAGACCGCGTCGAAGAAGACCGCGTCGAAGAAGACCGCGTCGAAGAAGACCGCGACGAAGAAGACGTCGACGAAGAAGACCTGATCACCTGGGAGTCTGTGTGCCGCACATCGTCGTCAAGCTCTACGCCGGCAAGTCGGCCGAAGAGAAGCACCAGCTCGCCGAGGCGTTGAGCCAGGCGATGATCGCCACGATCGGCTCGAAGGAATCTTCGATCTCGGTGGTGATCGAAGACGTGGCCCCCGAGCGCTGGGTCGACGACGTGTACAAGCCCGAGATCCTCGACAACCCGCTGTTGTTCAAGAAGCCCGGCTACGACCCACTCCGCTGATGCAGCGCTGATGCAGCGCTGACCGCTTCGACGCAGTGGTGCGCTACTCGAAGGTCACCGATGCCTCGCACGGCGACGACGTGGCGCCGGTGTCGTCGGTGACGGTCAGGCCGACCACGAACGTGCCCGCGGTGGTGCTCTTGAGCGTGGCGCTGCCACCGACGCCATTGAACTCGGCCGTGTCGTCGGCAGCGTCGATGAGCGTCCACGTGAAGTCGGTGATGGTGGCCTCAGGTGTGGTGCCTGTGGACCCGCCCGCCGACACCGCCACCCTCGACGACAACGCATGTGGCTTCGGCGTCAGCACCGTGAGCTTGCACGTCGGACCACTGCCTTCGCCTTCGCCGCCGTCGAACGCACAACCAGCGAGCACCGTCATCGTCATCACGCCAAGGACACGCAGAAGCATTCGAACACCTCGACGCGCGCTGTAGCACCAGGACCAGCACAGGCCGCCAGACGTATTCTGAACTGCGCATGTGTTCACCCGGACAAGGCGGACACGGCGCTGCGACGACGACGCCCAAGATCGCTCAAGGATGGCAGTGGCGGCGCGATGAAAGGACCGTGATCAACGATCCCCTCCTGACCGGCATCGTGACTGCCGCCCTGCAGGCCGGCAGTTCGGACATCCACCTGCGCCCAGGCCAGCCGCCGTTTATTCGCGCGGCAGGCCGGATGGGCAGCATCGACGCGCCACCGCTGTCGGCAGACCAGGTGCGTGCCTGTCTGATCAACAGTGCAGGCACCGACAACTTCGAGCACGCCACCTCGCGCGAATACAGCTTCGACCTGCCAGGGCTTGCGCGCCTGCGGGCGAGCGCGTTTTTGAGCGGCGGACGGTGGTCGTTGTCGTTGCGTCTGGTGCCGCACACGATTCCGTCGTTCGTCGACCTGCGCCTGCCAGCGGTGATCAAACCGCTTGCCACCCCGCGCCCCGGCATGTTGCTCATCACGGGCCCCACCGGTGCCGGCAAGTCGACGACGGCCGCGTCGATCTTGCAGGCGATGACGCAACAGCAGCGCCTGCACCTCGTGACCATCGAAGACCCGATCGAGTACCGCTTCAACGCACCATCGTCGTGCGTGACGCAACGTGAGCTCGGTCGTGACGCAGGCTCGATGCACGAAGCGCTCACACAAGCGCTGCGCATGGATCCCGATGTGTTGTTCATCGGCGAAATCCGCGACGAAGAAGCGTTCGAAACCGCCCTGCACGCCGCCGAAACCGGCATCTGCGTGGTCGCGACATTTCACACGCAATCGGCACTGCACACCGTCACGCGCGCCACCAGCATGGGCAAGGCCGAGCAACAAGGTGCGTTGCGTGAACGCTTCGCCGAAGTGTTGCGCGGTGTGGTGAGCCAACGCCTGCTGCCACGTCGTGGCGTGAACATGCAGCGCGTGGTGTGCACCGAAGTGCTCGTGAACAACTACTCCGTCAAAGAAGCGATCCGCGACGCCGCTCGACACAAGTCGATCCCGCAGGTCATGGAGCGCTCGCCCGACCAGGGCATGCACACCTTCGATCAAAGCCTGCTGTCCCTCGTGACCGCTGGCCTCGTCGAAGCCGAAATCGCGAGCTCGTTTGCCGTGTCGCCCACGAACCTGCGCCGCAACCTGCAGATGGCCGGGATTGCGGTTCAATGACCGCAACGACGAGGTCTTTGTGGTGCGCTTGACCCGGCTCGATGGCTCGATTGTCTACGTCAACATCGACGTCATCGTCGTCGTCGAAGACCTCACCGGCGGTGCTGTGCTCAAACTGCAAAGTGGCGACACCATGCGTGTGCAGGAAGACGCCGTCGTCGTCGTTGATCGTTGTCATCAAGCCCGTGCGGAGATCTTGCGTCGTGCATTTGGTGTGCAGTTGCCCGCTGAAGTCCTCGCCTCGGCGTGACGACACGCTCTTGAGCCTCGAAGAAAAGCCCGCTGTGGGTTGGTCGCCGAGGCGAGTCTCTGAAGGGGGAAACTTCCCTGCCGATCACGTGAGCTTCTGATTACCTTGAGGTCGACCTCGTGGACATCACCACCCCTGGCGGATTCGTCGTCGCCGTCTTCTTCATCTTGTTTGGCCAGTGGCTCGAAGGCGGCCACGCCAGCAGCCTCGTGCAGCTCACCGCGTTGCTCATCGTCGGCGGCGGCACCCTGGGCGCTGTGGTCACGGCGAACAGCGGCGCCATCTTGAAGAACTCGATCAAAATGTTGGGGCTCGCGATGAAGCCCCTCAAAGACGACAGCGCTGATTTGAGCAAGCAGCTGCTCGACTTCGCCACCGTTGCTCGCAAAGACGGCGTGCTGGCGCTCGAAGCCAAGATGAACAGCATTCAAGACCCGTTTTTGAAACGCGCGATCGGCATGGTCGTCGACGGCGTTGACCGCAACATCGCCCGCGACGTGCTCGAGTCGCAGGCGCACCACGATCAAGTCCACGACAACGCTGGTGCGAAGGTGTGGGAATCGGCAGGTGGTTTCGCGCCCACCGTCGGCATTCTGGGGGCGGTGCTTGGTTTGATCCACGTGATGGAAAACCTGAGCGACCCTTCGAAGCTCGGCGGCGGTATCGCCACGGCCTTCGTCGCCACGGTGTACGGCGTGGGCATGTCGAACCTGATCTTTCTGCCGCTGGCCGCGAAGGCGAAGCTCAAGATTCAATCGCAGAAGGACCGCAAGACGCTGATCATCGAAGCGGTGCTCGGCATTCAAGAAGGCATGTCGACCAACGCGCTCGCTGAGAAGATCTCGGCGTACGGCGGCGTCGTCGATGGCAAGGGCGGCGGCCACTGATGCTGCGATGTGCAGCGGAGCGTGAGTGATGGGCAAGCATGCAGTCCACGAGGAGCACGAGAACCACGAGCGTTGGCTTGTGTCGTACGCCGACTTCATGACGCTGTTGTTCGCGCTCTTCGTCGTGCTGTACGCGATGTCGGCAGTGGACCAGAAGAAAGTGCGGCAGGTGGAAAACGCCGTTCGTTGGGCGCTGCACATTCAGGGCGACGGCGGCGGCGGCGAGCTGCCGATCTTCAAAGACATCCCCGACATCGGCTCGAAGAAGATCCGCATTCTGCCCGCGAACCTCCTGCAAGACGGCGGCAAGGTCGACGCGATCGTGAAACGCATCGGCCGCTACACCGGCGGCTCGACCCACCTCACCGCCGAGCTCGACGGACGTCGCTTGATCGTGCGCATGTCGACGGGCGACACCTTCGAAGCGGGCAGCGCGCGCTTGTTGCCCAGTGCCATGCCGTCGATCGACTACGTGATGCGTGAACTCGCGTCGATGAACGAGACCATCCGCGTCGAGGGCCACACCGACAGCCAACGTCCGCGCATGGGCATGGACAACTGGGAGCTGTCGGCCATGCGCGCCGCTGCCGTGGCCCGCTACGCCGAAGCCGCGCGCTTGCTGCCCCACGGACGGTTGGCGATCGCGGGCTACGCCGACACCAGGCCGTTGATTCGCGACGACTCCGAACTCGCTCGCATGCGCAACCGCCGCATCGACTTTGTCGTCGAGCTCGACGCTGAGATGTCGCCGAGCGAGACCGAGTAGTCGCACCCAACACTGCAGTTGGCGCCTGCGTCTCGAAGATCTGGTGCAGGTCACAAGCATGGTGTGCGACACCGTGCGCGCCGGACCTGGCACAAGAATCTCAAAGAAATCCAGGCTGTTGCGCTCTAGCAGGTTGCTGAAAAATGGCGCTTTGGGCGCGACGATGACGTCGTCAAACTTGTGTTCGACGACGTCATTGCCGTTTCGGCGCTCGATTTCGTGCCTCTCGGCTCGTTCGCTGTTGTCTATGC
>JBIKRQ010000121.1:0-15879 GCA_044349155.1 Myxococcota bacterium
TACTGCGGCGGCGGCGGTGGTGGCGGCGCATACTGCTGCTGCGGCGGCGCGTACTGCGGCGGCGGTGGCGGCGGTGGCGGCGCGTACTGCGGCGGAGGCGGCGGCGGTGGCGGCGCGTACTGCGGCGGCGGCGGCGGCGCGGCGTACTGCGGCGGGGGGGGGGGCGGTGGCGGCGCGTACTGCGGCGGCGGCGGCGGTGCCGCAGGAGGCGGCGGCGGCGGCCGGGCGGCCACAGGTGCTGGAGCCGGAGCAGGGGCTGGCGGTGGAGGTGCCGGAGCAGCCACGGGTGCCGGAGCGGGCGCAGGCGCAGGCGCCGGGGCGGGTGCAGGTGCAGGAGGCTTGGCGCCGCCGGTTTCCTCCACCACTTCTTCGTCGTCGTTCTTGGCGCGTGGCTTGATCAAGCCCAGCACCGTGATCGGCACAAACATGCCGAGGGCGAGGGCCAGCAAGATCGGCAACGTGCCGGGGTCGCTGCGGGCGGCCTTGATGTGGTCTTCGGGCGTGGCGGGTGCTGACAAGTAGGCCAACACCTCTTCGTTTTTGGGGTGCTGGTTGTGGCAGGTGATGCAGCTGTCGGCCTCGGGCTTGGCCTGCGCGTGGCAGGTGCCGCAGCTCTTGCGGGCGTCGGCCGCGACGGGCTTCAAGCCTTCGGCGTGACAGCCCAGGCAGCGGCCCTCGATCGACATGTGGGTCTTGTGGACGTCGAAGGCGTCGATGCTCAGCTTCTCTTGCGAAATCACTGGCGCGCGCGCCTTGGCCCGCTTGTCGGCGCCCGCGGTGAGCAGCGATTCGTGGGGGTCACCCTGGTGGCAGCCTACGCAGCCAAACTTGGCGGCCGCTGTCGGCGAGAAGGCCCGGCCGTTGTGCTCGCCGTGGCAGTCGAAGCAGGTGAGGCCGGCGGTGGTGTGGCCCTCGGTGGGCGCCTGGTCGTGGCAGCTGGTGCAGGTGGCGTCGACGACCTTGCCGCCCTTGTGACACGCCATGCACGAGATTTTGTCGCCGAGGGGCAGCTTCTCGCCCGTGGCTTCGGCGGCTTCGTGGGCCTTGGTCAAAAACGCCGGACCCGCGTGGTGCGCGCCGACAGCACCGGGGGCCAGCGCGTCGAGGCGCGTGACGGCCAGGACCGCGATCAACACCAGCGGAGCGGTGAGCACGCCCGCCCACGCCAGCCGACCCTTGAGCGCTTTGCGCTGGGTGTCGGAGGTGGCGATGAAGGCGATGTCGTCGGCACTTTTGCCCTTCTTCTTCTTCGCCAACATCTGCGAGCGGTCGCGCTTGAAGTCGACCTTGATGTTTTTGACCTTCTCGCGGTGCAGCGGATCCCACTCGCGCGCGCCCAGAGCGTCGGCCTTGATGACCTTGATGGCCCCGCCGGCGTCTTGCACCTTGATGCCCTCGCGGGAGAGCTCCATGCCAAGGCGTGTGCCCAGCACGGCGACGGTGCCCGTCCATTGCCCCATCTGCAGCACGTCGCCGCTGTTGAGGTACTGGCGCACCACGCGCTTGCCGTTGACGTAGGTGCCGTTGGTGCTGCCTTCGTCGATGACCTCGAAACGGCCCGACGGCTCGCGCACAATGCGCGTGTGGCTGCCCGAGATGTCGTCGGTGACCAGCGGCACGTCGTTGCGCGCGTCGCGGCCGAGGGTGACCGTGCTCTTGGCGTGCGGCACCACCGAGGCGCCCTTTTTCACCAGCACGACGACGGGAGACTCCGCCGGCATCGCCTGCAGCAGCTGCGTGAGCATGGTGAGGCCGGACTGGTTGGCCGACGCCATCAGCTCCGCCGGCAACGACTGCATCACCATCGTTTTGGCGGCGGTGCCTGCAGGCGGCTCGGCCATGAGCTTGGCGATTTCGTCGCGCCCCAACATCTGGGTTTTGACGACGTCGCGCCCCATGTCTTTCTGTTTGACGCGGGCTTCAGCGCGGGTGCGCGCGATCGCGTCTTGCAGGTCGGCGGCCGACATCATCTGCGTGGCCGCACCCTTGAGGGCCGGCGCGCGCTCGGAGACTTTCACCTCGGTGCCGGCCTGCCGGCTGGCGACGGCGACCTCCATGAGGGTGCTGCCGGCCTGCACGAAGTCGCCGCGCTTGATGCGCCGCGGTTCGCGCACGCGCTCGCCGTTGACGAACACGCCGTTGAGCGAGCCCAGGTCTTTGACCTGAATGCCGTCGGTTTCGCTCCAGATGACCTCGAAGTGCTTGCCCGAGCACAAGCCGTCTTCGATGACGCCATCGGCGTCGGCCGCGCGGCCAACGCTGATCGTGCCGTTTTGGCGCAACGGGATTTCAATGCCAGTGGAGAGCCCGTCGACGACCTTGAGCGCAAACATCTCGACCCTCGTGGGGTTTCGGACGCTCGGCGTCCGAATCAATCGATACATTCAAGTTCTTGGCGGAACGCCAAGGACTTGAATCCTTCGTGCATCGGCAGGGGCCGAACACGTTGGCGGTCCCGGTTATCTCGCATGTCCGGGGCGAAGTCACGTCGCCGGACACCGCCGGACCGCTCTGGTCCCCGCTTGTCCCCCCCTCGATGGCCTCGATGGGCGGGCCCGCCGCTGTGCGGTTTGTCGCCGAGCGGGATCCGAAGTTGCCCGCCGGGCCGCTCAGTCCGCTGTTGCGCGGTTGGTCACCGAGCGAAGTGGTTGAGGGCCGCCATTTGAGCCTCGAAGAGAAACCCGCTTTGGGGTTTGTCGCCGAGGCGAGTCTCTTGAGGGGCGGGTGGGGACACTTCCCCGCCATCAATTTGTCCATGGCGCTTTCGCCACGACGACGTATCGGCACCGAGACAGCTCGCGGCCGACGTTGCAGCGCCGCGCGCAGATCGCGATGGTTCGACCTTCGCCGCCCAACCGGACTGGCGCAGAGGTCTCCAGAGGTCACCCTTGGCTGCTCGCGTTGTGTTGCCCCGCCTGCTGCTCGACGCCGGTCTTGCCGACGTGTCCACGCTGGGCATGGCCACCAGCATCGCGGCAGAAGCCGACGTCGCCATCGTTCACGCCCTGTGCCGCTGGCGCCTTGTTGCCCCACGCGCGTTGTGCGCGGCCTTTGCGGCGGCCCTCGATATGCGCGTCGTCGAGCTCGACGACCCCGCCATCGCCCCCGTCGAGCCGCCGCCCCTGCCCCGTGCCTTGTGCGTGCGTCTGCGCGTGCTGCCGGTGTGGCGCCGTGGCCAGGTGCTCGGCCTCGGCATGAGCGACCCCACCGACGACGACGCCGTCGACCAGGTCGTACGCGCCTGCGGGTTGTCGATCGAGCGCCTCCTCGTCAACGACGACGCCCTCGAACGCGCCGTGCGCCGCCGCTTCCCCGTCGAACCGCGCCCCATCTCGTCGTCGGGCACGGTCACCAACACGCCGACGCCCACACCCACACCAAAGGTGCCGCCGCAAGCCGCCGTGTTGCCAAGCATTCTGCCCACGGTGTTGCCATCGTCGCCGTCGTCGTCGTCGCTGCCGGCAACGCCATCGCAGCGCTTCGAGCGCTCATCGGCCCCACCGCCGCTGATGACGATGGCGGGCGGTCCGCTGCCGTCGCTGTCGATGGAGGTGGTGCTCGGCGAGCCATCAGCGTTTGACGTGTTTGCTGGCCCCGAGTCATCGCAGCAAGACACATCGCTCGACTCGTACGTGCCCCTGGCGACGACGTCGATGTCCACCGAGCGCGCCGCTTCGGTGCGCATTCCTTTCACACCGCCCACGCCACCGCCGGGGGCAGCACCAACGATGGTGGGACCACCGATGGGACGGCCCGGGATCCTCGACGAGGCCACGCGCGAAGTGGACCTGCGCGACACCGCCGCCTTGCTCGCTCCCAACGAGAACACGCACACCGCCGCCGCCGCCTCACCACCGCTGCAGATGGTGATGGCCGTGCCCAGCGACGACCGCACGATCCCCGACGACAGCTTGATGTTCCTGATGCGCGTGTTGGTGGTCGCCGAAAACGACGTCGCCGCAGTGGTCACAGCACGCCTGCGCCCACGCATCAAGCAGTTGGCGGTGATGCCGTTGGCGCAAGCGTTGGCGGCAGTGGAGCAGCGCCGCTACGACGAGATCGTCGTCGTAGCACCGCCCAACACCGTGAGCGGCTCGCAGCAGTTGGCCACGCTGGCCGCACGCGCAAAAAACGGCGTCGTAATCTTCACAGCGATCAGCGACTTCGCGCGCCTGCCCGGCGTGCGGCAATCGTTGCCACTGCCGTCGTCGACACACGCCGTGTGCGACCAGGTCGCCGAGCTGCTGCGCCAACGCGCCCACGGCGAATAGCGCTCGCCACGTCGTCGACGCGCGTGCACACGAGCACGAGCACGAGCACGAGCACGAGCACGAGCACGAGCACGAGCACGAGCACGAGCACGAGCACGAGCACGAGCACGAGCACGAGCACGAGCACGAGCACGAGCCGTCGCGCTGCTCACGGCGCGGTGCACGAGCCATGGCAGAGCACGGATCGCGGCCTGCACGAGCGAAGCTGCACACAGCGCGTTGCACGAGTCGTTGCCGTGCACACAGCGCGCGCACGAGCCTTCGCCGCGCCCGCAGGAGCGCGACCCGATGGGCGACGTGGGCACTGGGGGGCAGACAAGGCGGGTCGTCGTCTCCGAGGACAAGCGGCGCAACCACCCGAAATGTCAAAGCAAAAGCGCGCGGGGGTGCAGGGGGCCGCCGCGCACCGCGGCCCCCTGCTCGCGCCGAAGGCGTAGTCCAAAGCGAGGACGCACTGATCGACGGCCACCACCTGAGGCGAGCACGCAAAGGCAAAACGCGAGAACGCAAAATGCGAAATGCGAAACGCGAAACGCGAAACGCAAAACGCAAAACGCAAAACGCAAAACGCGAAACGCGAAACGCGAAACGCAAAACGCGAAACGCGAAAAAAGGGTCAGCCAGGCAGCGTCACAGGCGGCAACAACCGCAAAGCCCGCAAGAAGACATCAACAGGAACAGCCCCAGCCTGCATGGCCTGCAACAAGCGCAGAGCAGGCCGCAAAGGCAAAGCAGAAGCACGAGCACTGTCGACGTCCAACCGACGGGCCGTGAGCCGTGCTTCGATCGCAGCCACCAACGCAGGCGGCAGCAGCTCAATGGCAATCCGGCGTGGTCGACGGTCGAAGACGCACAGAGCGCCGACGATGACGTGGTCGACGACGAGCGGCATGCCCACAAAGGCGCGGACACCGAGGGCTTCCCCAAATTCGGGGCGGATGCGGCGGTCGGAGTGGGTGTCGACCACGACGAATGGTGCGCCGCTCTCGACGACGAGGCGAACATAGCCAAGCTCTTTGGCCACAGCCCGGCTGATTTCAAGGCCGGCATCAACGCCCACGTGGGCGATGAAATGTTCGCAATCGTCGTCGAGGACCACCACAGCGGCGGCCACGGCATCAACGGCCACAGCGGCAGCGCGAGCAGCTTTTTCGAGCACTTCGTCGTAGTGGTCGTCGACGATGAGGTGCGCGTGGTTCATACCGGGACCTCGTGCAACAGGCGGTGCATCTGCTGCAGCAGGCGGGTGACGTCGTCGCCATCGCGGCGGTGGCCGGCGCGTTCGAGGGCGGTGCCCACATCGCTCAGAGCGTCCATGCCAAACGCGCGCGCGGTGCCCGCGAGGCGATGGCCAACAAACGCGATGTGGTCGAAGCGGCCGCCGGCGAGGGCTTCGGCGATGTCGTTGGCGTCGGCGGCGCGGCGCTCGAGGTAGTCGGGCAACAGCGCGCGGATGGCGTCGTCGACGGTCTGGATGGTGGCGGGGCCGTCTTCGAGTTGGCGCAGCACTTCGCGCACCTCGGCGTCGTTTCGGCCGCGGGCGGCTTCTTCGAGGCGTTCGCGAAACGGCGAAGGCAGGCGACGACCCAGCAACTGCAGCGCGCGGTAGTCGCGACGGGCGAGAGCCATGCGCGCCTCGAGCTGCAACGCATCGCCTTCGCCGCGGGGCATGGGGGTACGGGTGATGGGCAACGCGGCGGTCTTGGACGACGACGGCGTGAACGTTGTGGGCAGTGCCACGGGTTGCGGGACAGCGGGCGAGCGGCGCGGCACACCACGGCGCGCGACAAGGTCGATCAAGCCCCGCCGCGTGAGCGGCTTGCGCGCCACTTCGAGAAAGCCCGACGCGCGCAGACCGTTGACGACGTCGTCACCGTGGGCCGTGATCGCCACGAACGACAACCCCGTGCGCGACGCCAGCGCGGCATGGGCCACACGCGCACCACCGTCGGGCATTTCGACATCGCACAACACCAGGGTCGTGGCGGGGTCGTGGTCGACGGCTTCGATCAACGCGGCGGTGGTCTCGTGCAGGTGCAGCGTGACGGCGGTGTCGCGCAAGAACAGCTCGATCAACAAGCGTGCATCGGCGTCGTCGTCGGCCGCGTGCACCACGGCGCCAGCGAGGTCGATGTCGCGGCTGCCGGGTTCGTTGCGCTTCAAGCGACGCAGCACGCGATCGACAGCACCGTAGAGGTTGCCCGTTGTGATCGGCAGCAGGATGGGCGTGGCGCGCGCGCGCTCGATGTCGTTGCCGATCTGCGCCAACGCCGCCGACGGCACCGCGACAATCACGCGTCCCGTGGCCACCGCGCGCACGGCCGGCAGATGGTCGCCCTCGACGATCAGCACATGACACGGCGCTGGCCCCTGCTCGAGGGTTTGCCAACGTGTGGCGGCGGCCTGCACGTCGACACGCTCGATGAACGGCGACCACGGCGCCAACGCTTGCCGCACCGCGGCCTCGAGCGCTTCGTTGCCCGCGACGAGAAAGCGCACGCCGCGTACGGCGACCGCACTGCCGTCGGTGGTGTCGAGGCTGCCCGCGCGCGACAACGGCAACACCACCCGAAACGTGGTGCCCGTTGGTGTGCCTTCGGGGACTTCGCCACGCACGCGGCTGTCGACTTCGATGCGACCACCGAGCTCGTCGACAATCACCTTCGTGATCGACAGCCCAAGCCCGTGGCCCTCGATGCTGCTGTGCTGCTCGAGGCGGGTGCCAGCGACGAAGATGTCGGCGCGACGGTCGCTGGAAATGCCCGGGCCCTGGTCGATCACCGCGATCAAGACGTGCACCACGGTGTCGTCGTCGTGCAGCGCACCCTCGAGGCCAATCTGCAGCGTGACCGCCCCGCGCTCGCCGTACTTCACGGCGTTGGTGAGCAGGTTGATGAGCACCTGCTGCACACGCACCGCGTCGCCCAGCAGACGACGTGGCACGGCCGGATCGACCTCGACGTACAACGACATGCCCGCGGCTGCGGCGCGGTCGCGCACGGTGGCGACGGCGGCTTCGATCACATCGGGCAACCACAAGCGCTCAAGCCTGACGTCGTCGCGCGGGCGCTTCACGTCGAGCAGACTGTCGAGCAACGACGCCAACGACGTGCCCGCTTTGCGCAAGGCATCGAGGTACTGCGCCTGGGCCGGCGTGAGGCTGGTGCGCGTGAGCAGCTCGCTCATGCCGAGGATCGTGTGCAGGGGTGCGCGAATCTCGTGGCTCGCCGCAGCCAGCACCGTGCGCGCCGAGGGCGGGAGCGCTGTGGGCTCCCGGCCTGATGGCACGTCGGTAGAGGTTGGTCGGCGGCGCTGGCTCATGTGGTTCCCGCCACCACAGCAACGGCTGTGCCCAGCAAGAATGCCACGTTCCAATGCGCTTCGGCCACGGCAGCACACGCCAGCACCCGCGCGTTCGCACCTCGTCAGCGGTGGCCGCAGCGCGGCAGGGCGTGGCCGGAGGGTCGGTTTTGTACCCCGTTGCCCATGTGGTTGTTCCGCCACTGACAGGGGTGTCAGTGCCGCAGGTCAGGTCGTCGCCAGACACTCGGTCGTTTGGCCGATGTTGGCCGCGAGGTGGCGCATTCAGCTGCAGTTTCTCCGATAGAAACGACCGAAAGTGCTTCTTTCTGGCGGGCGCGGGCACCGCAACCCATTGCCACATGCAGGATCGGTGTTGCGTGCGGACCCCACCGTCCGTTTGGCTCGGGCGTCTGAGAGCCGCGATCAGGGACGCGCTTTGCGGCGGGCGGCGCGGCGCTGGGCGCGCACGACGCGCGGCGCGAGCTCGTCGACAGCGACGGGGGTGCCCAGAACTTCCGCCGCGCCGGCGTGCACGAGGGCCGCGATCTTGCCGAGGTCTTCGGGATCGGCCCCCGCGATCACGGTGGCCCCAGCAGCCACGCGGCGCGCGACGTCGTCGACACTGGCCCACAGCAGGATTTCCACGCCGCTGCCAGGTTCGTCGGTGGCGGTGTCGGCCGCTTCGATCACGTCGAAGCCGTTGACCGCCAACGCGATCGACAAGCCCGCCTGCCCTGTACCGCGCACGACGACGAGGGGACGCTTGACGATGATGTCGGTGGTGGCGAGTTCCGTGGTGGGCGCTTGCGGCGACGGCACACCCACGTGGGGCGCAATCACGCGGGCGCTGCGGTCGCGCGTGGCGGTGTGTTGGGCAGCCGTCGTCGTCGTGGCGGCAGCGATCGCCGACACCAGCTCGCGCGCTGTGGGCCGCTGTGCCGGCTGCTTCTCGAGCATGTGCTCCACGAGCAGCGACACCGCCGACGGCAGGTCGGGACGACGCGTGACGAGGCGCGGTGCGGGCACGTGCAGGTGCTGGGCAATCACTTCGCCCTGCTCGCCGTGAAAGGGCGGACGCCCCGTGAGCATCTCGAGCAGCACACAGCCGAGTGCGTACACGTCGGTGGCCGGGCCCACTTCGCTGCCACCACGACACTGCTCGGGCGACATGTAGTCGGGCGTGCCGCTGATGATGTTGTCGCTCGTGAGGCGACCGAGGTTGCCGCCGTCTTTGATGAAGGCGAGGCCGAAGTCGACGACCTTGCAGTGACGACGGCCATCGGCGTTGTCGACGACGAAGATGTTGTCGGGCTTGATGTCTCGATGCACGAGCCCCACGTCGTGCGCCGACGCAAGGGCCGTGGCCACCTGGGTGGTGACGTCGAGGGCGTCGCTCAACGCGAGGGTGTTGTCGCGGTGCAACCACTCGCCCAGCGACTCGCCGAGCAACAGCTCCATCACCAGATACAGGCGGTCGGTGTCGTCGATGCCGAAGTCGTACACGTCGACCACACCGTCGTGGCGCATGGCCGCCGCCACGCGGGCTTCTCGCTCGAAGCGCTCGCGCACATGCGCGCTGCCGCGGTCGGGCAACAGCACTTTGACGGCGACCGCCCGCAACAGCCCGAGCTGGGTGGCGCGGTACACGGCCCCCATGCCGCCCCGGCCCAGCAGTTCATCGATGCGGTAGCGACCCGCGAGCACGTCGCCGGGAACAGGCAAGGAAGTGGTCACCCGCTGCTCGTACTGCGACGACGATCGGCCGTCGACCCCGCGTCGCCAACGACTCGTCGTAGGCTGCGGCCATGCTTGTTCCTTCTGCGTCTGCCTCTGCTGCTGCTGCACATGCCACCGACCTGCCCTGGCTCGAAGCCCTGGCTCGCCGCTTCCCGTCCCGTGCTGCAGCACTCGCCGAGATGGCCCACCTGCAAGCGCTGCTCACGTTGCCCAAGGGCACGATCCACATCGTCAGCGACGTGCACGGCGAGCACAAAAAGCTCAGCCATGTGATTCGCAACGCCTCGGGCGGCCTGCGCGTGCTCATCGACCACCTCTTCGCCGACCTGAGCGACGACGAGCGCAGCCTCACCCTGCGCACGGTCTACTACTGCGAAGCCACGTGGTCGTACCTCGACCTCGACAGCGCCGACGACGACACCCGCAACGCGTTCTTCTTCACCATGCTCAAGCGCCTGCTCACCGTCGCGCGTACCCTCGCTGCCACGTGGAGCGATCGCGCCCTCGACCGCGTGTTCCCCGTCGCCTACCGCGAGTTGTTTCGCTCGTTGTTCGCGGTGTCGGCGGGCACGCGCCCCGACGCTGATGGCCGCTTTTTGCGCGCGCTGGTCGAGCCGTTCTTGTCGCGCGGACAAGGCAAAGATCTGCTGCGTCTCACCTCGCGCATCGCGCGCAACCTGAGCGTGTACGAGCTCATCGTGGCCGGTGACCTCGGCGATCGCGGCCCGCGACTCGACAAGGTGATCGACGTGCTGTCGAAGCAACCGCGCCTGGCGATCGCCTGGGGCAACCACGACGTG
This sequence comes from Myxococcota bacterium, assembly GCA_044349155.1. Lineage (GTDB taxonomy): Bacteria > Myxococcota > UBA727 > UBA727 > VGSZ01 > VGSZ01. The sequence goes on from JBIKRQ010000121.1 coordinate 10,112, forward strand.
AGCTGGATGGGGGCCTGCCTTGGGCACCGCGCGTTGATCGCCACCGTCGTGCGCTTGTCGTTGCGCTACGGCCGCACCCAACAACTCGAAGAGGGCTACGGCATTCCGCTCGTGCCGTTGGCGTCGCTGGCCCGCCGCGTGTACGGCAGCGATCCCGACCACCCGTCGTGGCGCAGCAAGACCGACGTCGTCGGCCGCGACCCGCAACTGCTCGCGCGCATGCAGAAGGCCATCGCGATCATCCAGTGGAAACTCGAAGGCCAGGTCATCGCCAACAACCCGCACTTCGCGATGGACGACCGCCGCCTGTTGCGCGCCATCGACCTCGACAACAACACCATCACCGTCGACGGTGTGGCCCATCCGTTGGTCGACAACGCCCTGCCCACCATCGACAAGAACAATCCCGAAGCACTCACCGTTGAAGAGCAGCAATGCATCGACGCGTTGCGCTCGAGCTTCATGGCGTCGTCGGTGTTGTGGCAGCAGATGCAACTCATTCAAACGCGCGGGTCGATGTTGCTGCGCCGCGATACCGCGTTGGTGTTTCATGGCTGCGTGCCCGTCGACGACGACGGTGCGCTGCTCACGTTGCCCGTCGACGGCGAAGAGGTGGGTGGGCCGGCGATGTTTCAGGCCTTCGATCGCGTGGTGCACCGCGCGTTTCGCCAGCACAAAACCAGCGACATCGACTGGCTTTGGTATTTGTGGACGGGGCCGAAGTCGCCGCTGTTTGGCAAAGACAAGATGGCCACCATCGAGAGCCAACTCGTCGCCGACGAACACGCGCGCCACGAAACCAAGGGGGCCTACTTCAAGCTCGTGCACGACGTGGGCTTCTGCGATCGCCTGCTCACGATGTTTGGCGTCGATCCGTCGACGGGGTTGATCGTCAACGGGCACATGCCGGTGAAAGTGGAGAAGGGCGAAGAACCGCTGAAGCGCTCGGGCAAAGCCGTCACCATCGACGGCGCGTTCTCGGAGGCCTACGGCGACAAGGGCTTTACGTTGATCATCGATGCCAACCGCATTGCGATTGCCGAGCACCACCACTTCGAGAGTGTCGACGACGCGGTGAAGGCCGGCGGCGACATCGTGCCCGTCGTGAAAGACCTGCGGCGCTGGGCTGCACCACGGCTGGTGGGTGATACCGAAGCGGGCGATGCGATCCGCCGCGAACTGCAGGCGCTGGCAGCACTCGTGGAAGCCTTCGACGACAACCGCTTGATTGCCGTCGACTAGTCCTGGTCGCTGACACCGGCCGCCGTGCGTGAAGCATGGTACACGGTCGAGATGGACCTCGACCGGCAACGGTTTCCGACGGTGGCGCTCTACCTCGATCGCGTCGGTGGCTTGCACAAGCATCCATCGTGCGAGGTCAAGGCATCGGTGGTCCGTCATGTTGTTGACGCCTACGGGTTGAGCGCGGTGGTCGACGGCTTGCCCTCACCCATGCTGGGCCTGCTGCGCCAACCACCGCCGCCGAATCTGTGGATGAGCACGGTGCTGTGTGAAGCAGTGCTGTGCGCGGCCTACTTTGCGTTCACGTCGCGGCAAGAAGCGATCGCTGCCACCGTCGAGCGCAATCTGCGCTTGTTTGCCCATGTACCGTCCACTCATGGTGGTCACGACGCCCAGGATGTTGCTGCGGGCGACGGGGGCGCGATGGTCGGCGTTTCATCGCGGCACCACGCTCGAGGTGACGTCAGCCAACGCTCACGACGCCGTCGCGGTGCTGTCGTTTCCGCCCCACGTCTTCATCCCCGAAAATCTCATCGATGTGCGCGGCGGCCTGGAAGCAGCGTTGCTCGCGTCTGGCAGCACGAACGTGAGCGTCGTGATCGACACCGCGACCTCCATCACGTACCGCACGGCATTTTAACGACGACAGCCCGGCAACGGTGATGCCGACATGATAGGCAATGCCGATGCCATTTGACCGCGCACGCTTTCCAACGCTCGCGCTCTACCTCAACCGCGTTGGTGGGCTCGAGGCGCTGCCGGCGTGTCAGTCGAAGGCGTCGATCGTGCGCGGGCTCCTCGCCGACCATCCCTTGCACACGCTGCCAAACGGCGCCCTGCCAAAGCAGCTGCAGGCCTTTGTGCGCGAGCCGCCGCCGATGAACGTGTGGGTCAGCGAGGTGCTCGGCGGAGCCATCCACTGCGCGGCCTACGACTTCTCTTTCAAGTCGCCTGCCGAGGCCGCCGCCGCCACGGTGCGCACCAACCTGCGCTTGTTTCAGCTGTCGGTGTACCGAGCACTCATGATGGTGGTGACGCCGTCGCTGCTGTTGCGTGCCGCGAGTGCGCGCTGGGCGGCGTTTCACCGGGGCAGCACGTTGACGGTGCGTGAGAGTACAGCCCACAGCGCCGTCGCGGCCCTCGACTTCCCGCCGCACCTGTTCATCCCGGAAAACCCCCTCGATGTGCGCGCGGCCCTCGAAGCGTCGTTGATCGCGGCAGGCGGCAAAGAGGTGACCGTCGTCGCGGAAGAGTTTACGGCGACGTCGATGGTGTATCGCGCGACGTTTTGAACGCCGCTGACGACGAGACGACGACACCAGAGGCGTGGTAGCAGGGGCCATGCCGTTTGATCGCGCCCGCTTTCCAACGCTTGCGCTCTACCTCGATCGGGTCGGAGGCATCGACGCGCTGCCCGCGTGCCAGGCGAAGGCCTCGGTGCTGCGCGAACTGCTCAACGAACATGCTCTGGGCTCGCTGGCCGACCGCGCCCTGCCCGCAGCGTTGCAGGCGTTTGTGCGCCAGCCGCCGCCGATGAACGTGTGGGTCAGCGAGGTGCTCAGCGAAGCAGGCTACTGCGCGGCCTACGACTTCACCTTCACCTCGGCCGCCGAGGCCACCGCCGCCAACGTGCGCACCAACCTGCGCCTGTTTCAGCTGCCGATGTACCGCGCCTTGATGATCGTGATGACGCCGTCATTGCTGCTGCGCGCTGCCAGCATGCGGTGGTCGGCCTTTCACCGCGGCAGCACCCTCACCGTGCGCGAAAGTGCTGCCCACAGCGCCCTGGCCGTGCTCGAGTTTCCGCCGCATTTCGACCGCTTGCGGTCGAATTCGTATTGATATTCATGGACTTGGCGGCACGCCAAGTCCATGAATTGTTCATCCCGGAAAACCCGATGGACATCCGTGGAGCCATCGAAGCGTCGCTCATTTCGGCGGGCGGCAAAGAGGTGAGCGTGACGGTGCACGACTCCACGCCAACATCGATGGTGTACCGCGCGACGTTTTGAGCGTTTGTCGCCGAGCGAGTCTCCTGCGGGCGGGCGGGGACTTGAACGCCGGTCGACGACGAACCGACGGCCACTCGGCATGCGTGCTAGAAAACTCAATGCAGTTTGACCGCGCACGCTTTCCGACGCTCGCGCTGTACCTCGATCGCGTCGGCGGAATCGAGGCGCTGCCGGAATGTCAGTCGAAGGCGTCGGTGCTGCGCGAGCTGCTCAACGACCACCACCTCGGCACGCTGCGCGACGGTGCCCTGCCAGCGCCGCTGCAGGCCTTTGTGCGCGATCCCCCGCCGATGAACGTGTGGGTGAGCGCGGTCTCACCGAGGCGGGCTTTTGCGCTGCGTACGACTTCGGCTTCACCTCGGCGGCCGAGGCTGCCGCCGCCAACGTGCGCACCAACCTGCGTCTGTTTGAACTGCCCATGTATCGGGCGCTGATGATTGTGATGACGCCGTCGTTGCTGTTGCGGGCGGCCAGCGTGCGGTGGTCGGCGTTTCAGCGGGGCAGCACGCTCACGGTGCGCGACCGCACGATGCAGAGCGCGTTGGCGGTGCTCGAGTTTCCCCCGCACCTGTTCATCCCCGAGAACCCGATGGGCATTGGCGGCTCCCTCGAGGCCTCGTTGATCGCCGCGGGCCGCAAGAACGTGAGCGTGGTCGTTCACGACGCCACGCCCACGTCGATCGTCTACCGCGCCACGTTTTAGGTGCGTGCAGCGCGCGCAACCGCTGCAGCCTTCACGGACTCCACTGCACGCCGACAAACGCCGCGCCGCTGAGCACGCTGCCTGTCAGCACGCTCTCCCGATGACCGACGTCGGTGCCTGCCGACACCTCGCCCGTGATGGCGACGTGGTCGACGATGCGCCAGCGAACCGCGGCGGCCCCTTCCAGACCAAAGCGACCATCGCTGCTGTCGGCCACGGTGATCACACCGATCGCCCGGGGGCCGATGACGACGTCGACCGCGTCGCCAAAACGCTTGCCCAACTGCACGGTGGCCTCAGCACGCATGCCAGCCGCCGCGCTGTCGACGGCCACGATGAACGGCGAAGCGACGGCGGCCTCGCGCACGAACCACTCGTCGGCAAACACCTGCGTGGCCTGCACGCCGGCACCAGCACTGACACTGCGGCCAGCGGTGTCGAGGCGCCCCACGAGCAACAAGCCCGCGTGGCTCGACGACAACGGCACGCTCGCGGGCGCAAAGGTGAGCGTGACCACCGGCGGGCCAAAGCGTTCAACGCCCACCTGTGCTGACAACGCGCTGGCCGGTGACGATGACGAAGCCGCCGTGGCCGACGGCGCCTGCGGCACCACCACCTGCGCGTGCGCTGCCGACGCGAACACAACGAGACTCAACAGCAGCAAGCGGTTCATGGAATCTCCAGCGGCAACACGCCCGCGGGCCAACGGTTGGTATCGGCGAGGACGTCGTCGGTGCTGCCCGCCACGTCGGCGAACAAGGCATCGATCAAAAACAACGCGCGCTGCCGCACGAGGGCGAGGTCGTCGCCGCTGGTGCCTTCGTTTTCGAGGTTGGCCTCGGTGGGATCGTCGGTGAGCTGAAAGTGCGTGAGCCCCAACACCGAGGCGCCAACCACCGGGGCGACGAAGGCCTTGTTGCTGTCGACGAGCTTGTCGATGGTGATCAAACCATCGCGCTCGCCGCCCACGACGAGGACGCGGCCGTCTTTGCGCGTCGGGGGGTTGCCCGGATCGGGGTACGACGCGAGCAGCGCCAACGCGCCGATGTCGCCGTCGTTCTCGAAGGCACCGGCCGCCACCACACCGCCGAGGCTGTGGCCCGTGGCGAGGGCTGGAATGGGGGCGAGCACGTCGGCGAGGTCGTCGTTGGGGTCGTTGCTGCGATCGCGAGCCGCGGCCAGGGCATCAACGGCATCGCCTTGATCGAAGAAGGCGAGGTCAGCGAGGAAGTGGGGAGCCACGACGACCGCACCGCGGCTGGCGAGGTGCTGGGCCAGCCAGCGGTAGCGCTCGACGGGCACGCTGCCGCCTTGCACCATCAGCACCGGCACCGCATTTTTTTGCGGCACCTCGCCGTCGTCGGTGGCAGCGATGATGTCAACATCGACGATGCGATCGCCGCGCACACGCAACGACCGCTGCATCAGCAACGCCCCGAGCGGGCCGTCGTCGCCGAACGCGCCGCTGCGCGCGGGATCGGGCGGCAAGAGCACCGAGGTAGGCGGGGCACAGCCCGCAGCAAGCAAAACGAGCACACCAGCAGCAAGACGACGCATGCGGCTTGGATGCTCGTTGCGCAGAGCGGTCGCAAGGCGGTGCACGCTGCGTGGCCCAGGGCGGCGTCGCCGTCGCTGCCGACGCGCAGGACCCGTTGGGTGTGGGTGCGGTGAGCACATGTCGCGCCTCTAGCAGGTTGCTGAAAAAGTCGGCAGTCGGTTCTCGACGAGAAATGAGGTGTTCGTCGTCGAGAGCTGCGCCAAATATCGGGTGTTCCGGATCTACCTGTCATGCGTGGTGAAGATTCGAAGCA
>JBIKRQ010000162.1:0-13724 GCA_044349155.1 Myxococcota bacterium
CTCGACGACACGCGCTGGCTCACCGCCGCCGACAGCCGCGGGCATCTGCTGCGTCGCGCGCGCGCGTGTCTGGGCACACTCGTCGACAACCACTGCAACGGCGGGGTCGTCGGCGTTGTTGGCGCCTCACCAGAGCGGCTCACGGTGCTGAGTGCCGGTGCGACCACCGTGCGAGCCCCCGTCGACGTGGCAGGCACCGTGGCGGCGCTGCAGGTGCAGGTCGATGCGCTGCGGGCCGAGGGCATGTCGGTGATCGTGCTGCTCTCGCACCGCCAGGGTGTCGAAAACGACATCGCGTTGCTCGACGCGGGCCTCGTGGGTGTCGACGTGATCGTCTCAGGTGGCGGCGAAAACCGCCTCGCCGACGCCACCGATCGCCTGCTGCCCGACATGCGCGTCGACGACATCTGCGCGCGCGAACACGACGGCTGCTACCCGCTGTGGCGCGCAGCGAAAGACGGCGCCCCCGTGGCGCTCGTCGCCACCGATGGCGGCATGACCACCGTGGGTGCCTTGCACCTCGGCTTCGACGACGCCGGCATCAGCACCGGTGCCGATACCAGTTCGCGCCCCTGGCCCGTCGACGAGGCCAGCCTCCTCGAGCTGCGCGCCAGCGTCGACAAGAACGTGCTCGGCCTTGAGATCGCCACCCGCGACGGGCTCGTGCCGCTGGCGCGTGTCGTCGGCGACGTCGGCGTGTTTCTCGACGGCACGCGCGAAACCGTGCGCAGCCGCGAGACCAACCTTGGCGATCTGAGTGCCGATGCGATCGCCCGCGCCGCACGCGCCACCGATGCCACCGTCGTCGCTGCGCTGCGCAATGGCGGCGGCATCCGCAGCTCGATTGGTGCTGTGGGCAGCGATGGCGTGCGCCGCAGCAAGCCCATCACCATGCTCGATCTCACCGCGGCGTTTCGCTTCGACTCGCCGATCGTCGTCGTCGACGTGAGCCACGCCGAGCTCGCGACCGCGATGAACAATGCCCTCGCCGCGAGCAACAGCAGCGGGAGCTTTCCGCAGGTTTCCGCCGAGGTGCAGCTGCGTGTGTCGTCGACGAACACCGTCGACGCGCTGCGTCTCGGCGAGCACGTGATCGTCGCTGGTGGTGTGGTGCAACAGCCCGATGCACGTGTCCGTATCGCCACCATCGACTACCTCGCCAACGGCGGCGATGGGTGGTTCGCAACGAAGCTGTCGTCGACACCGACGACATCGACGGAGCAGCAGTCGTTTGTCCAACTTTTGGGCGACGCCGAAGCACTGGCGCACAGCACGGCAACGACGGGCCGCATCATCACCCCGTGAGCACGGCGCGCGAAAGACAACGAAGTCCTTCTGCTGCTAGCGTGCTGCGCGTGCCAAACGACGACGTCCTCCTCGACCGTGACCTCGCTGATCGTGCCCTCGCTGCACGCCTGCGAGCGTACGCGCCGTACTCCAACTTTCTCGTCGGTGCGGCCCTGCGCTGCAGCGACGGCACCGTGGTTGAAGGCTGCAACGTCGAGAACGCCAGCTATGGCCTGTGCATCTGCGCTGAGCGCACCGCCGTCGCCTGTGCCGTCGCCAGCGGCCATCGCCACTTCACGAGCATCGCCATCGCCACCGCCGCCACGCCGCCAGCACCGCCGTGTGGCATGTGCCGACAGGTGCTCGCCGAGTTTCTCGCGGGTCCAAACGACGACCTGCGCATCACCTTGTTGAACGATCGCGGTGAGCACACCGTGACGACGTTGCGCGCCATCTTCCCGGGCATCTTCGACATGCAGCAATTGCAGACTGGGCAGACCGGGCAGACGTCGGACGCGACCTCGAAGGCAGGAACGAACCAGTGACCGGCGCCAACACCGCTCCTCCCCGCGCCGTGCTTTTGCAGGGCGGCACCGTTGTCACCGTCAACGCCACCGACTCGGTCTTTGTCGGCGATGTGCTCATCGAAGACGGCCGCATCAAAGCGCTCGGACCAACGGGCACCGTCAACGCCGACCCAGGCACCCGCGTCGTCGACGTGCGCGGCGACATTGTTTGCCCCGGCTTTGTGCAAGCCCACATCCACCTGTGTCAGGTGCTGTTTCGCGGCATCTGCGAAGACCGCGCGTTGCTGCCGTGGTTGCAGGAGCGCATCTGGCCCCTCGAGAAGGCCCACGACGCGGCATCGCTGCGAGCGTCGGCGCGGCTGGGCATTGCTGAGCTGCTGTTGGGCGGCACCACGGCGATCCTCGATATGGGCACCGTCGAGCACACCGAAGAATTGTTCCGCGCCGCCGACGAGCTCGGCCTGCGGTACGTGGGTGGCAAGGCGATGATGGACCGCGAAAATCCCGCGGGCCTCAACGAGTCGACCGAAGCGGCGTTGTCGTCGTCGAACGCGTTGGCCGATCGCTTCCACAACACCGCGAACGGTCGCCTGCGCTACGCCTACGCGCCGCGCTTCATCCTGTCGTGCACCGACGAGCTCTTGCGCGGCACGGCCCGCGAAGCACGCGCGCGCGGCTGCATCGTGCACACCCACGCGAGCGAAAATCCTGGCGAGATCGTCGCCGTGCGTGAGGCCACCGGCGTCGACAACATCGTCGCCTTGCACCAGCGCGACATCAGCGGGCCCGACGTCGTGCTCGCACACTGCGTGCTGCTCAGCGACGACGAACGCGAGGTCTTGCGCACCACAAAGACGGCGGTCGTTCACTGCCCGTCGGCGAACTACAAGCTCGGCGGAGGCACTGCCCCCGTGCCGTCGTTGCTCGCCGACGGCGTGACGGTGGGCCTCGGCGCCGACGGTGCGCCCTGCAACAACCGCCTCAGCGCCTTCAGCGAGATGCGGCTGGCGTCGTTGCTGCAAAAACCCCTGCATGGCGCCGACGCGCTGCCGGCACGCACGGCGTTGCGCATGGCCACCATGGGCTCAGCACAGGCCCTCGGCCTTGATCACGAGGTGGGCTCGCTCGAAGTGGGCAAGCGCGCCGACGTCATCGTGGTGGGCCGTCAGCGCCCGCACCTGCGCCCCCGCGTCGACGCGCTCACCACGCTCGTGTTTGCGGCCGAGGCTGGCGACGTCACCCACGTCTTCGTCGACGGGCGCCAGCTGGTGCGCGATCGCCGCCTCGTGGGCGTCGACCTCGACCGCGTTCTCGACGACGCCGACAGCCAACTCGCGGCGGTGCTGGGGCGCGCACAGTTGGAACTCAACGCCGGCTGAGGCGCTCGATCAGAAGCGTTGCCACGGCGCGCGCGGTGAAAGACACTGCGTGCACCATGCAAGAGCCCAATGCGTCGGCGGCCCGCAAGAAGTCGAAGTCGTCGTCCTCGTCGACGTCAAACCGCGGCACACGCTTCGGTAAGTACTCGCTGCTGAACCGGATCGCCGTGGGCGGCATGGCCGAGGTCTTTTTGGCCCGGCAAGAAGGCCTCGAGGGCTTCGAGAAAACCATCTGCATCAAGCGCATCCGGCCGCACCTGTCGTCGCAGCCGAACTTCGTGCAGATGTTTCTGAACGAGGCCAAGCTCGCCGCTCAGCTCAACCACCCAAACATCGTGCAAATCTACGATCTGGGTCGGGTGAACGATTCGTATTTCATTGCCATGGAATACATCTCTGGCCGCGACATGAGCCGGATCATTCCAAAGGCCGAGAAGGCCGGCATCTCCTTCCCCATGATCTACGCGCTTCGCATCGCGTCGAACGTATGTGAAGGGCTGTATTTCGCCCACACCAAAGGCGATGCCTACGGTAACCCGCTCAACATTGTTCACCGCGATATCACGCCCGAAAACATCCTCGTTTCGTTTAGTGGTACCGTCAAAATCGTCGACTTTGGTATTGCCAAGGCCAATACGCAGCTTGAGCAAACGCGTGCCGGCGAAATCAAGGGCAAACTCAGCTACATGAGCCCCGAGCAGTGCATGGGGCACCAGCTCGATGCCCGCAGCGACATCTTCTCGTTCGGCTCGGTCATTTACGAGTGGGTCACCGGGTACAAGCTGTTTACCGGCGAAAACGAAATGGCGATCTTGAAGTCGATCATCGACGGCAAGATCTACCCACCGTCGTACTTCAAAGAAGACGTCCCAGAAGCGGTTGAACGCATTCTGATGAAGGCGCTCGAGAAGGACAAAAACAAGCGCTACCAGTCGGCCTGGGAGATGCAATTCGATATCGACACCTACCTGGCGTCGAGCGAATTCACACCTTCAAACATCCATCTCTCCAACTTCCTCAAGCAGATCTTCGGCGACGAAATCGAGCGCGAAAAAGAACTGCTGGTCAAGCACAAGGAAGAGAACGATCGCCGCGAGAAGGGTCAGGGCGTCGAAGAAGAAATTCTCGAGCTCGAAGACGTCGGCGGCCGCGCCCTCACCGACAGCATCATGAAGGGTGCTGCCGACTCCTCCCTCGACGACACCGCCGCGGGCAAGAAGGGCTCGAGCGTTCGCAGTCGTCGTGAACAGGGCGAGCTGCGCATTCGCCTGGGTGCCGACGAGATCGATGCCCTGCAGCGCGTGGCCGATCGCAACAAGATCTCCGTCGAGCAGCTCACGCGCGAAATGCTGCGCAGCCACGTGCGCTGGCTGCTGGGCTGAGTGTGATGTTTCGCAACGGTGGCCCACGACGTCGGCGGGCCTCGGCGATCGGCGAACGCAGCTGCTAGAGTGCGGCCCATGACCGATCCGAAACATCCAGCCCCTGTGCCGATGGACCTCGACGCCTCGTTCCTGACGCCGCTCGAGCCGGCACCTGCACCCGTCGCGTTTGCGCCTGCGGAAACGCCCGCAGCCCCCGCAGCACCTGTCGCGGCGGCCGTGATCGGCGCGAGCATCGACGTCAGCTACCCGCTGATTCCGCTCGCCGACGACGCCATTCCGGCAGCGTTCAAGAAGGCGGTTGACCCCACTGGGCCTGCCCCGGGCCGCATGATGGCCGCCCGCGCGATGGCCCCGATTCCGCCGCGTGCGTTGATCCCCATCATCTACGCGCTGCACCTCGATCCCGATCCGAAGATCGCTGCGGCCGCCGCGAAAACGTTCGCCTCCCTCGACGACAAACTCGTCAGCACGGTGTTGAGCGAGGCCCTGCCGCCGCAGGTGCTCGAGGCGTTGGCCCACGTGCTCGCCGACCGCTTCGCCCTCGTCGAGAAGCTGCTGCTCAACCGCGCAACGCCCGACAGCGCGTTTTCGTGGCTCGCGCACAACGCCAACGACGGCAAGGTCATCACGCTCATCGTCGAGAACCAGGAGCGCTTGCTGCGCACCTGGGACATCGTTCGCTCACTGAGCAAGAACCCGAAGGCCCTGCGCTCCGACCTCGATCGCGCCGTCGACTTCCTCGTCCGCGAAGGCATCTACCTCGAGGACATCGCCGAATTCGAAGACGCCTTCTTGCGCCTCGGCAAGGCCGACATGCTGTCGGTCCTCAAGAACATCAAGGTCAAAGAGGAGCACCTCTCTGAGCGTGAGCGCCAAAAGGCCGCCGAGCTCGGCATGAGTGCCGACGAGTTCATGTCGTCGGGCTCCGACGTGCTCAGCGACGAAGAACGCGAGCTGTTGCTCGCCGAGCTCGAGGACGAAGAAGAAGAGGGCAAAGAGAAGGTCGACTACGCCAAGACCCCGTTCATGAAGCTGCCGATTCCGATCCAGATCAAACTGGCGATGACGGGGCCCCACGAAAAAGCGCTCGAAGGCCTGCAGAGCAGCAACCGCGTCGTCGCCGGTTCGGCCATTCGCAATCCGAAGATCAAAGAGAACGACATCGTCAAAATCTCGCGCAGCAAAACGATGCACGAAGATGTGATCCGCTACATCTGCAACAACGGCGACTGGACGAAGTCGTACTCGGTGAAGTTCAACCTCGTCGGCAATCCGAAAACGCCGCCGTCCCTCGTCAGCCGCTGGATGCCCTTGATGCGCCAAAGCGACCTGAAGGCGCTGTCGAAGTCGAAGCAGGTGCCGTCGGCGGTGTCGATCATGGCCAAGCGCATGCTCAACGCCCGCGACGGCTGACGACGTCGTTTCCGCACATGAAAAACGCCGCCACGCTTTCAAGCTGGCGGCGTTTTTGATTCGAACATGAATGAGGTGCAGGTGCGGCTCGACGCACGATCGAGCCGACCTGGGATCATTTCGTGGGCTTGTCGCGCGGCAGCACGATCTTCGGCTCGTCGGGGTGGCGCTTGTACAGGATGGCCACCTTGCCGATGCGATCGATGAGCTCAGCGCCGGTCTGAAACGCGATCGCGTCGGCGTCGGCGTCGAGGATTTCTTTGTCCTCGCCGAGGAGCCGGACCTTGATCAGCTCGTGGGTCAACAACGCGTTGGCGGTCTCTTTGACGACGGCCTCGGTCAAGCCTTTGTGGCCCAGCAGGATCACGGGCTTTTTGTCGTGGGCCATGGTCTTGAGAAACGCGGACTGCTTCGACGTGAGCTTCATGCCCACCGGCTACACGACCGCTGCGAACCTGCAAACGACCTGCGCAGCCACGCGTCGTCGACGCTGTCCGCGCGGTGTCCGCCGCCAGGCCTTGATCATTTCTCCTCGACGACGGGGGCATCCACCGACGACGGCGCACGGTGGATCAGCGCATCGCGCATCGCGGCCCCCGCGCGGCGCCCGAGTTCCTCGGTGACGGTGGCGGCGTTTGGACCTTGTGCCGTGACGCGGCCGACCTCGGCGAGCCCGCGCGAGAGCCGTGCGGTGCCAAGCACGGTGCCCCCCACCTTCGACACCGACGCAGCAACGACGAACTCGGCGTCGCGCAAGCGGTCTTGCATGGTGGTGGCGCACGGCATCTCGACGCACGCAGCGACCTCGGCGCGCACGTCGAAGTCGCTCACCGCACCGATGCCGCTGGCGAACACGAACCCATCGCGCAGGCGTGCGGTGAGGTCCTCGACGTTGAAGCCGGGCGCGTCGACGGGGCGCAGCGTCACCGCGGGCACGCCGGGCAACGGATCGGCGGCGACAGCGGCAGCGGTTGTGGCCGGCGTATCGTGCGCGCACGACGTCGACAGCACCGTGGTCAGGAGGAACGTGAGCGCGAGCAGGGTTCGAAGCATATGCACCGCCGCAGGCTGGGTCGTCGTCGCGGCCTGGTCAAGCGTGCTTGCTGCGTGCGCGACACCGAGCCCACCCGCAGCACCGATCGTCGTCGTCAGCGGAGGTGCGCCGCCCATCACCGTCACGGCCACGGGGGCGCTCGCAACCCGCGATCTCGCACGCGTTCGTCGCTTGCTGCCGGCTGCGCGGGCTCGTCTGCAGACGTGGGGCGTGGTGTGGCAACACCCCGTTGTCGTCGAGATACACAGCGATCCGTCGACGTTCATTCGCGCCACCGGCCAGACGGTGCCCACGCTGCGCGCCTGGAGCACGTGGCACCGCGTTGATCTGTTGACCACCGATACGTGGGCGCGCGCCACCGATCTCGACGTCGAGCAACGCCTCACGCACGAGCTGTGTCACCTCGGCAGCTGGCACCGCGCCAGCAACGAAGCACAAGCGCGCCTGTTGCCGCGGCTGGTGTCCGAAGGTGTCTGCAGCGTCGTTGCAGACCAACACACGCTCCGGCTCGACGCAGAAGCGGTGCAGAACGACCTCGACAACGGCCGCGCCATCGACTTCGCCGACGACAGCTCCTTCGCCTACGCCGTCGCCCACCACGTCGTCGCGGGGCAGGTGGTGTGCCGCGGGCAGGCCTCGGTCACGGCCCTGATCGACGCGTTCTACAGCGGTGCTGACGTCGACACCGCCCTTGGTGCCTCGCCACGAGCACTCGTGCAGGCCGCCGCAACGGGAGCGTGCCGTGAGCCCTGAACACGTCGGTGGGCTTGTTTCGCGCGAGGCGCGCACGTCGCTGGTACAGTCCCGACGTTGCTTGATGCACCGGCTGGAGTTGTCATGCGTGCGATCTGCTTGTTCGTCTCCCTCGTTTTGCTGTCACTGCCGGCGTCGGCGTCGGTGTTTCTCAACGGCGTGAACATCGACGGCGTCACGAACCAGACGTTCGAGAACTGCACGGTCACCGTCGACGAAAAAGGCAACGTGCTGATCACGGCCAAGGGCTACGAGATCCATCAGCCCACCGCCGCCACGGCACCGCCAGCACCGCCGAAGCCACCACCGGTCACCAAGCACTACTTCCTCGTCGCCGAGACCGCCCTGGGTGACTCGCAGTACGACGTCGACATCTTCATCAACTCGGTGTTTGTGAAGCGCGTGCTGTCGACCGATGCGCAGCTCACCCTCGACGTCAGCAAGTTCCTCACCGTCGGCAAGAACACCGTGCACTTCACGGGCGTGAAGAACCTCAAAGAGGGGCGCAAGAGCTTGTCGGCCGAGCACGCGTTGCGCATCCATGTCGGCGAGGGCACGCAAACCCCCGAGACCATCGTGCTCGACCAGGTGCTCATCGAGTACGCCCGCACCGCCGCCGAGATGGGCAACTTCGACAACGACGTCGTTCTCACCGGCCGCTGAGCGCCTGCTGCACAAGGACCACGAATGTTTACGCCCCTGCCCGGTCACAGCGTGCTGGCGATTGCGCCCGAGCGGATCGTCGCGGTGATCGAGTCGATCAACACGCCGAACATCGCGATCCCCGAAGCCGGCACCGAACCGACCAAGGCCTGGCTCGTTGGTTGCCTGACGCCAAACGGCGGCGCCAGCATCTTTTGCTACCTGCTGATGCTCGACACCAATCGGCCCATTTTGTACATGGCGAATCCGCCAGAGGTCAGCCTCGACCAGTACAGCTGGCTCGAGAATGAGTCGATCCAGTTCGTCGAGAGCATGGGCTTCATGCTCGACAACCTCAGCTTCCGCGCCCGCGGTGCGCAGGAGCAGCAGGCGATGCTCGAGGCGTTTCCGTTCCTGCGCGAGCAACAACAGCGGCTGGCAGGGTCGTTGCCCACGTCGAGCGCTGGCATGGTGCTGCCGCCCGAGGAGACGCCACCGCAGCGGTTGGCCGTCGCCCGCTTGCTCGCCTCGTTTTGAGGCGCTTCCCCTGAGGCGCAGAATCGGCTAGGACCGTCGGCGGAACGATGGCCGAGTGGCTGAAGGCACCAGACTTGAAATCTGGCGTACCTGCAAGGGTATCGAGGGTTCGAATCCCTCTCGTTCCGCCAACACAGAAAACGGGCGCTCTGCGCCCGTTTTTTGTATCCCGAAAACCACGCATCGTCAGCGGTTCGGGCCGAGGTTCTCGGTGCAGCTGTACGAGTCCTCGAAGGTGCTCGCGTTGTAGGCCGGATTCAGCGCCAGCTGCCCCAGGTTCAACGTTCGCCCGTCGATCCCAATCGACCCCGACAACGCGTTCTGCGCGCCCAGGAACGAGCCGTTGGTGGCGTTCAGGTTCGCGTCGGTGATCGTGAAGTGAAACGTCTTGCCCTGCGCGTACAGCGACGCTGTGCCCGTGAGCCGCACCGACGACAACCGCGCGGTGGGCGTGGGGATGTCGAAGGTGGCTGTGTCGTCAGCACGGTTCGCCGTGGCGGGCTGCACCGTCGCCGACAGCGTGCCGTCGTGGATGACCAGGATGCCTGCGGGTTGATCCGCGCCAGCCGGCACGGCGTAGGCCGCGAACTCGTGCAACTGCACCGTGCGCAGGTCGAGGTCGACGCTGTTTCTGTCGCGCGGGATGATGCTGTCGACGACGAGGAACTGGCTGTCGCGTTCACCGCGCACCGTGCGGCCCACGTCGACGTAGGTGGCATCGCCCTCGACCCAGGTCGTGCCGCCCAAACAGTCTTGCGAGAGCGCGGTGAGATCGTGGCTGATCCCGCAGTCGGCCACGTCCCAGGTGATTGAGCCCATGTCGCCCGTGTCGCCGACGACGGTGGTGGGGAACACCAGCACGCCGAGGGTGTCTTCGAAGCCGCAGTTGTCGTCGCTGTTGATCATCGAGGCCAGCGTGCCCACCGACTGGATCACGAGGCGCGCGCTGTTCTGGCCGATGACCTCGTCAAACGAGCAGGCGTCGTCGTCGGCTGGCAGCTCGAGGTGCTCTTTGCACGTAAACGCATCGAGCGCGTGCAGGGCGTCGAACTCGGGATCGAGTTCGCCCGACACATCCACCGACACGTTCGATTCGCCGAGCACGTCGACGATCACCTCGCCGGTGAGGCGGTTCTCGTCGCCGTCTTTGGTGCCCACCTGCGCGTTGAGCTCGCCGCTGCGGAAGGTGACGCCCATGGCCTTGCCCTCTTTGATGACGAGGCCCGACGTGCCCGGTGCAATCACCACCGATTCAAACGTGACCACCGGCGTGGCGATCGAGCAGGCCCCCGTCGACGTGTCTTTCGCCAGCCGCGGCTTCATCGTGCCCGACACGCTGCCGGTCTCGGCGCGGAAGGTCTTGATGCCCGACTGCACGGCCCAGCCGTCGAAGGTGACGTTGAAGGTGATGTCCACGGCGTCACGCGAGCTGGGGATGATCGGCTGCGACGGGTCGCCCGTCACGCGGCCCCGCTGGCGCATCGAGCCCGTGATCAACGCACGGCCCGAGCCCACCGTCGACGTGCCGTGGCAGTCCGTCGACAACACGGTGTTTTCCGGCAGCTCGATCTCGCAGGGCGAGGCGATGGTGAACACGACGTCGCCGCCGTCGTAGCCCACTGCCCCCGTGACGCGCGCGCTGTTGAGCACCGTCGACGACGCGAAGCCGCACGTGGTGTTCGCCACCGCCGCTTGCACAAGGTTGCCCACGTCGCTGAGCAGCAAGCGCGCAGCACCGTTGGCGACCGTCTCGGTGAGGTCGGGGCAACTGTAGGTCTGTGGCGCGACCAGGCCTTCGCGGCAGGCGTACGAGGCCTTGAACTCGTCGGCGTCGTATTCGTCGTCGAGCACGTGGTCGTCGTCGAGGTCGACGTCGTTGTCCCACACGCGCACTGTGCCGCCGATGAAGTTTTCGCGATCGTCCCAGGCGCCCAACTGCGCCTGCACCGCCATGCTTGGCACCTCGACGTCGAAGACGCTGCCGCTGTTGTTGATCGTGAACACCGCATCGTTCACCTGCAGCGCCTGCATGGTGACCTCGGCGGTGTCGATGCTGCAGATGCCGCTGGTGTTGAGCGCGAGGTGGATTTCGCTGGTGAGGCTGACGGTGCCGCTCTGCATGACGAGGTCCTGGTCGGACGACGACAGCACGACCTTGTAGTTCTCGACGTGCGCCTCCCACGAGATGGTCGCGGCGTCGGCGGTGAGCGGAATGATGGGCGAGTCGGCGTTGCCGGTGATCACACCTTCGACCACCTTGGTGGCATTGACCGTGACCTTGCCAAACGCGCGGCGCTCGACGTCGTTGCAGTCGGTGCCCACGTCGTGGCCCTTGCCGTCGGCACTGCCGAAGTCGAGCACGCAATCTGTGGCCGTGAACGTGACGCGACCGATGCTGCCCACGTCGCCCTCGATGGCCACGTTCGAGCGCGCGGCGTCGGAGGCAAAACCACACGTGGTGTCGTCGGAGATGAGCTTGGTCAGGATCGCCGCATTGCGCACCGCGAGCCGCGCAGCGCCTGCACCAACGTCGCCCGGAAACAGGCGCTCGACCTGACAGCCCGAAGCCAGTGCTGCCGCTCCCACGAGGATCGTGACGCAGCGCAACAAGTGGTGGCGGGTGGTTGTCGTCGTCAAGCGGCCTCCAAAGAGTGCCGCGGGTATCGGCGAACGCGTGCGAGAGTTGCCTACATGTCGCACCTGACGCAGCACGTCAGGATCTACAGGCACACGCCGTTGGCAGTGCAGGTGCCGCCGCCGCTGCAGCAGAAGTCGGGAAAGAAGGTGCAGACCGCAGGCTCACACGTTTGCCCGCACACCCCCTGAGTGCAGTCGAGGCCATCAACGCAGTCGACGTCGACACTGCAGCTCTGACCACGCGCCCGATCGCGGGTGTCGTCGATGCAATACCCGCGGCGGCATTCGTCGCCGGCCCCACACGAGGCGAGCGCACCGCACTCGGCACACGTCGAAAACGTGTTGCCCAGGACGCTCAGGTCTTCCTCGCAGTTCAGCGTGTTGCCGCACTGGTCGGGCGTGACCGCGGGGTCGCAGCCGAAGCCGACACAGGTGAAGCCTTCGCTGATCACGTCGTTGTTGGTGATGGCGATCGTCGAGCCATTCCAGGTGATGGTCACCCCCGACCACAGCTGCCCGATCGACAGCTGGCGCGACCGCCCAAAGCGGCTCACACCGTCGACCGTCACGTTCAAGGTGACGGCCACCGCAGGGTCTGCTTGCCCGCGCACGCCCACGCGCCACGTGCGCGATGTCGACGGTGCGGTGAAGGCGATCTCCTGCGAGGTGTCGGTGCTGGTCGTGACAGGATCAAGCGCGCTCGCCGCTCCGTCGTCGCCCCAGTCAGGGGTGGTGTGGAAGTAGGCGGTGTCGTCGTCGCACAACGACCCCGATGTGGTGCGCGCGACAAAAAGGGTGGCGTTGTCGGTCACCGACACCACGATCTGCGGCTCGTCGCCGACGGGGGTGCCGATGCACTGCCCGCTCGCGTTGCACGTGCCGCTGCAGTCGCCGCAGCTCTCGCCGCAGACCGGATCGGGCCCGCACACGCGGTTGCCGCACGACGGCACGCAGCTCTCTTCGACGCACGAGCCGTCGACGCAGGTTTCGGTGGCCGCGCAGTCTTGCGGGAACTCGGTGCCGAAAATGCACGTCGCCACGGTGTCGCTGTCGACGCAGCGGGTGGCGCCGCTGACGCACGCTTCGCCCTCGCCTTCTCCCTCCCCTTCGCCTTCACCCTCGCCGCCGCTCACACACGTTCCGGCCTCGCAGACCTCGTTGGCAGCACAGCGCTCGATCACTTCGCGACCGCTCTCGCACACCGCGGCCCGCACGCTGTCGAGGCAGCGACGCTCGCCAGCGCTGCACGACTCGATGCCCACACACGCGGTGTCTTCGCAGAAGAAGCCGCCGGGGCAGTCGACGTCGTCGAGGCACTCTGGGGCACTGCAGGATCCAGCGCTGCAGACTTCGCCGCCAGCACAGTCGTCGCTGCTGTCGCATTCGATGCAGCGCCCGGTGGCCCCACACACGGGGGTGCCAGCGGCGTCGCAATCGTCGTCGGTGCTGCACACTTCGACGCAGACGCTGTCTTCGCACAGCTCGCCGCCGGAGCAGTCGCCGTCGCCGTTGCAGGAGCTGGCATCGTCGTCGTCGTCGGTGGCGGGGCGACGTGCTGGCGGTTGATCGCTCTCGGCAGGAACGCAGGCCGCAAGAGCAAAGAGTGCGATCGCAGAAACGAAGAAGCGCATGCACCCTCGGTAGGGCGATGCGCTCCATCGCTCAACGACATGTGTCGGCCCGGCGTGCTACGGCGCACACTGCGGCGTGCCCAGCGCGGTGTTGCAGCGCAGGCCGGGTCCGCAGTCGGCGTCGACGGAGCAGCGCGCCGCGAGGCACAACGACGAGCGGCATTCGAGGCCCGCAGCGCACTCGCTGTCGACGCTGCACTCAAACAAGCATTGCCCTTGCGCCTGTGTGCTGCACGTGGAGCTGCCAGGGCAATCGACGTCGTCGGTGCAGCGGCACTGGCCGCCGGGGATGTTGAGGTTGCAGCCGAGGTCGCTGCTGCAATCGCTGTCACCGTTGCACTGGCCGGCCGGACGTTCTTCGCCTTCGCCCTCGCCTTCGCCCTCTCCTTCACCCTCGCCCTCTCCTTCACCCTCTCCTTCACCCTCTCCTTCGCCTTCGCCTTCACCCTCTCCTTCGCCTTCACCCTCGCCTTCGCCTT
>JBIKRQ010000498.1:0-4299 GCA_044349155.1 Myxococcota bacterium
CGAGCATTGACTTCGAGAATCCACGTGGGGCCGCGCGCCCCGGTCTGCTTGTTGGCCTCAACCATCGCCCATGCCTCAACCTCATGCACGAGCAGCGCCGAAAAGTCGCGCGACCGATCGAAGGCCGTCGCGTCATCCTGCAGCGCGCGAACAGCGACGAGGAGGCTTGAAAGCGTCGCCTTTGCCCGCGTTGCCTCTGTCATCGCAGCGAGCGCCACCACAACGTCATCGAGGGCAGACCAGCTGTCGCTTGCAAGACGCCCGTACCAGAGGCGCGACACGAACGTCTGCAGCTGCAACGACACCGGCGGATGCTTGAAGTGCAGCAGCGGCGGATGGCGCGCGCGGGCATTCCACATGAAGGTCGGGCCGAACGCGCTCTGAACGAATGATCGCAGCGAAAGCGAGCATTCCACCCAGTCGTGGTGGGTGAACTGCGCCGTGCGGCGCCGCCAGTCTTCGACGACGACGCCATCACTGGTGACAACCACCCGAAAGGAGCGCTTGTCGAGTCGTTCCGTCAACCAAAACAGCGTGAACGTCACGCCCACGGCGCCCACGGCTCCCACGACGCCGCCCCACCCGCCAACCACCGCGGTTGGCCCGAACAACACCACGAAGAACACACCCAACCCAGCGGCAAGCGCCACCAGGAGTTCCACGATGACGATGGTGACTGGCGGTTTCAGGACCGCTTGCGCATGTGCCTGGAGCGCCTCGCTCTTGTCGTCGATGTTCATGTTCAGGGCCTCGCATCCCGTGCGAGGCGGCAGAATCGGCTCGACGACTGATGCCATCGCGCTACGGCGTAGACGCGTTCAGAAGCTGACACTCGACACGGCGGCGGCGGCGGTGGTGCCGGTGTCGACGACGACGTTCTTGCCGCTCACCGACGCCACCGAGCCTGTCGCCGTGCCACCCGACTTCAGCGTGAGCGTGACCTGCTGCCCCGACTTCGGCGTGACTCCGCGAACAGTGACACGCACGCGGGTCGGGACTTCGCCGTCGGCGATCGTGCCCACGACCTCGCCGGCTTTGAGCACAGCTCCAACGGCGACGCTGAACCCGCTCAAGCGCCCATCGATTCCGGCGGTGATGGGCTGCGCTTTCTGCCCGGCTTCGAGTGCCGCCAAGCGCGCCTTCGCCGTCTTCAGGTCACGCTTGGCCTCGTCACCTTCAACCGCCTCGAGGCTCGAGATGCGGTCCTGCAACGTGGCGATTTCGTCGGCGTCGGCCCCCGTTTCGAAGGTCACGAGCACCGCGCCACGCGACACGCTGGCGCCATCGGCGACCTCCACCGTGCGCACACGGCCGCCCGTCTTGGTGCGAACGCTCTCGCTGCGTCCTCCCTCGGGAGTTGCCGAGAACGTCGAACTGGTGGCGGCTGGCTTCGTTTCAGTGGCATTCGGCGCGGGTGCTGGTGCGGGTGCGGGCGGCGAATCGGCCAACTCGGGGACAGCCGCGGCGGCTTCGGCAGCGGCCACCTGCTCGACGGGCACGACGCCCGCGTCGACGACGGTGGGCGCAACCGGAGGGGCAATGGGCGGCGCAACAACCGGCGGCGCGACCACGGCGGCGGCGACCACAGGCGGTGTTGGGGGTGTTGGGGGTGCTGGCGGCGGTGTCGTGGCGAGCAGCGTCGCCGAGGCGATCGATCCGACCAGCAACGCAGCAGCAAGGCCAGCCCCGTACCACGCCGCCAGGGTGCGCAGCGGTGACGACGACGACGACGGCATCGGCTCTGCTGCCGCCACGAACGACGGCGCAGGCTCGTACGCCGGTGCAGGTGCGGGCGCAGGTGCAGGAGGCGGCGCGGGCGCGGGCGCGGCGATGGGCTCGGTCACGCGAGGACGAGGGCGCAGCGGGCCGCCCTTTTGCGTGAAGCGCAGCACACAGCCGCAAATGCGGATTTCGTCGCCGTCGTAGAGGTCGGCGCGCTGGATGAGTTCGCCGTTGAGCAGCGTGCCGTTGCGGCTTTCGCAGTCGGTGATCAGGTACCGGTCGCCCTGGCCGATGATCTTCGCGTGCAGCTTCGAAATGCCGGGCTCCTGGGGGAGCGACATGTCGTGCTCCTCGAGGCGGCCGATGGTGAACGTGCCCGCCGACAGGTCCCACGAACGGCCCGCTGCCGACCCGGCGACGCAGGCCAGCTGGCCCGTCATCATGTTGGGCAGCGCGAACATCACGGTTTTTTCAGCGTTGCTCATCGCTCTCTCCGCGACGTCACAGGTCGTCTTCAACGGTAATGCCGCGACCGCCGTCGTCGAGCTTGGTGGTCGCGCTGTCGACATCGACGTCGCTGGCAGCCGGCGCGTCGTCGGTGTTCGTTGCCGCAGTCTTCGGCTTCTTGGTCGGCGTGGCCTTGTCGAGGGTTTGGTTGCGCGCGAGGCGCGGCACGATCTCGACTTCGGCAATGTGCGTGTCGTCCTTCTTGTCGCCAAGGTAGACGCTGTCGATGCGGATGGTGAGTTCAACGACGCCGCGCTTGCCCAGGTGCACGTAGGTCACCTCGGGGCGGTTTTCGCAGCTGAACTCCACGCGATCACCGATCGAGTCGATGCCAAGGCTTGAGAAGTCGAAGCCGGCGCTTTCGTCGCCGAGGTCGGCCTCGGTTTTGACCTCGACGCTGCCGCGGTGCAGGCGGTTGTGGTCGAAGAAGGGCCGCTGCCCGCCGCCGTTGCCGCAGAAAATGCCCACGGCGCCGACGTCGAGGGCGCGGTCGAGCTTGACCGTGATGCTCTGGCCGATGCCGGTGCCTTCAGCGCCCTCTGCCCACGACGTGGTGAGGTCGTTGTCGAACGCCCGCGCCGGCGCATTGCCGCTGCCGGTGGTTGACGTGGCCGCCACGCCCTTGAGCTCGACGAGGGCACGCTTGTCGCCGCGGAAGAACAGGTCTTCGCCGTAGGTCCACACCAACTGCTGCGCCCCCGACGACAACAGCACGCCGAGCTTGCGGCCGTTGACGCGGACTTTCTCGCACATCGCCTGGTACAGCTGGACGTGAAAGACCGGCTTGAGATCGGCGCCCTTGCCCTGCAGCACGACGACGCCGGAGCTTTGGTCGGTGGTGGCGAGGTCTTCGCGGTAGCAGGCCACCGTTTCGTCGCGGCCGTCGCCGTCGAGGTCGCCGGTGCTGAGATCGAGCAGGACGTACGCCGTACCCAGGGCGGTCAGCCACGGACCACTATCGGCCGGCGGTGCCGCCTGCAGCGGGGCTGCCGCGACGAGGCACGTCAGCAATGCAACCACATGTCCTACACGCATGCCGTGCAGTATGGCGCGCTTCCGGACGAGGTCAACTTCATCAACGACGCCGCGCGTCATGGTGTGTCGTCATCGCCCAGGGCAGTGGCGCGGGCCTTCGCGATCGTGGCGCCGGCGCGGTCGCCGGTCTTTTTGCGCAACAGGGCCACGGTTTTCCAGCACTCGCCACAGTCGGGGTCGGCGACAACGGCCTGCTCGGCGACGGTGTGGGCCTCGGGGACCTTGCCGCCTTTGGCGAGCACGCGCGCGCGTTGGATGAGCTGGCGGGCGCGAGCACGCGCGGCAGGCGTGACGGCGTGAGCGGCGGCCTCGGCGGTGGCCACCGGCTGCACCACGGGGGCTGGCTCGGGGGGTGGTGGTACCGCCGGCGCGACGACGACAGGTGCCGGCACCGGGGCGGGTGCTGGCGGCGGTGTGGGTGCTGGCGGCGTTGTGGGTGCTGGCGGCGGTGTGGGTGTGGGTGTGGGTGCCGGCGCCACGGCTGCTGCGGGTGACGACGACGACGACGACGCAAAGCTCCCGAGGGCAGCGATCGAGCCCACGGCGGCGATGGCGCCAAAGACGACCGCAATCACCGGCTTTGACGACTGCCGCTGTGGACCGCCCGACGTGACGGCCTCGGCGGGGACCGCCCACGACAGCGGGATCGAGCCCGTGGGACGACGAGGAGGCTCAGGCTCAGCGGCCATTGTCGCCTCCGGTGACGGGAGCAAGGCCACGGCGAGCCAGCGCTTCTTTGATGTCGGCAGCGTCGATCGCTGATGGCTCGAGGGCGAGGTAGTCGCGGTAGGCCTCGGCGGCCTCGTCGTAGCGCTTGTTGCTGGCGAGGGCCGAGCCCTTGGCCCGGTGCGCTACCGCGTACGCGCGATCGTTGTTGAGGGCGGCCTTGTACATGCCGAGGGCGTCGTCGAAGCGGCCCACCTGGTAGAAGCGGTTGCCCTCGGCGAGCTGGGCTTCTGCACGTCCGCGGGCGTCGTTGCGCTTGGCCGACGCGGGCGCCGTTGCTGCGCCGGCAACGCCACCACCGACGACGCC
>JBIKRQ010000122.1:0-15833 GCA_044349155.1 Myxococcota bacterium
ATCGTCGAGCACAAAGACCACTTCGACTTCTGGACCTGGAGCCGGCAAGCGCTGGGCCTGCCGGGGCTGCTGATGGGCTGGTCGCCGATGCTGAAAAAGACCGTCCAGGGCAAAGCCGCGGCAGGGTTGCGGGCCTTTCGCGAGGCGAAGGCCGCCTGAGGCGAACGCTTGGCAGCTGTTGCGGAGCGCGCTATCACCCACATGTCAGAGGGGACCACACATGTTGAAGCGAACCGCAGGCTACGGCTTTGCGCTCTTGATGCTCACCGCCGGCTGCAACGGCGCTGCAGGCACGTGCGACACCAACGCCGATTGCAGCGACACCCAGATTTGCGGCCCATCGGGCACCTGCATCGATCCCACGGACGCTGAGGGCGAGGGCGAGCCCGGTGAGGGCGAAGGCGAAGGCGAAGGCGAGGGCGAAGGCGAGGGCGAGGGCGAGGGCGAAGGCGAAGGCGAAGGCGAACCGATTGCGCCGTCGCTGCGCGTCCAGGTTGGACCAGGCCGTACGCGCCTGCAGTCGTCGCGCTTCACGCTCACCGGCGGTCTTGTGGGCGGCACTGCCCCGCTGGTGGTTCGCGGTGAGCGCTACACCTTGCGGCCCGTCGTGGGCGGCGTTGTCGGGGGGAACTGATGCGGGCACTTCTGCTTTTTTCTGCTGTGCTTGCTGCAGCCCTGGGCGTGGCACTGCCGGCCCAGGCGGGCAGCGCGCCGCTCGAATCGGTGACGTGGGCGGGCCAGCTCGTCGACAGCGCCGGTCCGGTGGATCGGCTCGTGCCCATCATCTTCGTGGTGCGCGACGGCGGCACGGTGATCGACCAGGTCGAAGACAGCAGCTTCGACGTCACCGACGGCAACCTGATCGTCGACCTGCTCGTCAACGGCAGCGACGCATTGGAACTCGACGTGACCGTCGACGGCGAAAACCTCGGCAGCCAAACGCTGCGCACGTCGTGGCCGTTTACGCTGTACGCCGAGCGCGCCGATGTGGCCGACGTCGCCGAGAGCGCCGACAGCGTGGGCAGTGTCACCGACCCGGTCACGCTCACCGACCTCGCCACCGCCGGTGCGCTCGCCATCCCCCTGAGCAACATCACGGGCTTTCCCGCGGCGTTTGCCGACGGCGACCAGGGCCTGGCGTTCACGCCCGACGCGGCCACGTTTACGTTCGTCGACGGCGTGTTGTCGTTGAAGAACGGCAGCCTCACCGCAGGGCAGATTGGCAGCATCACCGCTGCCGACCTCGCCACGGGGGCCGTCACGAGCGCCAAGATCGCCAACGGCACCATCACCAGCGGCGATTTCAGCGAAACACTGCCCCTGAGCAAGGTCGCCGCAAGCACCCTGGTCAGCCGCCACTTCGGCGCAAGCAACACACGCACGCAGCTCTTCACCGTGACCCAGTCGAGCTGCACGCAGGCGGTCGGCACATTGACGACATCGTCGACGTGCACGTTCACCGGAGGCGCGGTCTGCATCTTTGGGAACATCAACGGCAACCCCGTCAACGGACGACGAACCTGCACCGGCGAGTGCGGCGCGGCGTCGACGAGTCCCTGCGCAAACACGCCCGCGGGCGCCGCGGTGTTCAAATGAAAAGCATCTTCCCGCTTCTCCTTGCGTTGTGGTCGATGGCAGCGAACGCCAACACCTTTCCGTTCGCGGCGGTCATCGAAGACGCCGACGGCCCGGTCGACGGACTCGTGTCGATCGAGCTGCGCCTCGTCGACAACACCACCGTGCTGTGGACCGAAACGCAGCCGGCTGTCGTCGTCGTCGACGGTGTGCTGGCGGTCGATGTTGGTGCTGCAAGCGCACTTCCCACGGAGGTGCCAACCGAGGCAGAGCTCGTGCTGGTCGTGGATGGCGACGAACTGTCGGCACTGCCGCTCGCGCGCTTGTTTGCTGCACAAGCAGCGGTCCATGCGCAGCGCGTCGCCTCCGCCGCGAGCGCCACGTCGCTGAACGGTGTGACTGCCGCCGACGTCGCCACGCGCACCGCGCTTGGGGCTGCCGCTGGTCCGCCAGTGGCGTTTGGCAACATCAGCGGCGTGGCGGCGGCGATCGCCGATGGCGACCAGGGCACCGACGCCACGGCGGGTGCTGACTTCGCCATTTCGGCGCGCACGCTGAGCATCGCGACGGTCAACGGTGCTCGACTGGCCACGGCGTCTGTCGATGGCAGTCGCCTCGTGTCGGGCTCGGTCACCGCGGCGAAGGTTGCCGACGGGACCATCTCAGCTGCCGACGTTGCTGATGGCACCTTGACCCGCGCGCGACTGGCGGCCGACGTCACGGTGACCGAAGCGAAAACGGTCACGATCTTTCAGCTCCCCGTTGGGTGCGGCAGCGAGTTGTCGACACAGCAGACCTGCAGGACGCCTGGCTGCGGCAACCTGGGGCTTCGGACCTCGTGCGACGGGTTGCAGTGCAATCTGCTGAACGGCGCAACCTGTTCTGGCACGGCCATCGGCAAATTGGTGGTGGACCAATGAACAAGTATGTCGCTCTCTTGTGCGCGCTGTGGTCGTCGACGGCGATGGCGCAGGTCGTGATCGTCGACGGCGAACTCGCCAACCACGCCGATGGCGTGTTCGAGGTGAACGTCGACGTCGTTGATGACGGCGGCGCGTCGCTGTTCAGCACCACGGTGCCATCCACGTCGGTGATCGACGGCCTCTTTGAATTCGAACTCGACCTCACACCGGTGGCGTCGCTACTCAACAGTGGTGCGGCGGTCACCGTCGACGTCACGATTGATGGTGTGGCGGCGCAAGCGCAGCTCGGCCCGGTGTTCGCGGCGGTGCAGGCGTTGAGTGCGAGCAGTGCGGCGTCTGCTGCCACAGCGAATACGCTCGGTGCCGTGTTGCCTGCTGAACTTGTGCAGCGTGCAACCGCCGTCAGCATCGCCTTTGCGAACCTCGTCGACGTGCCAGCAGGCATCGCCGACGGCGTCGACAACGGCACCATCGACGCCGTCGGCACGGGGCTCAGCATCACGGCAGGCACACTGCGGGTGGCGAGTGTGCTGACGACGCAGATTACCGATGGCACCGTGCCAACCGGAGCGATCGTCGACAGCTCGGTCACGACGACGCAGCTGGATGCGTTGGCGGCCGCAGACGTTGCGACCGGCACCCTCACAGGAGCCGATTTCGCCGACGGGACCTTCGCCTCTGCAGATGTGAGTGGGCTGAGCGTGTCGTTGTTTCGGCAGAACTCGGCCTGCAGCGGTGTTGGCAGCGACAACCTCGTGACCACGTCAACGTGTGCGCGCCGTGCTTGTGGCTCGGCGGGCCGCGTCACCTGCGGCACGTCGAACACGTGTCAGGACCCGTCCGCGGCAGGGAACTGCAACAACACGTTGCTGGGCAAGATGTTTCCCTGAGCCTCGAGGAGAAACCCGCTTTGGGGTGTCGCCGAGGCTCACGGCCTTCAGGTACCCCGCCGAGCAAGACTGACCTCGACGTCAGCGCCGGTGCAGTGCTGCGCGAAAGCCGCCCTCGCGTTTCAGGCCGAAGATCAGCGGCCGCGCGGGGGCGGCGTCGTTGTCGATGACGACGTCGAAGTCACGCAGCAGCGTGTGCAGCACGCGGTGGGCGGTCACGAACGACAGGCGCGCACCGATGCACGAGCGTGGGCCCACACCAAACGTGAGCGGCTGCGCGATGCGTGGGCGGTCGGGCACGAAGGCCTCGACCTGCTCGCCGAGGGCCGGGTCGCGGTTGGCGAGGTACAGGCACACCATCACAAAGCTGTGGGCAGCAATCGCGTGGCCGTCGACGACGATGTCCTCGCTCGCCACCCGCGGCGTCTGCCAAAACGGTGGCGACAGGCGCAGGCTTTCGCGCAGGCACAACGACAGCGGGTCATCACCGCCGAGGTGTGGTTGGGCGACGTCGCCTTGCGCGCGGATCGCCTCCAGCCACGACGGTGACGACGACGACGACCGCTGCAGCCACACCAGCGTCCAACAGATCGACAGCGCCGTGGTTTCGGTGCCGGCCACCAGCTGGGTGAGCACCTCGTCGAGGAGTGCGGCGCGGTCGATGGTGGTCACCCGCGCAAAGCGTGCATCGCTCGCCATGGCGTCGACGGCCCGGGCCGCGAAGGCCAGCAGTGTGGCGCGTGCCCGCTGGATCGCGCGCGGTGCCGGCAGCGGCCACGACAGCGCCCACGGCAACGCACTTTTGGCGACGACGTCGAGGGCTTCGTTGCCGCTGTCGATCACGTCGGCGATCTCGGCTGACCAGTCGACACAGCGGTCGCCAAAGAACGTGTGCAGCACCCCTTCGACGACGAGGCGGGCGACGATGGCGTAGATGTCGACGTGGTCGGTGCGGCACTCGGCGACCAGCGTGTGCAGGCGCGCGCGCAGCACGGAGACGTCGGTGTTGGCGACGGCGGTGTGGGCATCGGCGAACACGGGGGCCAGGGCGCGGCGACGTTCGGCGGCGGTGTCGTCGAGTACTGGCAGGCTGTCGCCAATCACGGCCTGCAGCGCGGTGAGTGCTGGCAAGCTTTGCAGCGGGCCCAACGCCGCCGGTGCTTTCACGAAACGCGGGTCTTTGAGCACGGTCGCGGCGGTTGCGGCGTTGCTGATGCACCACGTCGACGGCCCCAGCCGCAGCCGCGATGACGCTCCTGGCGGGGCACGATGCGCGAGTGTGGCCAGCGGGTCGCGGTGAAACGCGGGCAGGTCGCCCAGTGCGTCTCGCAGCGTGGTCAGCACGGCAGCCCCGACGACGATGACGCCGGCGACGACGAAGATGACGTTGCCGACGTACCCCGCAACAGCTGCGAGAGCGGGGCGTTCAAGAGGCCGAGCACGCGGGTTTCTCCGCGCCAGTTCTCCTCGGAGAGGCCCACCTGCAGGTCGCGCCAGCGCAGCTCCCAGTACTGGTTGTAGGGAACCGCAACGTTGCGGTGGTGCTCGTAGTGGTAGCCGCTGTGGCCGGTGAGCCAGGGCATCCAGCGGGGGGCGGTCTCGGCGTGCGGGGCGTAGACGGTGGTGGCGCCGAACCAGGCGATCGTGAGCAGCGCTGGCACCACCACGCCCGCGATCACGTCGACGCCCAGGGCCGCGACCACACCCACACACACACACAGATGGAGCACGCAGACGAGGCGCTGGCCAGCTCGCAGCTCGCTCCAGGCGCGGAAGTAGAACGCCGGCACACGCAGCAGGCGCACGGGCAGCTGCCACCACCGAGCGCCGTAGACCACCGACTCCGGGTCGCGGTCGGTGCCGAAGTGGTGGTGGTGCGCCAGGTGCGACGCGCGCAACAGCGGAAACGGAATGAACAAGAACAGCGACAGCAAAAAGCCCACAGCGTCGGTCAGCGCGCGCCAGGGCGTGAGCATGAAGTGGCAGCCGTCGTGGATGCAGATGCACATGAAGTAGAGCGTGGGCACCACCACGAGCGCATGCTGCCACCAGGCAATACCCCCGACGTGCCAGGCGAGCAGCGAGCACACCACGTTCAGCATCGCAGCGACGGCGGCGATGCCCGTGATGCCGCGGCGGGCGCGCATCGAGCCGCGGGCGTTGTGGCGCAGGGACCGCTCGTCGGCCTCAGGATGGCTGGTGGGCCCGATGCCCATCGCGCGGGCCGGGTCGAGCTCAGGCAGCAGACGAAAGCCAGCAGGCGCGCGCATGATATCACCGTAACGATTTCGTTATTCCGGTGTGCTCCTACGCGGGGCAGCAGCGCAATGCAACGTGAGGCCACGCTGTGGCCATCGACCCATCAGCGGAGACGAACGACAACGAGGTCGGCGCCCTGGGGCACCTGGCCCTGCAGGTCGCCGCCCATGCTCACCGCCAGCCCCTTCAGCTCGACGAAGAAGGCGGCGGTCGTGGCGCGGTTGCCGACGAACTCGCGCGTGTCGGGGCGGAATTCCATACCGGCGGTCTGCGCCACGTCGAGCAGTGCTGCTGTGTTGAACGTCGGGCCCGACCATTCGACGACGACGGCGTTGTCGACGACCGCGGCGCCCATCATGCCGGTGTCGGCGGCGCCGGGCATCGTGCGGGGCGAGGCGGTGACAAACACCCCGGCGACCGCAGCGGCGACGGCAAAGCTGGCAATGCCCGTGGCGACGCGCGACGTGCTCCACCACGACGGTGCTGCGGCCACGTTGTCGTTGGCAGCCGGTGTGTTGAGGGCGGGTGTGTCGTCGCCCAGGCGGGCGCGCACGCGGGCGGCGAGGTCGGCGGGGGCCTCGATGCGGGGCAGGGCGTGCAGGGCGGCCACGGTTTCGCTGAGGGCCCGGTACTCGGCGGCGAGCTCGGGGCGCGTCGACAACGCTTCGTTGACGAGCAGCATGGTGGCGTCGTCGAGGGTGCCGTCGAGGTGCTCGCCAAAGAGCGCGCGGATGTCGTCGTCGGTGTGGGTGGCGGTGGTCATGGTCGCTCCAAGGTGGTCAAAATCAGGGAAGGTCGTTGAGGTGGGGGCGCAGGCGCGCGGCGAGCTCGGCGCGGGCGCGGTGCAGGCGCGACTTGACGGTGCCGAGCGGCAGGCCGGTGACGTCGACGATTTCTTCGTACGACAGGTCTTCGAGGTCGCGGAGGATCACAAGGGTGCGCTGTTCTTCGGGCAGCTCGCGCAGGTGCTGCTCGAGGATGCCGGACAGCGCGCGGGTGCCGATGCGGCGTTCGGGATCGCGGGATTCGCCGGCACCCGTGTCGGGGTCGGACACACCGCGGCCGACGGCGGGGTCGTCGAGGTCGGCGTGGTGGTTGTGGCGGCGGCGCTTGAGGAACTTCAAGCGGTTGAGCGCGCGGTTGTGGGTGATGCGGTACACCCACGTCGACAGCCGGCTTTCGCCACGAAACGACGGCAGGTGCTGGTGCAGCGCGACGAACACTTCTTGCGCGAGGTCTTCGGCTTCGCCGCGATCGTTCAGCAACCGCAGGGCCACAGCGAACACGCGACCGCCAAGCAGCGTGACGAGGGCGTCGAAGGCGGCGTCGTCGCCGGCAGCGGCGCGCAGGGCGAGGGCTTCTTCAGCACCGTCGTGGGGCGCATGGGGCGAATGGGGCGCATGGGGCGAATGGGGCGTGGCCGCAGGCTGCACCGCAGCGGGCCGAGGCGTGGAGGCAGGGGCCGGGTCGTTCACGGGGTGGAGGCTAGCGCCGAAAAGCATCGAGAGGTGGACACCGTCGCTGGTGGGCCGGTTCCCGAACTGCTGCGGCGCGGGGATCTGTCACCCTCCGCCGAGTGACCGTTGACGACGCGCCGTGCCACGCCGACGGTACCGCCATGGCAGTCGACGACGAGAGCGAACGCGACCTGGCACAGTTGCCACAGCGCGCCCGGCCCACCAGCACGCGCACCGACGCCCGGTCGTTGCCGCGCGAGGTCACGGCTGTCACGCGCCCGCTGTTCACCGCCGACGAGAGTGCCGACGACGAGAGCGCCGCGCTGCACGACGACGACGACGAAGGCGACCTGTTCGACGCACCGCAGGCGACCACAGCGGATACGCCCGCGCTGTCTGACGCGACCGAGTTCAACGTCAAGCGTCCCCAGCTCACCGCCGTTAGCAACCACGACAGCGACGACGACGACAGCGACGACGACAACAGCGCCGCGGTGGAGCGCACCGTGGTCTCGCTCGTGCTGCCCGATCACCTGCGTGACCAGCACCACGACGACAGCGACGACAACGACGACGAAGGCGACGAATACGACTTTGACGCCGGTGGGCCCACGCAGTTCACGATCGAGCCGCACCGCAGCGTCGACGACGAGCCGGCGCCACCGCGCGACGTCACGCAGTCCCACTACGTCTACGCGACCACAGCACCCGCAGCGCGGCCGGCGTGGCAGCTGGTGGCGATGGCGGTTGGCGTCGTGGTGGTGCTGGCGGTGGTCGTGGTCGTCGTCGCGGCCTTTGCGGTCACGCCTGCGCCGGCACCCTCGCCTGCACCGTGAGTGCTATTGCTTCAGGCATGACCAACAGCGGCTTGAACGAGCAGACGGTGAAGAAGTTGGCGGCCCTTGCTCGGCTCGCCCTCGACGACAACGAGGTGCGCGCCCTCGTTCCCGAGCTGCAGAGCATCGTGCGCCACATCGACTCGATGCGCAGCGTCGACACCGCCGGGATCGCGCCGATGACCCACGGCCACCCCGACGGCGCCGTCCTGCACAACGCAACAAGTCCCGCTGACGACGACGATGTCGCTGTGCTTGGCACCGCCGCCGTGAGCGACAGTGCAGGCTTTGATCCGGTCGACGGCACCGTGCGCGTGCCCAAAGTCATCGACTGACGACGTCAGACGACACCAGCGACGACGTCAACCAACGACGCGCGTGGTCTTTGACGTGTGGCGAAACCGCAGGGCCGACCACACGTCGTCGACGGCGACCTGGGCCACCGCGACAAGCTTTTGCGCGGTGAGCGTGTCCCAGCCGGTGTCGCGGTTGATGTCGGTGCGCTTGCCGCCCTTGGGGTAGGCGATCCACAGCAGCACCTCGCCGTCGACGTTCTTCTTTGGCAGCGCCTTCTTCAGCCGTTGCGCGAGGTACTCGACCTGCGAGCGGTCCTGCACAAACGCGAGGACAGCGTCGGTGGCGCCAAGCTGCTCGGGCAGGTCGATGCCGATCTCGACGCCCGGCGGAATCAGCAGCTCAAAGCCATGGGGGGCGTTGTCGATGTGAAACACGCCGCCCGAAACACCCAGCCGCAGCGCCAACGGCGTGGTCGACGGTGCCGGCTTCGCAGCAGCGGCCTTCTTCGCCGCGATCGCGGGAGCCTTCTTCGCGGGCGCCTTCTTCGCCGCGGGCTTCTTCGCCGCAGGCTTCTTCGCCGCAGGCTTCTTCGCCGCGGGCTTCTTCGCCGCAGTCTTCTTCGCCGCGATCGCGGCCTTCTGCGCGGGAGCCTTCTTCGCGGGAGCCTTCTTTGCGACCTTCTTCGCGGGAGCCTTCTTCGCGGCCTTCTTCGCCGCGATCGCGGGAGCCTTCTTCGTGGCCTTCTTCGCTGTGGTTTTTGGGGCTGCGGTCTTCTTGGCGGGCATGAACAAGCTCCGTTTCGACCGTTGTCGAAGCAGTGAACTGATTTGAAAAGACGAAGGATTTCGGGCGTTGTGCGCCCGAGTTGCTGATTGGCGACTCAGCGGGTGAAGCGGCCGTCGATCGGGCTTGAGGCCGAGGCGTACCGCTTCATCGGCATCCGGCCGGCCAAAAACGCCGCCCGACCCGCACGCACGCCATCGCGCATCGCTTCGGCCATCAGGGCAGGGTTTTTCGCCTGGGCGATCGCGGTGTTCATCAAGACACCGGCAGCACCCATCTCCATCACGAGGGCGGCGTCGGAAGGCACGCCAACGCCCGCATCGACGATCACCGGCACGTGCGGCGCGCGTTCGCCCACCAGCTCCAGGATGATCGACAGGTTGTGCGGGTTGCGAATGCCAAGGCCCGAACCGATCGGTGCTGCCAGCGGCATCACGGCCGAAGCCCCCACATCCAGCAGGCGCAAGCAGGCCACGGGGTCGTCGGTCACGTAGGGCAAGCAGATGAAGCCGTCTTTGACGAGGCGCTCCGTCGCCGCGATCGTGGCGGCCACGTCGGGAAACAGCGTTTTCTCGTCGCCGATCACTTCCACCTTCACCAGGCGGCCGCCGCGGGCATCGCCGACAAGCTCGCGCGCGAGGTGGGCGGTGCGCACACAGTCGTCGACGGTGTAGCAGCCCGCCGTGTTGGGCAGGATGAGCATCTCGGCGGGGATGGCGTCCCACAGCGTCTTCGCCCCTGGCGCTGCCACGGGCACACGGCGGATCGCAACGGTGACCATGCCGGCCCCCGAGCGGCGCAGGCAGTCTTCGGTTTCGTCGAGGTCTTTGTACTTGCCGGTGCCGACGATCAGGCGCGACGACAGCCGCACAGCGCCTTCGCCGGTGCCAAAAGCAAGGGGAGCATCAGCAGCAAGCGAGGTGGCATTCGTCGTCGTCATCGAGCACTCCTGCGGCGTGTTCTTTGCGTTGTCTTGTGTGGTCGGGTCAGCCGCCGCCGACGAGGGTGACCAGCTCGAGGCGATCGCCATCGTTCAGCGTTGTCGCGGCGCGTTGAGGCTTGCGCACGATGCTGCCGTTGTGTTCGACAGCGACGCGGTCGGCGGGCAACTGCAGCAGGTGCAGCAGATCGTCGACGGAGAACGGGGAAGTGGTGGTGGCGTCGACGTCGCGGGTCTCGCCATTGATCGTCAAGCGCATGCCCCGCGGGTAGGCGCTCGCACACATCGTGGCAACGCAGCATGTCGATGCTCGACGCGGTCGCCGTCGCATTGCACGACGTCATGAGGCGTGCCGCCGCTCTCGGCCGGGAATCGCCTGCACCAAAAACAACGACGGGCCCAAAGGGCCCGTCGTCGTTGCTCAGCAGAGTCAGACCAAAGTCAGCCTTGCCGAGGCGAGCTCACTCGCCTTCGCCTTCGCCAGCATCGGCGGCGGGGCAGCCGGCGGTGAGGGCAACGCCACCGAGGAGGGCAGCGAGGGAGAACACGGCGAGGAACTTGACGGCGATCGTCTTCATGGGTCGACTCCTGAGGGGCCACCAGGCCATTTGTTCCCGGACCACCCGGTCCGAGATGCGCGGAACGTATGCCACCTCCGCCGCCAAACGCCAGATCCCTTTTGCCGCTGTGCGTTCATCCCGGTGCCACGATTCTGACGCGACTGGATGCGGTGGTGTGGCCCGCCATGTCCAGCTGGTGCCCGCTCGCGTAGGCTGCCCGCGTGAATGCCACCGACCTCGTCCTCGACGCCGCTGCGATCGCCCGCCTGCGCCACCTCGCCGAGACCGTGGCCCTGCCCGGTGAAGACCTGATTGGCCAGCTCGTCGGCATCTTCGAAAACGACAGCCGCAACCGTTTCGCCG
This sequence comes from Myxococcota bacterium, assembly GCA_044349155.1. Lineage (GTDB taxonomy): Bacteria > Myxococcota > UBA727 > UBA727 > VGSZ01 > VGSZ01. The sequence continues at coordinate 10,884 of JBIKRQ010000122.1, forward strand.
AGCTGACGGCGGCGTGGCGCCGCGGTGACAGTGCGGTGGCTTGCCGCGCTGCCCACACGATCAAGGGGTCGGCCGCCAACCTGGGGGCCAGCCGCGTGGTGCTGCTGGGCCGGGCGATCGAGCAGCTGTGCCACGACGAAGCCCCCTGCGACGAGGTGGCACTCGAGTCGTTGCGCGTGGCCCTCGACGAGGCGTGGGCGGCGCTGCGCACGTTGTAGTGAAGGCGCCCACGCTCCTCGGCGACGATGGACGCCCGCGGGCCGACACGGCTTGCTACACCCCACCCATGGCCGAACTGCACGACCTCAGTGACCGCGAAGGGCAAGTGCTGCAAGCACTCGTCGACGCGCACATCTCGTCGGGCGAGCCCATCGGCAGCAAGGTGCTCGCCGACCACGCCGGTCTGTCGGTCTCACCCCAGACGGTGCGCAACGTGCTGGCAGCGCTGTCGGAGCGGGGCTTGATCACGCAGCCGCACACGTCGGCGGGGCGCGTGCCCACCGATCTGGGCCTGCGCTACTACGTCGACTCCCTCGTGCGCTTCTCGCCGCCAGCCCCCCAGGTGCAAGGCGAGATCGAAACCCGCCTCGAAGAGGCCGGCGGCGTCGACCACGCCCTGAAAGAGGCCTCGCGGTTGTTGGCGCGCCTGTCGCAAAAAGCCTGCGTGGTGCTCGCGCCACCGCCGGCCAGCGATCGCGTCGCCCACGTCGAGCTGCTGCGTTTGCGCGACGACGCGATCCTGTTCATCGCCGTGTCGATCGAAGGCCGCGTGCAAAACCGTTTGCTCGAATGGCGTCATGGCAGCGCGCCCCAGGCGGTCGTGCTCGAGGCGACGTCGGCGCGCCTCACCGAGATGCTCGCTGGCAACACCCTGCAAGAAGGGCAGCGCGTGTTGACCGAGGCGTTGTCGACGACGCGGCAGCAGCTGGGTGCCGTTGAAGCCGAACTGCTGCGCTTGAGCGAGCGCGGTGTGGCCGCGTTTCTGCCCGACCCAACCGTGCACGTTGATGGCACGAGCCATTTGATCGTCGACCACGACGACAGCGATGCACGACGACGACAAACGGACCTGTTGCGCGTGCTCGACGAACAGCAACGCGTGCGCGAAATTCTCGACGGTGCCGCTGATGCGCCCGGTGTGCGCGTGTTCATTGGGGCTGAAAACAGCGACAGCGTGTTGTCGTCGGCAGGGGTCGTGACGGCGACGGTGGGCAGCGGTCGCGCCGTGGGCGTGCTTGGGGTGATCGGCCCGCGCCACCTCGACTACGGCCGCGTGGTGCCGCTCGTCGACGTGACGGCGGCGGTGTTGTCGCGCCTGATGGGCTGAGGGGCAGCGCCGCCAGGTTCAGCGCTGTGGCAGGCGGGCGGTTGCTGGTGCCTTCGCCGACTTCAACCACGCCGCGTCGTAGGTGACGAGGAGCTTTGCGAGCCCTTCGCGCCAGAGCGCGGCGGTGCCGTCTTCGTGGCGACGCAGCCACCACATCGTCGCCGAGCGAACAATGTTCGGGTCGAAGCCACCCCAGTCCTGGTCGGGTGAGCCCAGCAGCGAGTAGTAGGGCTCGGTGACGACGTCGACGTTGAGTTGTGCGGGCACGAGGCCCTTGGCGTCGAGGGCGGGGTACAGCGAGCGCTCTTTGGTGATCCACGCCGGGTTCGCGGTCATGACAAGGTCGATCAGGTGGTACGCCCGCGCGAGGTGTTGGACCTGTGCGTTGTAGGTGTCCTGGGTGATGCGCCGGAGCGTGTCGTCGGTGGCTGCTGGGCACAGGTGTTCGTTCGCCCAACGAACAAAGGCCGGGTCGTAGCGGCCGAAGTCACGCTTGCTGCCGAGCTCGAGGCCGCCACTGGTCGGGTGTGGGCCGGCGCGAAAGATCGCCGGAGCGAGGGCGCGAAACGTCATCCACGGCATCACCATCTGGGCGCGGCAGTAGAAACTCCGCATGCCGCCCTCGACGCCGTAGTCGAAGCCGAGGTCGTTGTCGCTGCACGCGCTGCCTTTTGTTGGCAGGTTCATCCACGCCGTCGCGAGCGGCGACGACGACGCTGGTGATGGCGACGTCGCTGACGCCGGCTTCGCTTCCTTGCGTGCAACGGGGATGCGGGCGTGGCCACCCGCGAGGGCGGCGCATGACACGACGAGGGCGAGGGCGACGACGATACGCATGCGGTCTTCTACTGCGTTGTCGAAGTCGCCGAAGCGGCCGTGGTCACAGCCGTTTGCGATGCTCCCAGTCGGTGCTCAGGGGTGGGCTGCTGGCGCTGCCCGTGCTGCTGGCGCTGCCTCGGCGCGGTTGGCGCTGGTCGGCGAGTGCGCTGCCGCGACGAGCGCCCACGCCAGCCCAGCCCCGAGCGCCAGGATGCCGACGACGATGCCAACGACGATCAGGTTCTTGCGCATGGGAGACCTCCGCTGCTTTTGTCGACGACGCTGTGGGGTGTGACAAGGCAGGTCAGGGGCGCAGCAAGCGCAGGCTGGCGTTCTTTCGGGGGACAAAGCCGAGGCGCTCGTACAAGGCGCGCGCACGGGTGTTGCGGCCGGTGACCTCGAGCTCGAAGGCGACGGCGTGCTCGAAGAACGCTCGACGCTGCACCAGACTTTGTACGAGGCCCGAACCAAGTCCAAGGCTGCGGGCGACAGGCTTGATGTACAGCTCGTCGACGGTGCAGACCTCGCCGCGCAGCTCGTTGCTCCAAAAGCTGCACAACAGCGCGTAGCCGACGACGACGGTGCGGCCCGCCACAACGGCTTCGGCGACCACGGCGCACCCGCGCACGGGCTCGGCCTCCAGACGGCTCAGGGTTCGGCCCACATCGCGGGCGGTGAGCGTGTAGGTGCCGGGGTCTTCGGCGAACAGCGCGAGGCTCATCTCGACGACGTGGCGGCGGTCCGCGCGGCTCGCTGCGCGCCAGCCTACCGGCGTCGTGGCGGTCTTCGTCGTCGCGGTCTTCGCGGTCTTCTTCGCGGGCTTCGCGGGCTTGGCCGTGGGCTTCTTCGCGGCGCTCTTTTTCGGTGCGGCCTGCTGGCGGGACTTCTTCGCGATCGGCATCGACGGAGGCTGCCATGGCGACGGCGGTCACGCGATCTGAAGTGGCGGAAACAACGCGGTGTGCTCTGTCGTTGTCGTCGGCGACACAGGTGCTAGCAACCGTTCCCCAACTTCCTTTTCGTCGGAGTCGCCAACACCATGGATACCTTCATCATCGAGGGCGGCGCGCCGCTGTCGGGCAGCATCACCGTCGAAGGCAACAAGAACGCCGCCCTGCCGCTGCTCGCGTGTTTGCTGCTCACCAACGAGACCGTGGTGCTCGGCAACGTGCCCCGCATCCGCGACGTGCAGACGATGATCAGCCTGCTGCAGGACCTCGGTGTTGTCGTCGTCGAGGAGACGAAGAACCGCTTCGCGTTTACCGCGCACACCATCGCGCACACCACGCCGCAAAAAGAACTCTGTCGGCAGATGCGCGCCAGCTTTGCGCTGGCTGGGCCACTGCTCGCTCGCGTCGGCAGCTGCACGTTGCCCGTGCCCGGCGGTGACCGCATTGGTCGTCGTCCCGTCGACACGCACATCTCAGCGCTGCAGCAACTCGGTGCGCTGATCGAGGTGTTTCCCGACCGCTACGAAATGAAAGCCCCCCACGGGCTGACAGGGGCCGACATCTTCCTCGAGGAGATGAGCGTGATGGCCACCGAGAACGTCGTCATGGCGGCCTCGCTCGCCCGCGGCACCACCGTGATTCGCAACGCCGCCAGCGAGCCCCACGTGCAAGACGTGTGTCGCCTGCTCGTCGCGATGGGCGCACGCATCGAGGGCATCGGCACCAACACCCTCGTCGTCGAAGGCCAAACCAGCCTGAAGGGCGCGCGCTTTGACGTGGGCCCCGACTACCTCGAGGTGGGCTCGTTCATCGCGCTCGCCGCGATGACGAAGTCGCCGCTGTTGATCCAAAAAGCGCGACCCGAAGACCACAAGATCACCGCCCTCGCCTTTGCGCGTTTGGGCGTGACGTTTGAGGCGCGCGGCGACGACATCTTCGTCCCCCAGGACCAGGAGCTCGAGGTCAAACACGGCCTGCACGGGGCGATTGCCCGCATCCACGACGCACCGTGGCCGGGCTTTCCCGCCGACTTGATCTCGATCGCCGTCGTGCTCGCCACGCGCTGTAAGGGCAGCGTGTTGATTCACGAGTGGATGTACGAGTCGCGCCTGTACTGGGTCGACAAGCTCATCGGCATGGGGGCGCGCATCACCGTGTGCGACCCCCACCGCTGCATCATCGAAGGCCCCGCGAAGCTGTATGGGCAGACCATGTCGTCGCCCGACATTCGCGCCGGTATGGCGTTGCTGCTCGCGGCCCTCGTCGCCGACGGCAAGAGCGTCATCCAAAACGCCCAGCAGATCGATCGCGGCTACGCCAACATCGAAGGCCGCCTGCGTGCCCTCGGCGCACGCATTGACCGCGTTTGAAGGCGCTGCATCGGTGATGTGACCGCTGCTGCACCGTGACTTGAGCTTGGCGCCGTCGACACTGCACACTGCGCGGGTGTCGACGGCGTCGCAGACCTTCTGGTGCTACAAGCGCGGCCTGCTCGTGCTGAAGCTGTCGTCGGCACCTGGTGTGTTTGCGCCCACCAACAGCGCCAGCGGCACACCGGTGCCCTGCGGGTTTGCGTCGGGCCAGTTCATGTCGATCGAGTGGGAACCGCGGGTGCTGGTGCTGCTCGAGCGCGCCAACGACCTCGTCGAATTCATCGAGCTGCTCGAGGACCGCCGCTACCAGGTCGCGGTGGAAGCACCATCGATGAAGGTCATGCCGCTGCGTTTTCTGTAGGCAAAGGCAACAACGATGCAGGTCGATGAAGCGTTGGACTCGTGGATTGCCGACGCTGTCGCGCGCACGACGTCGTGGTCGCCAACGAAGCCCGAAGGCGGACAAAACACAACGAACGTG
>JBIKRQ010000123.1:0-15788 GCA_044349155.1 Myxococcota bacterium
CTTCCATTGAACCCGCCTCGCGGAAGGGCTCTTTGCCTCATAGGTGTGGGGTTCCCGTCGTCAGGGCCCCCGGTGGACTTTCACCTCCCTCTCCGCGCCCATGCCGGGCGCACCATGGAGTTGGCGTTCCGCCAACCCCATGAATATCAATATGAATTCGACCGCAAGCGGTCGAATTGAGCCTCGAAGAGAAACCCGCTTTGGGGTTTGTCGCCGAGGCGAGTCTCTTGAGGGGTGGGCGGGGAAACTTCCCCGCCGATCAATTCGACATCGGTAGCGGCGACGACGTCGATGGCGCTTTGGTCGCCGCTGGCATCTTCGCTGGCATCTTCAAAGATGGCGATCTCGCGGCGCACGGTCTGGCCATCCACGCGCAGCGCGCCCTCGCTGACCGCGAGCCAGGCGACGTCGTGGCCCCCGGCCGGCTCGTACCGCCACGCTTCGCCCGCACGCAGGCGCACGTGCAGGTACGTGACCGGCTGCGCATACGGCACCGGGCTCTTCATGCCCTCGTACGTGCCGAGCAACACCACGCGGCCATCGCCGGGGATGGTGGCGACGTCGATGTAGTGGCTCTCCGCCGGCGTGAGCTCGAGGGCCGCAGGCAACGCGAGCCACCTTGGTGCCCTCGGCCTTGCCCGTGTGCCAAACACCGCCAGCGAAAGTCCACCCGCTGTTCGCGCGGGAGCATGTCATTGCCACGCCGCATCTGGGCGCATCGACGCTTGAGGCTCAAGTCAACGTCGCCATCGAGGCCGCCGAGCAGATGATCGCGTTCGCGACCTCTGGTGCGACGAAGAACACCTTCTGAGACGAAGCACCATGGCCACTGCTGCGTGCTGAAGAACCGGGTGCACAACGCACCCGGTTTTTCATTTCGCGGCACTCACTGTTGTGCGGCATCCGCCCAAAGCCTCACCGTTCGCCGAAGAAGCCCGCGACAAACGTGAGTTCGCCGTCTTCACTGCGAAGAGCAACGTCGAGTCCGACGCCGTTGGCCAATCCGGCGCCGGTGATCTCCCACGCGAAGGTGGCGATGTTTCCGCGTTGCTCAACGCCACCAACAGGCGCAATCACCGCAGTGCTCTGTTGACTCAGCCACCCGTCGATGTGGTCGACGAGCGCAGGACGCCCGTTGATGTCGATCGTCGGGTCGACGTAGCGGCCGTTGACGGCGAAGGCGCCGGTGAGGCTGTCACTGCGCGCGTCGCGGTCTGCAATGTTCCAGGCGGCTTGATACTGCTCGGCGAGGACATCGTTGGTCCCGCGACCAGCCCCAGGCTCGGGCAAAACCGCCGCGAGGACTGCCTGTCCATCGACGACCTGCACAAAGAGCAGGCGCTCCTGGGTCAGAGGAACGAGCGCAACATCGTGGTGGGCATCGATGGTGCCCGCTGATGACAGGTCATTGTCGAGGAACCGCTCAATATCGACCGCGCCGGTGTCATCGACGACGATCGCCGTCGACGCAAAGGCCTCGGCGTCTTTGTCGAGGATGTTGGCGACGGCTTCGAGGACCCCTTCGTCGGGAGGGATACTGCCAGGGCCGCAACCACTGACGACACTGCTGAAGACCATAAAGGAGTATATGTTTTTCATTCTGGTTTTCCGCATTCAGACCACACCTTCCATTGATTGATCTCGCTCTCGTCGGGGGGCCCGCCCGGCGGCATGGCGCCGCGTTCCATTGCAGACAGGCCCACGATCGAGGCCCGCCCCGCCTCCTCGGCGGTGTCGTAGTTGATCGGCGCTGGTGCTCCGTTTCTGGCTGCTCCCGTCAACGAGCTGGCATGGCACACGATGCACGTTGGAATCGCGGTGAGCTCGCTGTAGCGGGGCACCGAATCGTCGGGTGGACACTCAAACGGCTCAGCTTGAAGCGGAGCGCCACAGCCGACGCCGACGAGAAGCAGCGAGGCGATAATCAAAGCCTTCATTGATGTACCCTGGTTGTTGATGTTTTCGTCGAAAGACGGCCGGTCTGACTCAGTAGGCGGCACGGCCATCGGTGTCGGTTTTTTCGATCACCATATCCCAGCGTGGTGGCAGCTCTTCGGGCGGCAGTGTGAACTGGACGACCTTCGTTCCCTCCGCGCCGATGCGGTCGGCGACCTCGATGGCGGCGAAGTGCGCGTCGCCAAGGACGAAGGCCCACAGCGCGTCCTGCGACTCCCAGACAGAGACCGTGCGATAGCCACCACGGCTGAAGAGGTTCTGGCGGATGGAGTACCCAACCAGCCCTGGCGGGCCCGCTTCGAGCGCGTCGCTGATGGCCTCCATCCGCTCGTTGAACAGCTCGATTGGCTCGTCACCATCGGCGACGACGAGGCGTGTGGCACCAACGACGAACACGCCGCTTTCGGGCACCGTGGCGGTGAGCCCTTCGTCCGTGAAACCAGGACCCTGGAATGTTTGGGCGAGGTCGCCGTTGGGCGAGATCTCGCAGCCGGCAGACATACCGACGGCGACAACGATCGAAGCAACCGAAACAGAGAGACGAGGCATGCAGACTCCAACGTGATGGTGGGATGCTGGGGTGCGACGCACCACAGCGTGTTTCTGCGTCGTCAGCCGCGGGAACTGACGATGCCGAAATCAAGAGGCGCAAATGTCTTGCCGAGGCGCCTGGAGACAAAGACGTCGCGACGGCCAAAGAGCGTGAGATCGACGACGTCGCCAACGCGGGCCGTTGCCCAGTGTCGCGGTCACGATCACCCCGCCATCTGCGGTGCGCACAGTGACGTAGGCGTAGCTGCCAGCGGGTTCGACGGCCGTGACAACACCATGAGCATGGCGGCGGGCGCTCACGACGAATGGCGCGCCACTCAATTGATCGGCGGGGATGTTTCCCCGCCCGCCCCTCGCCGAACTCGCCTCGGCGACAAACCCCAAAGCGGGTTTCTCTTCGAGGCTCAATTCAGATCCCTGGCGTCCTGCCCGAGAATCAAGTATACTTAAAGGCCAACATTTAGAGAAACAAAGACATGCTTCGCCAACCAGCGTAACAGCGACAACTGTCACCAGGGTGCGCCCCCTCATGGGTGGCGTCGGGCTGAGAGCGAGCGATGGCGGCTTCTGCATGCGTCGCTCCATGGTGAAGAAAAATTAGACATTCGCGGATGAAGCGAGAAGATCGAAGAATGCAGAGTCAACCTTCAAATTTGAATGACGGCGACTGGGACCATGTCCGGACGTTCCTGGCGCTGATCGACTCCGGCAGTCTCACCGCTGCGGCCCGTCAACTCGGCGTGAGCCAACCGACGGTCAGCCGGCAGCTCGACGCCCTCGAAGCCCGTCTCGGTGTGTTGTTTGCGCGGACGTCCCAGGGGTTGGTCGCGACAGCGACAGCTCTCGACCTGGTCGAGCCGGCGAAACAGATGGCATCGTCGTGGGCCAAGATGACGCGTGTCGCGACAGGACACGCGGAGTCACTCGCTGGGGTCGTGCGGTTGACGGCCAGTCGCCCGGTCTCGACGTACGTGATGCCCTCAGTGTTTGCCGAGCTGCGGCTGCGGTGGCCAGAGATTCAGCTCGAACTCGTCGCGAGCGACGTGGTGCAGGACCTGTCGCGTCGCGACGCGGACATCGCGGTCCGCAACGTGCGTCCCAACCAGGAAGACGTCGTCGCCAGAAAGATCGGCGACATGGCGATCGGCTTGTTCGCTGGCCCGGACTACGCGAAGCGACGCGCACTGCCGACGACGGTTGCCGAGCTCTTGACGCACGAGCTGATCGGTCTTGACCGCTCCGATGATGTCATCCGCGGCTTCGCTGAAGCGGGCGTGGTGGTCGACCGCAACGCGTTCTCAGTCCGCTGCGACGACCTCATCGTGTTGGTGGAGCTGATCGCCGCGGGCGTCGGCCTCGGGTTTGTGTCCGTCACCGCCGGCCGGGCCCGAGGCCTCATCCAGATTCCCCTCCCGTTGCCGCGGCTGCCGGTGTGGATCGCGACGCACCGCGAGGTACAAACGAGCCGGCGTATTCGGGTAATTGCTGATGCACTCGTGACGAGCCTGGCGCCGCGATTCGCTGAGTGACCGAGGTCTCGTCGACAAACTGGCCAGACCCTGCAGAAGGGTCAGAACGCGGCGCCCACCAACAACGAGGCGACCGGAAAGACGGGCAGACCCGGCTCAGAGGTGGGCCAGGGGTTCGCCGGAAAGGCATTCCCACCCGCACCGACCTGCAGGACCGCGGATGGCTCGATTGGCCAGGACGAAGCGCTCGTCAGGCCGAGTTCAGACAGGAGAAACCGATAGCCGACGTAGCCCTCGATGGTCACCGTGAAGGTCTCGTACGATTCGCCGGTGACGACGTTGTCGGTGAGCCACGCATAGCTCGGATAGGCCGCGGCTTCGACGTGGAACCCGCGCCAAAAGTACTGGCGATACCCAACGCCAACGCCCAACTCAGTGAAGGTGCCTTCGGTGTCTCGGTAGACGCCGGGCCGAAAGTTCGCGGCGATCACCACGTCGCCGTGAAAGGTCCCCGCGCTCCACGCGGCGATCGTGCCCCGGGCCTGAAACATCTCGACGCCGGGCACCAACGGCCACGCCACGTTCAGCTCAAGGCCCAGCAGGCGCGGGGACGGAGCCATCTCAGCGATCCCGCCCTCCACGCCGCCCACAGTCGGAGTGCTTGGCTCGGCGCTTTGTGCAGGCAGGGCGAGGAACGGCAGCAACAATATCCACATGGGTCAGCTCCGAGTATTTATATGTGAGATAAGGCATGAATTGCCTCCACCTACACAAGCTTCTCATCTAAGGAAGCGTCCACTTTAGACATACTGACATACATAGGGATTCAAGAGTGATTCGAAAACAGAAACATTTGGGTGGCTACCATTCAGAAATGAAGGTCAGGTGCCGTTCGGCAACATCGGCAGGTCGTGGCCGCCGAATGTGCCGCCGCCCTCGACGGTGTGCGGCTCGTGGGTGGCTCTGCTGGCGACGACATGCGCTTTCAGGCAACACACGTGTTCTTCGGCGGTGAGGCGACACAACACGCCGCGCTGTTGTTGCTGGCGCACGTGCCCGACGGCGTCGACGTCTTCAAGCACCAGCACTTTGCGCGGTCGCCCACCGCCCTCGCGGTCACGCGCGTCGATACCGCAACCCGGCGCGTGTACGAGTTCGACGGCATGCTGGCCGCAGAGGCCTACGCCGAGGCCCTTGGCTTGACGCGCGAACAGCTGACGACAGACATCGCGTTTGTGAACCCGCTCGTGTTTCCCACCAGCGGCGATGTCTACATCCGCTCGGTGCACCAGGTGCACGACGACGGCTCGATCTCGTTTTACTGCGCCGTCGAGGAAGGCATGGTCCTCGAGGTCGGCGGGCACAGCGCCATGGTGCCGGCTCTCGACAGTGCCATCGCCCAGTTCAAAGCCAAGCACCCATCACCGTCGTTCTTTCTCGGCTTCAGCTGCATCCTGCGCGCCGTCGAGATGAGCGGGCAGCACCTCGAAGAGGGCATTGGCAAGAGCCTGCAAACGCTGTCGCCGTCGTCGATCGCCTTCGACACCTACGGCGAGCACTTCAACGGCCTTCACATCAACCAGACCATCGTGGGCGTGTGTTTCCGCGACGGAGTCGCCCATGCATGACATCGAAAAGAAGCTCGCCGCTGCACAGACCACGATCGCTGTGTTGAAGCGACGCGTTCTCGCGCTGCAAAACGGCGACGGCAAAACCACCATCGACCTGCAGCTCGAAGAGTCGCGACAGCGCATGCAGCGCAACGAGCAACGCCGGGCCCTGATGGAGGCCCGTGCAGCGCAACTCGAAGAACAAAAAGCCGTGCTCGAAGCAGAGGTCGAAGCGCGTACGCGCACGATCCGCACCATCCTCGACAACGTCGCGTTTGGCTTCTTCCTGCTCGGTGCTGACGGCGTGATCATGCCCGGGGCGACCGCGAGCTGCGTGTCGTTGTTCGGCGAGGGTGTGGCGGGCAAGCCACTGCACACGGTGCTCCGACAGCCCAACCGCATCGGCGACATCGACGCCGCACTGAGCCAGGTCTTTGACGACTTCATGCCCGAGGAAGTGAGCCTGTCGCTGCTGCCTGCAACCTGCACGATCGACGGCCGCACCCTGGGCCTCGAGGCGCGCCTGGTGCGCGACAAAGCCGGAGCGCCCGCGCATGTGCTGGTGTCGGTGAGCGACCTGACGGCGCTGCATGCGTCGCAGCTCGAAGCAGAGCGCAACCACGCGTTGGTCACCGTGCTGAGTCAACGGGTGGGCTTCGCCGCGTTCCTCGAGGATCTGCGCGAGGGGCTCGTTGAAGGACAAGCCGCGATCGATCGCAGCGACGACGCCACCGTCCGCCGCATCGTGCACACCATCAAGGGCAACGCGGCGTGCTTCGGGCTGTCTGACGTCGTCGAGGTCTGCCACAAGATCGAAGACGGCGAAGCCATCGACGGTGCGGCGCTGTTGGCGATTCGCACCGCGGTTCGAGCGTTCCTCAAGACCCACCACGCCGTGCTCGGCATGTCGGACGACGACGCGGCCAGCACCCAGGTGGTGCTCGACACGGCGCGCCTGCACCGGTTGTTTGAGCTCATCAACGCTTCGGGGTCGGCCGAGTTGCGGGCGTTCGCGCACCAGTTGCGGTGGCAGCCTGCCGACGGCGTGTTGGCGCCCCTGGCCACTGCGGCCACGCGCCTCGCGTCGCGGTTGGAGAAGGACATCGAGGTCGTCGTCACCGGTGGCGACATCCTGCTCGACATGGATGTGTTGCGGCCCATTGTGCGCTCGCTCCCCCACGTGGTGCGCAACGCGGTTGACCATGGCGTCGAGGAGCCTGGCCTGCGGCGGCTCACCGGCAAACCGCTGCGAGCAACGCTGCAGATCTCGGCGACCGAGGACGACTCCGGGTGGCAGTTGCAGGTGACCGACGATGGCGGTGGCATTCGCCGCGGTGCTGTGCTCGCCAAAGCGCGACAGCTCGGACTCATCGGCGACGACGCACGCGAAGAGGACGACGCCCTGATTACCAGGCTGATCTTCTCGGACGCGCTGTCGACGGCCGAGGCGACCACGGAGATTTCGGGGCGTGGCGTCGGCTTGCCAGCGCTGCGTGAAGCGGTGATCGCCTGCGGTGGCAGCATCGCCATGCGCAGCACGCCGACGACAGGCACCTCGTTCATCATCCGCGTGCCGCGCCCGCCGATGGCGCTGGCCAAAGCCGCATGACGCTGCGACGTCGTCGAGATGACGCTGTGCGACGACGCTGCGTCTGACACGCTGTATCGGGTGCGCTTGCACCCGGTGCGTTCGACGTGGGATCACGAGGGATGAGTACCCGCACCACGAAGAAGAAGTCGTCGGCCACGTCCTCGTCTGCTGCGCGCGCCACCTCGAAAAAGGTGCCAGCGAAGCCTGCTGCGAAGACCGCGAAAGCCGCCAAGGCCACCAAGGCCGCGAAGGCCGCGATCCTGACGAAGGCTCCTGGCACCACCAACAAGCCCACAGGCAAGGGCAAGAAGATCTTCGTCCTCGACACCAACGTCTTGCTGCACGACCCGCAGGCGCTGTTCTTCTTCGAAGACAACGACGTCGTCATCCCCATCTACGTCGTCGAAGAGATCGACACGTTCAAAAAAGATGGCAGCGAGCTCGGCCGAAACGCCCGCCAAATCAGCCGCTACCTCGACCAGCTGCGTGCCGATGGCTCGTTGGCCATGGGCGTGAAGCTCGACCGCGGCGGCACCTTGCGCGTGGCCACCACCCATCTGGCACTCCCCGAGGAGCTGTCGATGGACAAGGGCATGGACAGCAAGATCATGGCGGTGGCCCTCGAGCTCACCATCAGCAACCGCAACACCGGCAAGCGCGTGGTCTTCATCACGAAGGACACGAACCTGCGCATTCGCGCCGACGCGCTGGGTATTTACTCCGAAGACTTCGAGCAGGAGCACGTGCAGATCGACGAGCTCTTCAAGGGCTGGCAGGAGATCGACGTCAGCGGCCAGTACGTCGACAAGTTCTACGCCGACGGCAGCATCGAACTGCCCGACCCGTACTACGCGCCCAACGAGTACGTGTGCTTGAAAGACAAAGACAAGCCCACGCGGACCGCCCTTGGTCGCGCGGTGTACGAGGTCGAGAGCGGCACGAGCCGGTTGGTGCCCATCGATCCGTACAAGGCGGGCGTGTGGGGCATTCGCCCGAAAAACCGCGAGCAGCACTTCGCGCTCGACGCGTTGCTCGACGACAACATCAAGCTCGTGACCCTGGTGGGCAAAGCGGGCTCGGGCAAAACGCTGTTGGCGATTGCGGCGGGCCTCGTGAAGGTCACCGAGCAAAGCATTTATCAGCGCATGCTGGTGAGCCGCCCGATCTTCCCGATGGGCAAAGACCTTGGCTACCTGCCGGGTGACGTCGAGGAGAAGCTGAATCCGTGGATGCAGCCGATCTTCGACAACGTCGAGTTCCTGATGGGTCTGACGGCGAAAGAGAAGAAGCGCGGCCGCAGCCACAAGGAGCTCATCGATCTGGGCATCGTGCAGATCGAACCGCTCACCTACATCCGCGGTCGTTCGATTCCGTCGCAGTACATGATCGTCGACGAGGCGCAGAACCTCACGCCCCACGAGGTGAAAACCATCATCTCGCGCGCGGGTGAGGGCACAAAGATCGTGCTCACCGGCGACCCCTACCAGATCGACAACCCCTACGTGGACCAGACCAACAACGGCCTGGTGCACGTCGTCAACCGCTTCCGCGCCGAGAAGATCGCGGCCCACGTCGTGCTCACGCGCGGCGAGCGCTCCGAGCTTGCTGAAGTGGCCGCCAACGTTCTCTGAACGGCGTCCGCGCCGCACACGACGTCGTCAGAGCAGCCCTCTGACGACGTTGTTTTTTTGAGGTACGCACACAGCAGACGAGGTGCAGCGTGTGGACGCGTGAGCAGTTGGAGCCCGAGATCGACGACATCCGCGCGCGCATCAACCGCCACCGGCGTTCGCTGTCGACGTGGTTTGTGAACCGCAGCGTCGAGGTCGACCTGATGGCGGTGTGTGCGGTGGCCCAGGAGCCGCTGTTGTTTTGCGGGCCACCAGGAACCGCCAAGAGCGACCTGGTGACGAAGTGGGTCGAGAGCGTGGGCCTCAGCGACGACAGCTACTTCGAATACATGCTCACGAAGTTCACCGAGCCCAGCGAGATCCTTGGGCCCATCGACATCGACCTGCTCAAGCAGGGCCGCTTCGTGCGCCGCACCGCGGGCAAACTGCCCACGGCGAAAGTGGCGTTTCTCGACGAGATCTTCAAAAGCAACTCGGCGATTTTGAACCTGCTGCTCACGATTTTGAATGAGCGAAAGTTCTATCAGGACGGCGCACCGGTGCCGGTGCCGCTGCAGGTGTTGTTCGCCGCCACCAACGACATCCCCGACCAGGGCGAGCTCGACGCGATGAGCGATCGCTTCATCCTCAAGGTCGAAACGCAGCCCGTGAAAGACACGCACTTCGCCGAGTTGATCGACGCCGGCATGCGCGGTGAATCGCTGCGCGCGACGGGACAAAAGCCGTGGGTCACCGGCGACATCTCGCTGCTCGACTACCAGAAGGCTCGACGCTGGCTCGACCTCACGTTTGCCTGGGAAGGCGAGGCCCCCGCTCGTCGCGACACGCTGTTTCCGCCGCGCGCCTTCGCCGAGCTGCGCCGCCTCGTGCGAACCCTTGAAACCGAAGACAAAGTGCTCGTGTCGGACCGCAAACTCGTGAAGCTCTACAAGCTCATCCGGACGCGCGCGTTCGTGTTTCATGGCGGTGCCGTCGACACCCCCGACCTCGGCCTGTGTGCGTTCATCGGCAACCGTCGTCATGAACTGCCCGCGGTGGCGCACAAGGTGAACCTGCTGTTGGGGCTCGGTCGCGCGTGACGTCGTCGTCGTCGTCCTCGCTCGATGCGGCGCTGCAACTCGTGCTGGTGTCGGCGTGCGTCGACGAAAGCAAAGCGGTGCTGCCGCTGCTGTTGCGCACCGCGATGGCGGTGCAGGGTGCTGGTCTGGATACCGCACCGCTCGTGCTCATCCACGACGTCATGGGCGTGCTGTTGCGCGGCCGCAGCGTGCGCTTGTGTGGCAGCCGTGAGCGCGTCTCGCTCGAGGGTCTGGTGCAAGACGACACGCGCACGGCCCTCGCGAAGGCCCGCCTCGACGTCGAGGACCGCGTGCTCGCCGCCCTGCTGCGCGATCCGTCGGTGCTCGCGGCCCACGTGCTCGTGGCGGGGGCACGCAGCGAGGCGCAGGAAGCGGTGTTGGCCCACGCCGTGATCGAGGTGCTGCCGGCGTTGCTGTCGTCGACGTGGCCGACGGTGTCGGTAGGTCGCACACGCGCGTTGCTCGAGAGCGTGAAAGCCACAGCACTCGGCCCGACGCTTGGTGCCAACGACCTCGACAGCCTCGATGACGACGACGTCTTTGCCGTCGCGCAGCAGCTGGTGCAGGTGCAGACA
This sequence comes from Myxococcota bacterium, assembly GCA_044349155.1. GTDB lineage: Bacteria > Myxococcota > UBA727 > UBA727 > VGSZ01 > VGSZ01. The sequence continues at coordinate 10,464 of JBIKRQ010000123.1, forward strand.
CCGTCGTCGACGCTGGTGTCGGCCGAGGCCTTGTGGGAGCTGTTGCATTTGGAGCAGGTGCCGTCGGAGGCCACGCGGATGGCGCTGCGCACGGTGCACCGGTTGAGTGCGGCGATGCCCTCGCCGTCACCCGAGGTGCTGCGCCAGTTGCGCGACCGCCGAGCACAGGTGCCCACCGAAGACGTCGACGTCGACACGTTCCCCGCAGGCGGCTTCGACGCGATGAGCACGCGCGGCACGTTTGAAAACCTGGTGCGCAGCGAGGTCGGCTACGTCGGCGTGGGAGCCGAAGACGATGCCCGCGCCCCCGACCTGTTCGACGTGCGCTTCGTCGAGGGCGAGCTGTTGTTCTACACGCGCGACGAGAGCCCGCTGTTGCAGCGGCAGCGGGTGTTGTCGGTGCAGCTCCACGACGTGCAGCAGTTGCGGCACAAACGCGCCGAGCTGCCATCGCAGACGTTGGTGTTGTGCGAGGCCTGCGTGCTGCGGGCATTCGCCGACCTGCAAGGAGCGGTGTCGGCGCACGCGATCCAGCTGCAGCTGTGGCTGAGCGGCAGCGACGACGTCGTCGACGAAGAGGTCGGGCTGCTGCGCACCAGCCTGGCCGCCGACATCGCCCAACGGCGCGCGAGTGTGACCAGCGGAGCAGCAACGTCGACGGTGGCAGCATCGTCGTCGACGGTGACGTTCTCGCAGCGCCCACCACCCGACACGCACAGCGGCAAGCGCCGCGGTCTGTGGATCCGCGTGGGGACGGAGCGGTGGCAGGTCACACCAGCAGTGGGCGAGGCCTTCGACGTCGACGTGAGCAGCGCCGCAGGCTTGCGACAGATCGCCGACCTGCTGCTGCTGTTGTGCTGAAGACCGCTACTGGGGGCAGGTGAAGCCGTCGATCTTCCACGTGCCGCCCACGTCGTTCACGGCAACTTTCACCTCGACGTGGGGCATCTCGGCGTAACCGACGACGACGGTGTTGGGGGCGCTGAAGGTGCCCTTGCCCATCTTCACGTCGTCTTGCGCGCAGAGGTACGGGTCGGACTCGCACGCCGCGGGCACGTCGCCGTCTTTTGCCGACGAACACTGCTTGGTGAGTGCTTCGGCGCGCGCGCGTTGCGCATCGGTGAAGAGGGCCGACAACGCAGGCGTGAGCTTGTCTTTGTATTGCCCGTAGAACTGGTCGACGACGGCGACGGCGGCCTCTGGCGTGGGCACGGGTGTTGGCGCCGCAGGCGCAGCAGGCGCAGCAGGCGCAGCAGGCGCAGCGGCAACGGGCATGCCCGATGGCACCGACGACGACGGCGTCAGCTCTGCTTCCTCGCGCGACGGGCACCCGGCAACGACGGCGATCGACAACACCACACCAACGTTGAACGTCCGCATCGGCACTCCTCGGCGGGCACATGCCCGGGTTGTCGTCGTCATAGCGCGAACGGTGCGGCGTCGACGATGCGGCCCGGGCAACCGTCTTTCGCGACGGCCACCGACCTGTCAGGTGAAACCCATGACACGACGCGGACAAGACCTCGAAGCGCGCCTGGCCCGTTGGCGCGACGGCACCTGCCCCATCCACGGCCTCGGATTTGTGACCCCGCCGGGCGAAGCCCCACCCCCCGAGCGTCCCGACCGCTGGTATCGCGAGCCCGAAGACGTCGGCGCTGTGGTCGCCTGCCCCCACGAGGAGTGCACGATCGTGGCGGCGCAATGGCCGGGCAAGGACAAGTGGCACAGCCTGATGGGCTGGCGTGCGGGCCCCGACGACATCAAGGCGATGCTGTTGAAGGCCAACGAAATCAGCGACGACAGCGACCGCCCCGGCCGCTCGGCCCGCAACGTGCGCACAGCCTTCCAGCTCGAAGAGTGAACCGCGCGGGTCACAGCCCCAGGTGACGGCGCACCGCCTCGTCGTTCACGGGGTACGGCGCTTCACGCGGGGTCTGCAGCAGATGCAGGTTCCCGGCGCGCACGTGGGCGTGTTGGGCGTGCACCACGTCGGTGATGTCTTCGACCGCGACGATGTCGGTGGTGGCGTAGGCGCGCAGCGTGTCGCCGGCGAGGCCGAGTTGGATCGCGCGCCGCTCAAGCTTGGCCCCCGACGGCCCGTGGTCGGGGTCCCACTGCAGCCGCACATCAGACGCGCGCAACGCCTGCTGCCACTGCGCCGTGTCGCCGTAGACCTCGGCGACGTGGGTGGTGTGCACCGCCGCTGCCAGGACGCGATCGAAGGCCGTGCGCCGCAACCGCACCGCGAGCACGCGTTCTTGATCGAGCTTCGTCGCCCAGCCGGAGCGAAACATCATCCAGAGGAAGTTGGGCTTGATCCAACTCATGCGCGTCATCGAGAACGGGCCACCGAAGTGCTGGTGCTCGACGGCGAACGCCGCGATCGCGGGCCGATACGCCTGGTAGACAACGACGCTGTCGTCGTCGAACTGCGCGAGAATCACGCGGCCCTTCTGTGGCCAGCGCTGCTGTCGCTGTGAACGACTCAAACTCCAACGGCATCGCGTCACTCTGGCTGCCGCACGATGCGGAGTTGCTCGTAGGCGCCAAGAACGCGGCGCTGCTCAGCGTTGAGCGCGATGCCGGGACTCCATGCCTTCGATCATCCATAGCATGAAAGGCAACCACTTCGCCTCGGCTTACAGCCAAGTGCGGTCAGCGAACTCGGTTGCCACGAGGAACCGAGTGTTGCGCGTTGTTCATGACGCTTGCGACTTAATTGCGTAATTTATCTACGTTGTTGAGTTGCACCTCGGAGGTGTCGTACAAATCGGCAAGCCGTATGTACAGTAGTATGTAAGATAAATTTCGCCGATGTCGGTGGAGAGACATATCTCGCCATCGCCTTCGCATTCGCCTGATTTTGGGTATGGAAAACAGCCAAAATAGACAGTAGCTTTCTCATCCATTGATGCCTCGCATGCGTCCTCTATTGGGGTGCCTCTAGCTTGAGTGCATGCTTCTTCAAGGCCGCATTCCTCCTCGGAAAGGGAGTTGCAATCAACTGTTTCTCATTACTGACAGTGAAAGTGAGATGTATGGTGTAACTATGAGTGTGTCCGATTCAAACCACCAGGCTACGATTTTGATATGATCGGCTGCAGAGGGAAGTGCTGTCGCTGAGCCTGACGTCGAAATCCAGCGCTCAAAAATTTCACCATCTTCGATGTCAACATGTCCGCTCACTGCGAGGGACGGTGCATCCATGCCCATCGATGAGCGGTGTCTCATTTTCAATCGCCCAGCGCCATATCGATCGGAGAATCCTTTTGTGATTCTAGATGTGCCGTTGGTGCGGTCCCCCATGAGTAGAATTTGAGTTCTCATATGGCCAGCGTTGTCGAGCCATGTTGAAGGCAAGAGATCCTGTATCCACATGTGTTTAAGTGAAATGGCTGCTGCAGAAACGACAGGAGCAGCAAAACTGGTCCCTGGGTTTGTCCTGAAATATTCAGATAGATCTGAGTTGTTGCATGTGGAGTTGTCCATGCAGCTGGAGACAAATGAGTGGTTTGTTGGTGCGGAAATACCGATAAGAGTCCGCTCTCTTGTTGTTGCAGTGAATCCGCCCAGTTCACCTCCACCGCGAGCTGAACTTGATGCGATCATGGCATTTCTGACATCCAACTGGTTTGTTACGATCGAATCATCTTCGATGTTTGGTATTCCATCAATCACGCGCAAGGCAGCCACAGGAAATACGCCCTCTGCGTCGCCGGGATTTGTAACCATGCATTGGCAGCTTGCCGTGGAGTCGCCGTCGTTTCCTGCAGATTTTACGATAAAAATGCCGTCTTCATATGCGAGATTTGCGCGGGTTTTCGCTGAATCAGACGTCCCCTTGCATTTCTTATCAACGGTGAAGTTGTCTTTCAGAGGATCATTGAGCCTCCGGGCATGTTTCATTTTTACCGTATCCTTGAGAGTAGTTGGCTACATCAGGAGTATCCAGAACGATGCGACTGAAAGCCTGAGCAGTATCGCCTTTAATCAGTAAGAGGCCTGCCTCTTCGGCGACTCCGGTTCGGGCTGATGCATTAGAGTTACCAAAGAAATCGTTATGGTTTGCGTCTTGCCCATCCTTGAGGTCCCCTGCAAGAGTTCCCGCAACCAATGTTCCATGCGATATTCCATTGCTGAGATTTGACGTGGAAGTGCATGTGGTGGTGCTGCAGTCGTATTTTTTACGATTCTGCTATTTGCGCCGTCGTCTTTGAATGCGCGGTGCTCGTCTGCGAAGCCGCCATCGATTACGGCAGATGTTAAGCGTGAGAAGGAATTGCCACTTGTTGACTGGATTGATCCGAGATGTGAATTGTATCTGAACGCATGGTGCTGTATGGCGGATTTCATCGTGGTTAGAGTTGCTTCGCCATCGGCTTCGGCTTCAATCTCTGTTCCGAGGAAAATGGTTTCGACGTTTTGGTCTTCTGACGCTTGTTCGATGTTTGAAGCGGAAAGTTCCGTTTTAATACACGGAAGAATTTCGTCGTTCGTGATTGGCGCGGACTGGTCGATGCTGTGCATTATGCTAGAGATGAGTGCTTGAGATTGTCTGGTGAGCGCAAGTCGCTCCTCTTTCTTTGTTGATCGTATTTCAACTGACGCCTCGCGGTCGAGGCCGTTGGCAATTTCATTGTATAGAATATTCTGCGGAATGAGCGCAGGTTCGGTGGCTTTTGTGCAGATTAGAACAGGTAGGAGGTCTGATTTTGCGGCAGACTCAAGCATTGATCTGCCATATTTGCTTATTGGCTCTCTCTTCCTGGTAGGCTTGTTGCCGGCGAGCCTTTCGGTGACGTCGGTGTATGTTTCGATTGTAATTTCGCCGGAATAGAGGAGGCGATCAAGCTCTGAAATTCTTTCATCTATGGTGACGAACCCTCTGTTAGATTGAAGTATTTGAACGCCTGATGTGAACGCGTTTCCGTTTCCATCGGCGTTTTCAGAGTCGTCTTGGTATGATTCGATCCATGTGCGTTGTGTTCCGGATGTCCGGGTGATTCCGACCGCTTCGCGGAGTTCAGAGTCTGTAAGTAAAATACTGCGGAAGTCTTCTGTGTCTACTACCGTGTTGCCGCGAGTCGTCTGGGAACGGCGGAGAAGCGTTGTTGTGTTGTTTTCGTCGGGGTTTACAGGTTCCAGGAGTTGGTCGTCTTCACATGAAGACGAGAATGCAGCGAAGAGGAGTATCGGAAGAATGGCGACGGACTTCATGTGTCGCATACTAGTGCGACGAGACGGAGTTAACCACACTTTCCTTTCGTGATCGTTCGGATCATGGGCTTCGCATGCCGCGAAGCTCACCGCCGATTGTCCTTCTGC
>JBIKRQ010000124.1:0-15756 GCA_044349155.1 Myxococcota bacterium
GCTGCCTGTGATGTGCAGCGGATCGCGATAGCGGCCAGGGGCTGTCGGGTCGACGGGCGGGGTGTTGACCCGCTCCACGACCTGGTCCGTCACCTTGGTGATGCGGGCTTCGGTGACGTTTGGTCGACGTGGGAGGCGGTTGTCGGTGTTGGGGCGCAGCTCGAACTTGTCGCACTGCCAGTCCTGGATGAACTGCAGCAGCGTGTCGTACTGCTCGGGCTTTTCGAAGTGCGCTTCCTGGCGCGCGTCGAACGCCTCCTGCAACGCGGGCATCTTCGCGGGGTCCGCGCGAGCCTCGGCGAGGGCCTGGCGGCACAACGTCTGCGAGACGATGGAAGCGGACTTGAGCTGTTCGATAGCACCCATGAGACACCTCAGAAGCGACGGCCGAGGCGACCGTAGCCCGCTGTGGCGCTCCAGCAACGACGTGTGTCGTGTCGGTGATGAATGTCACGACGCCGCGGGGCGGATTCAGTGCGGCTCGGTGCCGGCACCCAGGGCGGCCATCACGGCAGGGGCGTCGGCAGGGGCGACAAAGCGCACATTGGCGATGCCGGCGACGCGCATGATCGAGTGGATCACAAACGACTGGTGGGTGTTGGCGACGATTACGAGCTTTTGCATCGCCGCTGCCACGTTGCGTGTGAACCCGGCGGTCGTCATGCGGTTGCCGAGGGTGGTTTCGCTCGTGCCAGTCAACGACACCACAAGGCCGAACCGCGGAAAGCCGTGCGCCCGCAGGTCGTCGCCCGCTGCCCGCTGCCAGGCGGTGCTCGCGGCATTGTCGATGACGCCGTCGAGCACCACGACGTAGACATGCTCACCGCGGGCCACGCACCACGCGGGGGTCGCAGCAACGACCTTCAGACCCGCAGTGGCAGTGGCGCGATCCATGACGCAAGCGTAGCGCGAGTGCCGGCGCGATGTTCAGGCCAGCGCTTCGTCGACGAGACGCTGCGCCACCTTTGGGTCAACACCTTTGCCCGCGCGCTTGAGCACCTGGCCCACCAGGAAGCCTTTGACCTTGTCTTTGCCTTCTTTGACCTGTTGCACCTGTGTGGGGTTTTCGGCGAACACAGCGACGACGTGGGCCTTGATCGCGGCTTCGGCATCGGCACCGCTGGCCAGGCGAAAGCCCTGAGCGTCAACGATGGCATCGACGTCGTCACGGCCGTCGGTCAGCGCGCGCAACACGGCTTTGCCATCGCGCCCGGCGACCTCACCCGTGTCGACCAGCACGACGAGCCGCGCGAGTGCTGCAGGCGCAACGCGCGCATCGGGCCCAAGGCCGGTGACCTCGTTGACCAGCCAGTTTGCAACGAGCCGCTCGCGGCCAACCGCATGGGCACACGCTGCCTCAAACATGGTGGTGAGTGCTGCTTCGTCGACGAGGACGGCGGCTTGCGGCGGTGGCAAACCCCACGCCTCGATGTAGCGGCGACGACGGGCGTCGGGCAGCTCGGGCAGTGCTGCTTGTTCGGCGGCGCGCAAAGCCTCGGTGACGACGACGCGGGGCAGGTCGGGGTCGGTGAGGAAGCGGTAGTCGGGGGCGTCTTCTTTGCTGCGCAGGCTGCGTGACACACCCGCCTCGCCGTCCCACAACCGCGTCTCCTGCACGATGCGTTCACCAGCAAGCAGCAGGCGACGTTGCCGCGCGGCCTCGTGCTCGACGGCGTCGTGGAGGAAGCGTGGGCTGTTGATGTTCTTCAACTCCACACGCGTGCCCAGCGGTTCGCCGGGGCGGTGCACGCTGACGTTGGCGTCGGCGCGCATGCTGCCTTCCTGCAGGTTGCCGTCGCAGATGCCCAACGCGACGACGACGCTGCGCAACGCCCGAAAGAACCGCATCGCTTCTTCGCCGCTGTGCATCGCCGGTGCCGTCACCACTTCGAGCAGTGCGGTGCCCGCGCGGTTGAGGTCCAGACGCGTGCCGTCGACGTCGTGCACACTCTTGCCGGCGTCTTCTTCGAGGTGCGCACGAATCAGCGGGACCGACAGCGAAGCGCCCGTCGCATCGTCGACGACGAACGACACCGCACCGCCCACGATGATCGGTTCGTCGCCCTGCGAGGTCTGAAAACCCTTGGGGCTGTCGGGGTAGAAGTAGTGCTTGCGCGCGAACGCACTCGACGACGACACCTCGCTGCCCAGCGCGAGCCCGAGCCGTACCGCGAAGCGCACCGCGTGCGGGTTCAGCACCGGCAACGCACCAGGCAAGCCAGCGTCGACCGCGTCGAGGTCGGTGTTGGCGGGCTGCCCCGTGCGCACCCGTGCCGGCGAGAACAGCTTGCGCGCCGTGGCGAGCTGCACGTGCACTTCAAGGCCAACAACGGTTTGAAATCCCGACACCATGGTCACGGCGAAAGCCCCTCGCTGACGACGTGGGCTTCACCGGGCGACAGCGCATCGACCGCCGCTTGCGTCACGAACGCAGCACTGCCCGGGCTCTTGCGCAGCTGCAGGTTGAAGAAGCCAATCGCCGTCGTGTTGATGATCGGAAACGCTTGCGCGACCGGCAACGCCTCGGGGCCGCAGCCGTCGTCGAGCACGCCCGTGACGTCGAGGCCGACTGCGGCTCCCACCGCCGGCGCATCCAGCACGCACAAGTCGGAGTAGGTGAAGTGCCCGCCGCGCGCGAGCGACAACCAGCCTTTCGGGCCAGCAATGGCTTCGTACAAGTGCTGTGCCCCTTCTTCGGGCAGCGTGCCGTCCAGCGTCGACGACTGCACGAGGCTGGGGATCTGCAGCTGTTCCATCGGCGTGTCGGCCTGCAGGTTGACGAGCTCGGCCGACGTGGGCGCCTGGCCCACCACCGCGTCGATGCGAAAGTCGCGCGAGGCGACGATGAAGCTCGTGAGCGAGCCAAACGAATGCCCCGTCATGCCCACCAGGTCTTCATTGATGAGGGCGGCGATGTCGTCGCTGACCACGTCGGTGACGAGGTCGAGCACGGCGATGATGTCGGCCGGCCGGTTCGCGAGCGCTTCGACGGTGCTGCCCGACGCCAGCTCGCCCGAATCCTTCACCTCGCGCAGCAGCTCGACCACCGTGTCGCCGGTGTGGTCGGGCGCGACGACGACGTAGCCGTGGCTGGCGAGGTACGCCGTGTAGAAGTTCGACTGCGTGCGAATGCCGCCTTTGCCGTGACTGAACACGATGAGCGGGTAGGTGTCGTCGTCGTCGTGTCGAGGGGCAGCATCGCGCACCGCGATGGTGGGCAACTGCCCCAGGTCTTCGCGCGTCAGGCCCTCTTGCAGGTCTGCTGGCAGCACGTCGAACAACTCGATCACTTCGGGGACCGCGTCGCGGGCGGCCTCGGCGGCCGGGTACCAGACTTCCAGCGGCAGCTGACGAAAGGTGCCGTCGTCGTTGGTGCGCAAATCGTCGACGACGAGGGTGGTGGTCACACCCACCGGGTACGGCCCGGGCACGCCAGGGTCGGGTGCGTTGTCGGCGTCGGCGGCCGCAAACGGCAGCGCTTCACGGGTGCTGTTGGGCTCGGGAGCACACGCAGCACAAGTCGACAGCAGCGCAACACACAGCAACGAAGAACGCATCGGCCGTGTCTACGCCGTCGCTGCACCGCGGGGAAGGCCGCGGCTACAGGCCGAGGCGGTCGGCCAGGGCGCGCACGTCGTCGTCGAAGGCGGCGGCTGGTCGCAGGCTCAAAAACAGCCGCAAATCCGCCGCAGCGTCGTCGTGGTGGCCGGCGCGGGCATGCACGCGCGCTCGCGCCTTGATGGCATCCGCCGACGATTGCCCCTGCAGCGGCGACAGGATGATGGCCCGCGTGTACAGGTCGATGGCGTCGTCGAGCGCGCCCAGTTCTTCAGCGACACCACCAGCACCAAAGGCCAGCGGTCGCGCGCCCGCGTCGTTGGGGTGGTGTTGGCTGTAGCTGCGGCAGACATCGATGGCGTCGACGGTGCGGCGGTGGCGCAGCCAGGTCTCACAGCGCGTGCGGCGCAGACGGGCCTGACGTTCGTTGTCGCTGGCGTCATCGATGGCCTGCACGAGGCGCGCGTCGGTGCCGGCAAAGTCGCGTTCGGCCTGCTGCATCCACGCCGTGCGCGCCGCCCGACTGCCATCGCGTTGCACGTCGCTGAGCAACCGATCCAGCACATCGACACGGCGCTTGTGCACGGGGGCAGGCGTCGCGACGACGACGTCGCCAGCGTCTTGCCCAGCTGAAGCAGCAGGCAGAACTGCAGCGGCGTCCGGCTCCACAACGACCACGGCAGCGTCGTGCGGCTTTGGCGTGCTTGCGGGGGCAACCGCCGGAACGTGTTCGACGGCAACGGTGTCGACGTCACGCGGCCACGCCACCGCCAACGCGACGGCAGCACTTGCGCTGCCCGCAAGGCCAAGCACCAGCAACGCAGCGGCCACCGGGGTCAGGCGCCGTCGTCGCTGCTGCACCTCGGCAGCGATTGCGTCGTCGAGTGTGGCGCGACGTCGTCGTTGGGTGAGTTCGTCGGGGCGCGGGGCGGGCAACGCGCGCACGGCGGCGAGGAGTTCGTCGTCGGTGTGGTGGCTCATCGGTGCACCCGTTCAAGGTCGGCAAAGCCGGGATGGTTGCGCAAAGCAGCAGCGACTTCCTGGCGCGCGTAGAACAAGCGCGTGCGAATGGTCGCCTCGTTGATGCCAAGGATGTCGGCGGCTTCTGGCGACGTCATGCCTTCCAGATCGACCAGCACAAACACCACGCGTTTTTTCTCGCTGAGTTGGGCGAGCACGTCGCTCAGCGCGCGCTCGCGGGCCCGCCGGCTGGCGACCTCGTCGGCGGGCAGGGGACCAGTGTCGAACAGCGGATTGCTGATGGCACCAGACACCACGCTGAGCGAGGCGCGGTTCTCGTCGTCGTCGGGGATGTCGATAAGCAACAAGCGCTTGAGTCGACGACGCGTGCTGAAGCAGGTGTGAATGGCGATGCGCGTCAACCAGGTGGTGAAGCGGCTTTTGCCTTCGAAGCGGTGCAGACAGCGCCAGCCTTCGAGGAAGGTCTGTTGCACCGCGTCGTCGACATCGTCGCCCTTGCGCAGCAGGCGCGCGCACATGCCGTGGATCCGGCCGTGGTGCCGCTCGAACAGCCGACCGTAGGCCGCACGGTCTCCCTGACGGGCACGCGTGACGAGGTCGTCGTCGGCGTCGACCGCGTCGACGGCAGCGGGCGTGGGGGAGGCAACCAGGCGCATGTCTCTTTGTGCCATTTCGGCGGAGATCGTTCAGTGCTGGCTCGCGCGATCGCCGACGCGGCATGCACACCCGAACCGGACACGCACGTCCGCGTGTGCGTGCAGCGATCACATTGCTACGAGCAGCGCTGCAGTGGCATTGCAGCGACGACGACGACGTTGGCACGGAAATTGCGTCCGTGCTGCGGTTTCGGTCTTGCGTGCGTAAGGAATCCCATGCGTTTGCCTCGATTGCCCCTTGTTTTGGCCCTGTTGGCAGCGGCGACTGCCTTCGCAGTTCCCGCCGATCCGCTCGCTCGCTTCGGCAAGCGCGCCTGGTGGACGGGGCAAAGCAGCGGCGACACCGCCGTGATCGCCTCAGCACGCCTTGACCTGTTTGCGGTGCGTGTGTCGGCCGTCGACGCGTCGGCGGTGGCGACCCTCGTCGAGCAGCTCGCCGTGAAGATCCCGGGGCTCGAGGCCGGCATCGTCGACGTCTGGGCCTTGAACAAGGGCTTGTACGCGGTGCAGTTCACGTCGTCGTTGTCGCCAGCACAGGCCGCGATGTTGGCGCGTGGCGTGTCGCAGGTCGACGGCCACCTCTGGCCCGCCCTTGGCCGCGGCCCCGTCGACGACACCGGCGTGCCTGCGGGCCGCGCGTTCTCCGACGACGAACTCGTGGTCACCGCCGCCCCCGGCAAGCTCGACGAAGTGCTCAGCAAGATCGCCAGCACTGTTGATGGCACCAGCATTCGTCGTCTGCGCACGCCGAATTCGGCCACCCTGCGCGTGGGTGCTGCCGTCGACTTCGACGCCGTCACCGCTGCGGCGCGCCTGCACGGCATGCCCGGTGTGGTCTCGGTCGAACCGAACCTGCACCGCGAACTCAAGGCGTTGTCGATCACGCCAAACGATCCGCTCTTCGAACGTCAGTGGCACCTCGGTGGTCCTCGCCTCGACGCTGTTGGCGACACGGTCCCCGGCACCGGCGAGGTCTTCGCCGACGACGCCTGGGAAACCACCCGCGGCGACCCAAGCGTGGTCATCGCCGTGTTCGACTCGGGCACCGACTACGAGCACCCCGACCTCGTCGACAACGTCCGCCGTGACCTGATGTTTGATGCGGCAGGCGGCGACGATGATCCCTCGCCGGAGTGCGAGCAGGGCCAGGACGGCAACTCGGCGACGTGCCCAAGTGCCACGCCCTATCGCGAGTCCCACGGCACCAGCGTGTCGGGCACCATCGCTGCGCGCGGCGACAACGACCTCGGCGTGACGGGTGTGTGCCCTGCGTGCAGCCTCGCGCCGGTGCGCTTGCTCGGCGACGAGAGCTCCAGCTCGACGTTGATTTCCGACGCGTTCACCCGCGCGTGCGACCCCGCCGGCGACGGTTCGGGGACTGGTGCCTCGGCGATCAACAACTCGTGGGGCCCCGGCTTCTCGTTGTTCTTCCCGCTCAGCCGCGTTGAGCGCGACGCGTTCGATCTCTGCCGCACCGTCGGCCGTGGCGGCAAAGGCACGGTGATTTTGTTCGCGACCGGCAACGAGAGCAGCGACGTGATCACCGACGCGTACGCGAAGCACCCGTACGTGATTGGCGTCGCCGCCAGCACCAACCTCGACGACTGGGCCTACTACTCCAACTACGGCGCCGAAGTGGACGTGGCCGCGCCGAGCCTCGGTGGCGTCGTCAACGAAGACAACTACGGCATCGTCTGCACCGACGTGCGCGGCGAAGAAGGCTACTCGGTCACCGGCTCCGACGACGGCGTGGGCACCGACTACAACCCAGGCTTCTCGGGCACGTCGGCGGCAACGCCTGTCGCTGCAGGCGTGGTGGGCTTGATGTTGTCGGTGAACCCGAACCTCACCGCCGAGCAGGTGCGCCTGGTACTCACGCGCTCCGCCGACAAAATCCTCGCCGACAAAGTGCCGTGGATCGACGTGTACGGTCAGGACCTCGCGCCCGTCTTCGCCTACGACGACACGGGCCACTCGATCGCCTTCGGTTACGGCCGCGTGAACGCCGCTTCGGCGGTCGCCCTCGCTGGCAGCCCCGAGCTGCTCGGCGTCGTCGGTACGCGTTGCGAGAGCACGGCGGATTGCGCGACCTGTAGCGACGGCGTGTGCCTGCAGAGCTGCACCACGCAGGACGACTGCTTTGATGGCAGCGTCTGCAACACCACCAGTGGTGTGTGCGAGTTGCCCCTCGAGCGCGCCGGCGCATTCCTGAGCGAATGCACCGCCGATTGCGAGTACTGCCTTGGCACCCTCGACACGCGCTTCGAGCCCACCCAGCTCTGCACGGTGACCTGCGAGACCGACGAAGACTGCGAGCCCTCGTGCGCCGACGGCGAGTGCGAGGTCAGCCGCTTCGACTGCCGCCCTGTCACGAGCGACCCCGACGGCGTCAAGGTGTGTGCCGTGGGCGATCCAAACGCCGGCGGCCCCGCCGACTTCGGTGCCTGCTTCAACCCGCAGTTCTTCACGTCGATCCAAACCCAGAGCAGCGAAGGCAAAGAGCTCTGCAGCGACATCTGCTTCGACGACGGGCCCGCGGGCTGCGCCTATGGCTTTCGCTGCGAGCAGAGTGTTGATTGCACCTGCACGCGCGACACCAACTTCGGCTGCCGCGAGTACACCTGCTTCGAAAACGGTAACGGCAACGGCCAGGGCTTCTTTGGCTTCCCGGTCTGCGTCGCCAACGCCGGCCACGCCGACGATTGCGCTCTCGACGCTGATTGCCAGTTTGGCGACTACTGCGCGCCCAACGGTCGTTGCCACTTCGACGATCGCGAAGGCTGCGAGGTCTGCAACGCCTGCGAAACCTCCGACGACTGCGCGGGTCGCGGCGCGTGTCTTGGTGGCGTGTGCACCGTGGCCTGCGACGACGGCGAGACCTGCCCCGGCGACAGCGTGTGCCGCACCGTCGACGTCGAGTTCAATGGCCGCGTGCGCACGCTGCAGGCGTGCCTTGGCGGACTCGCCACCGAGTTCGAAGGGGCCACGCCCGCCGACTACTGTGCTGACTACACCTGCACCGTTGCCTGCCGTGACGACGTGCCGTGTGCTGATGGCAACGTCTGCCGCGATGGCGCGTGTGTCGCTGGCGAAGGTGAAGGCGAAGGCGAGGGAGAAGGCGAAGGCGATGCCCTTGGCGGCGGAGGCCTGCGTTGGGGCTGCGGCGCCACCGGCAGCGGCAGTGCGGCACCGTTGTTCGGCCTGCTGTTGCTGCTGCGTCGTCGTCGTCGCTGACACGGCGAGCGATTCTCTTGCGGGGCGGGGAGACTTCCCCGCCAACTGAGCACACGGCGGCGATCGCGATCGCGATCGTCGCCGTTGTTCGTTGGGCTGCTACGCTGCGCCATGGCCGAGATCACCATCCGCTTTCGCCACAACGCCGCCACCGGCAAGCGCGAACTCATCGTGCACCTCGAAAGCGACAGCGACGTGCTCGGCCATGAACACGAGCGCGACCACCGCCGCCTCGTCGAGCAGCTGCTTGGCTGTCCCCTCGACGACGACACGGAGCTGGTGGTCCAACGCACCGAGAAGACCACCGAAGGTGAAGCAAGCCCGGCCGCCGATGGCGTCGCGGCGCGCGCGCCTCAGGCGGGTCAGCACTGAGCATGTTCGGCGTTGTCTTGTTCGACGACCACCGCGACGTGGTCACCCTCACCACCCTTGCGTCGCTGTCGTCGTCGGCACTCACGGCGCGCTACCGCGTGGGCCTGCACAATGGCGTGCGCCACCTCTTCGGCGACGTCTTTGACAGCGTCACGGTGGCCTTGCTGCGCGAGCGTCACGTCGAGGTGGTGGCATGCACCACCGGCCCCGACGACGTCGTGGTCGATGGTCTGCTGTTGGCCGTCGGCTTGCGCGTTGTCGCCGAGACCGAACTCCCCGCCGAAGCGTTGTTCATCGCCGAGGCCGGTGCCGCCCACGTCGTGCTCGAGCAGTTGGCGCTGCTGGAGCGCCACGACGCACTGGTTGGCCAATGGCCCGACGGTGCGGTGGTCGTTCGCGTGGCGCGGCCACCGTGGTGGTTGCTCTCACGCGTGATCGACGGCGACATCAATGGTGTACGCGTGGCCCTGTCGCCCACGTCGTCGGCCACCCCCGCGCCGCTGTACCTCGAGCACAGTCGTCGTCACCCGTTGGCGGCCGTGCTCGCCGATGCCCTGCGCAAAAGCGGCGATGTCGGCGTGCTGTGGCAGTCGGGGACACTGTTGCGCAATTCGCCGTGGGCCGAGTGCTCACTGCTGGCGGCACTTCAACCGGTCCTACCGCCCCACATCAGAACCGACGCCGTCGTCGACGTCAGCGCCTTGCCACCGTTTCGCATCCCGCTGCGCCTGGGTGCTGATGCCGAGCAGGCCGAACCCGAGCTGTTCGTCGTCGCCAGCAGCGACCTGCATCGCCTGCAGGCGTTGCTCGAAAGTGCGTTGCCCGACGAACTCGAGCGCGTCGTCATCGCTCGCGTCGCCGACCCGACAGGCCGCGGCGTCTACGTCGTGCGCGAGCTGGTGCGCGCAGGGCAGCAGCGGCTTGGCACGCGCCTGAGCAGTGTGTTGTCGTCGACGGGGTACATCAAAAGCCTCGCCAGCGATGGCTTGTACGTGCCCGTCGGGCGTCGCCTGGTACCAACGGTGCGACCAGCTGGCTTGCGCGCGCTGCTTGGACTCGACAGCGCCGACGAAGGCAGCTCTGTCATCGTCGACGAAGACGCCGATGGCCTCCGCCTGCTCCACCTGCCGCGGCTGCAGCCCACAGCGTTGTCGTCGTTGTCGTCGTATGTGCTCACCGAGCGCCGTACGGTCTACGACGAGCTGCTCGAAGACGTGGTGCTCTCGTGGCCCGGCGTGCCACTGCTGCGGCCGGCGCGTGCCCCCCGCGTCGTCGAGCGTCCGCGCGAAGCGCCCACGGCGCCTGCTGCGATCGTGCACACGCCGCGCCTGCGTCCGCAGCTGCCCGACACCGAGGAGGTCGTCGCCACCGAGGTGCACGTCGTCGACGATCGCGCTGCCCTGCTCGAACGTGAGCATGCCCTGCAGCGTGAGGCGCTCGACACCCACGAGCCTGCGGCGTGGTCTGCGTTGGCTGCGGTGAAGTGTGCCCTGGGTGCCAGCGACGTTGTCGAAACCACGGCGACGGCACTGTTTCTGGCCAGCGCTCCCGAGCCGGCGCTCGTGCAGGGGCTCGCTGCGGCCGTGCCAGGGACTGCAGGCCTGATCGATCTCGTCGTCGCGTCATCGCCAACACAGAGCGATGCCGTGCGCATGTGCGTCGGCGTGCTCGAATTGGTCGCCGCGCGTGAAGCGGGTGAACGCGGTCCCCTCGACGACGACCTCATGCATCACGCGTGGTCGGCGCTCTTGCGCGAGGGGCTGCTCGTGCCGCGCCGTTTGCAGTGGGCCACGGCGCGCACGTTGGCGCAGCACCAGCGCGATCCGATTGCGCTCACGCGGGCGAAGCAGGCGCTGCTGGGCGCGTTGAACGTGCGTGGGCTCACCGAGGCCCTCGACATGCCGCGGTTTGTGCGCACGGCCCTCGCCGAGGTCGACGACGACGCGCAGTCCGGGCAGCACGTGCGCAGCGAGCAGCTCGTGGTGTTGCAGCAGGCCTTCGCGCACATCGTGCCCGAGCCAGGGGCGATCACAGACGGACCCGCCGCGTTGTTCAAGGCGATCTTCGCCGACGGTCTGGCGCGCGTTGGTGGCGCTGCCCGCGACGTCGTGTTGGCCATCGAAGCCGAACTGCCTGCCCACGACGTGCCGATCCAGCTGCTGCTGCGCTTGTACCTGGCGCGTTCAACGTTCGTGCGCACGCGCGAAACGCCCCACAGCGACGACGCACGCACCGTCTGGCGCCACGACGTGCAGCAGATTCTGGCTTCGGCATCGCCGGGCGATCGGCGCGTCGTCGAGTGGTTGGTGAAGCGCTCCAGCTGGTTGCGCACCGACGTGCCCGCCGAGGTGCGCAGCGGCGTTCGTCCATCGCTGGTCGCGCGTGTCGCCGACGCCACCGCCGCTGCGGCCGCGGGCGGGTTCGATGCGGCGTCGTGGATCGCCGAGCTTCGCCAGCAGCCCGGCTACGATTTCGAGATCGCCATCTGCGTCGAACAGCTGCTGCAACTCGCCATGCGCACCGGTCGTGACGACGTCATCGCCGCGGCAGCCGACGAAGCGATCGCTGCCGCGCTACAGCTGCGCATCCTCGCCCACCGCGCGCGTGTGTTGGGCGCGTGTGTGCAGGCGGCGGCGGCGGCACAGGCCACAGCACTGGTGGAGCGCGGCCTCGTCGAGGTCGCAGCGATCGCCCGCGCCAAGCAGGTGCCCGGCGTGCGCGACCTGCTCGCGGCGTTGCGGCCGTCGTTGCAGGCGTTGCGTCGGCTTGGCGAAGGCGATGCAGCGCGGCGCTTCATTCAAGCGTTTGTGCCGCTCACGACGTCGACCGAGCAGGCCGGCCCGCTTGCCGCCGCCCTGGCCGAGGGCTGCTTCAGCATTGGCGATGCAGCACTGGCCGACCAGTTGTTGCAGCGTGCCGTGGAGCGCGTGTGGGCAAAATCGGCGGGTGCCATCGACCGCTTCGAGGCGGGGCAGGCGGTGCTGACGGCACTCGCGCACGACGACCAGGCCCACCGCTTCGCGCGGACGGATCGCTTCGCGCGCGAGCTGCGCACCTTCACCGACGCCTTCACCACGAGCCGCTGGTATCCGACGCATCAGGTGTTGATGGTCGAGTCCCTCGTCGACTGCCTCGCCGACGATGCAACGCGGCGCAGCGACGTGCTGCAGGCCTGGCTCGACGACGACGAGGCCCGCTTGCGACAGCGCGTGCTGCTCGATTGGCGCACGTCTCGCGACATGTAGGTCTGCTGCAGACTGCGTCACACCTGGTGCATTTCGCGACACCGCTCGAGCGATCTCCAATACTCAGCGGATGCGGACACGGGGCTACAGCCTGGTTGAGATAATGGTCGTCATTGCGATGATCGGCGTGCTGAGCGCGCTCGCGGGCCCCAACATTTCGGCAGCCGTCCGTCGCGCCAATGAGCCGGCCCAACTGCTGCGCGTGCACGGGTTTCTCGTCGAGGCCCGCAACTACGCCCGCCGCACAAACCAGTGCGTGAAGGTCACGCGCAACACCGCAGGCACCCAGCTCACCGCCGTCGCTGTCGCGTTGTGCACGGCCACCGACACCTGTCAGTGCCGCGCGTCCGTCGTTGGCGCCGAAACGTTCACGCTCGATCTCACCAAGCAGTCGCCACCGATCACGGTCAGCTCGTTTGCCAACAACACCGGCGTGGCGTCTTCGCTGACGGCGTCGGCCACGGGCGATGCGGTGCTGTTTCTGCCCAACGGATCAACGCCGTACGCGTCGACGGCCACGGTGAACGTGTCGCTGCCCGAGCGCGGGCCCAAGACCATCACCATCTTGCCGGCCTCGGGCATTTTGCGGGTGCAGCCATGAAGCGCGGTTTTTCGCTCATCGAAGTCATGGTCTCGTCGGCCCTGTTTCTGGCCAGCGCTGCCGGCGTCGTCGGTGCCATCTCGTCGGCGAGCGGTGTGTACGAGCACCAGCGTCGCCTCACGCAGGCGGTGTCGATCGGCGAGTACAAAATGGAGGAGCTGCTGCTGCGCTACTCCAGCCACGCCGACTTGACGATCACGAGCACGACGAACACCTCGGGCGTCCTCGTCTCGGGCACGCCGAACCTGACGTGCCTCACGCCACGGTTGGCGCCGGCGGTGTGTCCCACGTCGTTGTCGGCGTCGGGCACGAAGGTGAACCTGACGAGCGACATCGGCCCCAACTACCTCGTCTACTGGTTCGTGAGTGCTGCACCGGTCCAGGGGCTCAAGCAGATCGACCTGATTGTCGCCTGGCGCGAATCAAGCGGTCAGCGCGAGCTGCCGTTGATGACGTACCGCCGTTGATGCCGTTGACGAGGACACCGATGAAGCGCGCGTTCAGCTTGCTTGAATTGATGGTGGCGATGGGCTTGTCGGCGGTGGTCGCTGCGGCGGCCACGTCGGCGACGGTGGGTATCTACACGTCGATCGTCGGCATGGAGCAGCAGACCTTCGCACAAGAAGAAGCCAATACCCTCGTCGACGCCCTGGCCACAGAAATCCTCCAGCTCGGCGGCGGCGACGTGCGGCCATGGCAGGCCCTTAGCAACGGCTGTTTCCTCAACAGCTCGGGAGCCGTCACCTCGGTCGGTGGCGCGACGTGCAGTGGTGTCAGCGGCGGTTCGTCGATCCAGTTTCTCGATCTCAACGATGGCGGCGGCCAATGCAAGATCAGCGCTGCCACGTCGACGACGCTCACGAACGCTGACAGCACGTGCTGCATCACCGCAGCGAACGGGTTTGCTGCGGCGGGCGTGAACATCGTCGCGATTCCCTCGTACCCGTCGACAGGGCCACAAAGCGGTGGCGGTTGGCGCGCGTTTCGGTGCGTGCCGTTGGCGGCGCCGGCGTGCGGCTGCACGATCACAGCCCTCTCGGGCGGCGCCAATCTCGCGCCGATCAGTGGCTTTGCGTTTCCGACCGCCTACACAGGCGGTGTGCTGGCCATCGGCGAGGCCGTGTCGTGGACGTTCGACAAACCGAACCACGTCCTCAATGAAGTGCGCGACAGCAACGGCGATGGCGTCGCCGAAACCCGCATGCTCTCTGACCGCGTCTTCGACATCAACCTCGCCTACGGCTACGACGGCCAACCCGAAGACGGCGTGCTCGACTTCGACACCAGCGGTCCGACCTGGCAGGCCGCGTTCGACACGCGCACCAGCATCTCAACCTCGCCCACCAACGACCCCACGGCGGTGCGCATGGTGCGTCTGGGGGTGTTGACCGGTTCGCCCGTCTCGCGCGCTGCGAACAAGGTGCCGTCGGCATCGTTGCTCGGCAACCCGACCATCACGACGCCAGGCTTCTACCTGCAGCAGGCCCAGACCGCCGTCACGCTGCGCAACATGCTCGTTTTCTATTGATGTTCTCAGGCGCGTCGACGACCCAGGCGGGTGCGTGCGAGCGTCGACGGAGTCTGAATGCTCACGCTGCTTCGTTCACGCCGAGCGTACGCGTTGCCACTGTGCCTGATGTTGTCGGGCATCCTTGCGGGCGCCTTCGTCGTCTACATCACGCGTTTGAAGTCAGCGACGAGCACCACCACGCTCACGGTCGCGCGCCGTCAGGTCTTCTACGTTGCCGACGCCGTGGCGCGCGCTGCGGTCGAGGTGGCCTCGGCCAAGCTCAGCACGCTGGCCCCCGTCGACCTCACAGCCTCTGCGGCCGACCAGGCGGCGTTTTACGTGTCGCAGACGGCAACCTTGCAGGCTGAACTCACGGCGAACCGTCCGAAGCTCACGCCGGCGGGCTACGAAATCCACAACCTGGCGATCAGCGGTCTCGGCTCGCGCGACCAACAAACGCTGCGCACGGGTCCGTTTCGCGGCATGAACGCGCAGGTGCAGCCGTTCACGATCGCCGTCGAGGTCAGCAAGGCCGGCGGTGCCGACGCCGTGGCCACCATGCAAAGCAGCATCGAGCGCGCCACGTTGTCGATGTTTCAATTCTTCGCCTTCATCGACGGCTATGCGTTCATCTTCAACGGTCCGGGTGCCAAGTACGCCGGCCGCATGCACGCCAATGGCAACATGTGCATCGGTGCGGGCTCGACGACGTACATGGAGCGGCTCACGTCGGCCGGCGGTGTTTACAGCTTGTTGGGCTCGGGCTGCCGCAACGAGAAGTCCGGCGGTGGCCAGCCGGTGTACGTCGCGAAAGCGCCACTCACCAATGGTGCGTCGAGCTTCCCCGGCTCCGCCGACACCACGAACTTCCCGCAGCTGGCACCTGGTACCGCGGCCGACTCCCCGACCTGGTTGGCCGACTCGCGCAAGTGGGCGGGGGCCGTCACCGATCGCAGTCACGGTGTGCCGGTTCTCAAAGCACCGATCACGGGCACGCCGCGCGCGCAGAAGGGCCGAAACGCCCTCGGTGCGCTCACCGACAACACGGGCACCAGCCGCTTCCTGATCGATCCGCTGTTGGCGGGTGAGCCCACCGACGTGCAGCAGCAGAAGATCGCCTTCAAAGCCGACATCCGCATCATCGATGGCGTCTGGTACCTCAGAGACCCCGCGCGTCCGACGGAGCTGGGCACCCCCATCTGGTCCGATCGCCCCGGCAACACGACAGCCGGGATCGAAGAGCGGTGGGCGGAAGCCGCCAACAACGTCGGCCAGGACGACCTGTTTGAAACCGCCACGGCACGCCCAAAGCGCTTCTCGTACTACCGCACCAAGGCCAACAACAACGCCGAGATCGACGTCATCGACACGGCCAAGGTGCCGGTCACGTCGTACGGCCTGCTCTTTCGCGAGACCAACGCGGGCGGGTTCGCGCCGCACACGGCCTCCACGGTGCGTTGGGTTCCTGGGTTCGTCGGCACAGCACCCGCAGCGTCGTGCGCACCGGGCACGCCGTGCTGGCCGATCACGAAGGCCTCAACACCGGCCCAGCTCCTTCAGGCCACGCGCACCGGTCTTCGTTCGGCGTGGGACGAGTCG
>JBIKRQ010000499.1:0-4274 GCA_044349155.1 Myxococcota bacterium
GTCACACCGCCGTCGCCCTTCACGATCGTGGAGGCGAGGTTGATGTCGAGCCCCTTGAGCAGCACCGCCACGTCGGCGAGCTGCTTGTCGCCATTGGCGCTGGCGGTCACGTCGATCTGCAGCGTGCCTTCGACCTTTTGACCTCGACCAATGGCCTCGCGAAACGGCGGCACCAGTCCCTGCAACGACGCGAGCGACACCGCCCCCGAGTGCACGTCGGCACGCATCGGCACGCCATCGTCCATCGGCACCGAGATCGTGCCGCCGAGCTTGACGGTGTCGACGACGAGGGCGAACTCGCTGATGTCGAGGCTCTTGCCTGCGTCTTTGCCCGCAAGGCTGAGGTGCAGTGCTTTGCCCGCGGCCTTGTCGAACGACGGGCTCGTCACGCCAGCGTCGTCGGTGCTGACGTAGCGGACCCGCGCCGTGTCGAGGTTGAGGCTTGCGCCCAAAGCACCACCCGACTTCGTGAGCGAGGCTTGCAACGGCCCGTCGACCTCGACCTCTTCGGGCAGGCCGCGCAACGACGGCGGCAGCGCCTTGAGGAAGCGGGAGAGGTCGTCGACTTTCGCCGTCACCGCCGCCTGCTGCAGCCCGGCGAGGCCGCCACCGCTGACCTTCAAGCTCGCATCCACCGCGGCACCGCTGCCGGCGATCGTGAGCTTTTTGACCTCGGTGGTGTCGCCATCAACGTGCACGTCGAGCGTGACGTCGACGTCGAGCGGTGTGCCTTTTTTGGCCAGCGCGCGGTCGGCCTTGGTTGCTGTTGCACCCAGCGCGTCGCGCAACACGAGCTGGCGCGCGAACACCGTGCCGGCAACGTCGACGACGGCGAGGTTGTTTTTGAGCGTGGTGGTGAGCGTGGTGCTCAAGGTACCGCCCACGGGGGCGGGCGAATCGACGGGCAACATGCCGCCCCACGGCCCGAGGTCGACGTCGGTGAGGGCAGCTTTCACGGTCACATCGGGCATCGGGTCAAACGAGAAGCCCTTCGGCAGCGTCGCCAACGTCGTCGCCACATCCACAGCGCTCTTCTTCTGGCCGTCGACGAGGGCCGCCGTCACAGCGACGGTGAGCGGCTTGCCGATTTCGACGTCGGACACCGAGACATTGAGGGCGTCGACGACGAGGGGACGGCCCACCATCGCGTCGTTGAGCTCGATGCGACCGTTGCGCACCATCACGCTGGCGATGCGCAACCCGTCGAGTGCTGTGCTGTCGCTCGGCGTCTCAGGTGCGGCGGGCTCGCTGCTGCTGGCGTCGATGATGTCTTGAAAGTCCCAGCGGCCGTCAGCATCGCGGGCAGCGCGGAGCACCAGGCCATCGACGACGAAGCGCTCGACGTAGAGGTCTTTGCCGAACGACACGAGAGCCCGCAGCAGCGAAAACTGCATGTCGACCTGTTGGATCGACAGCTGGTCGGGCGCAGGCTGTGACGACGACGGCGGCCCGGCGAGCTTGATGTCAGAGACCGTGGCGCCCAGGTCGAAGCCGACGCGTGCGGTGACCGTCCCCGAGGTGAGCTGACGCCCGATCGACGTCGACACCTGCTGCAGCAGCTCGTCTTTCTTCTGCTGGATCAGCGCCTGCGGATTGAGCGTGGCGAAGGCCACCACCAGTGCGACGACGGAAACGCCAACGACGGCAGCGCCGCCAACGAGGGCCTTTTTGACAACCGGCTTCATGGGGCTCCTTTCGCGAAAGCAAGCCGGAGGCGCAAGGTGCCCTGCCTGGCCACGGACCCCGACGTGCACGGACATGAACGCGCCGGCCACCACAAAGACTTTCGACACTTGACACTGAACAAAAGATCACTGAACATCTGCTCAGAACCCCGGAGACGTCATGGCCGACTCAAGCCCGATCACCCTGCTGCCCACCACCGTCGCCGACCCCGTTGCAGCGCCCCTGCGCGAAGTGGCCGCCTTGTTCGCCGATGAGCTGAGCGATGTGCGCTTTCCCGACCTCGACGCCAAAATCCTGAACGCCGCGATCGCCGAAGTCGAAGCCGCCGTCGCCGACGTGGCCCAGCTCGAAGCCGCCGTGGCTGAAGCCCGCCGCCGCCTCGACGAGCGTCACGACGCGCTGGTGCACAAAGCCGCCCGCGGCCTCGCCTATGCCCGCGTCTTCGCCGACAACGACACCGAGCTGCTGGGCCGCCTCGACAGCATCACCCTGCCCCGCGCGCGTCGTGGCGGTGCAGCACCGGCAGCGAGCACTGAACAGCAGCCGAAGAAGCGCGGTCGCAAGCCCCAGTCCAGCGGAGAAACCCTGTTTGCCGGACCCTCCAGCACCACCTCGGGCGCCAGCATCTCCCAGTTGCCCACCGAGGCGACCGAGTCCGAACCCGACAGCGACAGCGACGTCGCCCGCGCTGCGGAGTAGTCGACGCCGGCCCACGCGCGCAGCTGTGCCCTCGTCGCGGCGTCGCCGAAGTGCGCGGCTGTTTTGGAGCCAGTGAACCCACGCCTCGACGACGCGCCCGCTGTGGGTTGGTCGCCGAGGTCGGTGCTTTTGGGGCGGGCGGGCGCCAGCAAGAACGGCTTGCCCGGCAGTCCAGATCTGCCGTCGTTGCGGTTCAAGACCTCTTGAACTACGTAGACAGCATGATGGCAGCGCGAACCGTCCAGCCGGCCCCGCCCCCGCCCCCCACCGAGGGCCTGCTTCCGTTGCCCGCCAACGCCCTCGAGGCCCGCAGCGTCTTTCTGCGGCATGTCGAGCAGCGGATCGCGGTCCTGGTCGAGGGCGACGCCCGCCTCGAACGTGCCGCGCGCCGGTTGCTGCTGGCCAGCGACGCCAAGCGCGCCCGCGCCCTCGTCTGCCTCGCCCTTGGTCAGGCCTGGCACGTGCCGCTGCACCTCGCGGTCGAGTTGGGGGCCGTCGTCGAGCTTGTCCATGGCGCATCGCTGCTGCACGACGACGTGGTCGATGTGTCGGACCGTCGTCGCGGCGAGCCCACCGTCAACCATGTCGAGGGCAACGCCTTCGCGGTGCTGTGTGGCGACCTCGTGTTGGCCAAAGCGCTCGCACTGCTGCCGTCGCTGCCCGGTGGCGCGCTGATGATCGTCGACGCCCTCGACGTCGTCGTGCGCATGACGCGCGCGGCTGTCATCGAGGTCGACGCGCGCGGTCGCCTGCCTGCCCCGCAGCAGGGCCTGCCCCTGTGGCGCGAGATGGCGGGCGGCAAAACCGGTGCGCTGTTCGGCTTGTGCGCCACGCTGATTGGTCGCGCCGCACAGGCCACCGGCCACCTCGACAGCGCTGTGGTCGACGATGCCGCCGTGCGCCTCGAGCGCTTTGGCGTTGCGTTTCAAATCGTCGACGACCTCAAAGATCTCACGGGTGCTGACGAGGGCAAGCCGCGCGGGCAAGACATCCGCGAGCGCGCGCTCAACCACCCCCTGCTGTTCGCCGCCGAAAACGACCCTGCCTTCGCCGTCGACGTGGCCAGCTGGTGGCAGAAGCCCGGCCCCCTCGGCGACGACGTCGTGTACGAGCTGTGCAACCGCGCGATGCGCCTTGGTGCCCATGACGCCGTCGACGAAGCGCGCGCGGCCGTTGCTGATGGCGATGGCGGTGCACGGGCGGCGTTGAGCGAAGTCACGTTGTGGGCGCGCGGGCTCGTCGAGCAGGCCGGTCGCCTCGTGCAGGCCCTTTGAGCGCACGGTTCAGCAACGGAGCACGACCATGAAGGGCTACCAGCGCAGCACCGACGCCAGCCATGCCGAAGCCGACTGCGAAGGGGTGGGCACGCTCACGCCGTGGGAGGCCCTCGTCGTCGACGCTGTCGGCAACGTGATCGACTTCTGGCAGTTCAAGCGCAACCAGGGGCGCGTGTGGGCGCTGCTCTACCTGCGCGGCAGAGCGATGTCGGCGATGGAGATCCAGCAGGCCCTGGGGCTCAGCAAAGGCGGCGTGTCGATGCTCGTGCGCGAGCTCGAACAGTGGGACGTGATCCGCCGCACGCGCAACCCGCGTGACGACGTGTGGAGCTACGCCGCTGAAACCGACCTGATGAAGATGATCGGCCGCGTGATCTCCGAGCGCGAAAACGGCCTGATCACCGCCGTGCGCGACGACCTCGAAGCAGCGCTTGAGATGGCGAAGAAGGACAACGCCGACCCGCAGGTGATTGCCCGCCTGCGCCGCATGAAGACCCTCGCCGACGTCATGGACAAAGCGCTGCGTGCGTTTTTGAGCACGGCCCGCTTCGACGTGGTGTCGGCGATGAGCGTGTTGCTCGAACCCAACGACGACAAAGAAAAACGCTGACC
>JBIKRQ010000500.1:0-4269 GCA_044349155.1 Myxococcota bacterium
GCTGCACGTCGGCCAGAACCAGATCGACTGCACCGTCTGCCACGTGCAAGACGCACGTCGTCCGCTGGGCATCATCACCCAGGGCCACGAAGCCTGCAGCGCCTGCCACACCAGCGACGGCACGCCGCCGTTCGTCGTCGGCGACCCGCAGGGCAACTCGTGCAAGGGCTGCCACGGCGACGCCGAAGAAACCTCGGTCAGTGCTGAAGCCACGCGCCATCTGCGCGCGCACATGCTCAAGCCCTTTGGCCGCGTTGGCGACGTCACGTTCACGCACATGACCCACGCGACGTTCTCGTCGGGTGGAGCGCCCAACGGTGCAGGCCCGGCCATGGATTGTCGCGCGTGCCACGCCGACGCCTGGCAGGCGCAAACGAAGGAGCAGATTGCCAAGGTCGGGATGCAGGGCTGCATGGAGTGCCACCGCCAGAGCAGCAACCTTGGCCTCGAGCCGCCCACCAACTGCGCGGGCTGCCACTTGCACCACCGTTCCGGCGAGATGCCGCAAAACGAGATGATCACGACGAAGCCGCTGGACCACACCGCGTTCTTCCGTCGTCACCACGACGACGCGGCCCGCAACAACGCGCCGATGTGCGCCTCGTGCCACGCGGGTGTTGATCCCAAAGACGGCAACCGCTGCGACACCTGCCACATGGTGATGAAGCCGCGCGACCACACGGCTGGCTTCCGCGACCGCGTCCATGGTCGTCAGGCGCAGGTTGACCCCGCGCGCTGCACCACCTGTCACCGCGCCGAGCGCTGCGAGTCGTGTCACCGCGAGGTGCCCAAGAGCCACTTCCCGCTCAACGTTTGGACCGAGCAGGGCCGTCACGCCTCGCGTGGTCGCGTCGAGCTGGGCTCGTGCCTCACGTGCCACCGCTTCGAGCAAACCTGCTCGCGCTGTCACACCGCCAAGCAGTAGCGGCCGCCAGGTCCTCTTGTGTCCGTCGTCGGTCGCCGCTGTGCGCGCCGTCGACGGACGCGCTACAACACACGCTGACGACGTCGCCGCCGACGTCGTGCACTCGACGAACCTCGCCTCTTGAGGGGCGGGCGGGGAAACGTCCCCGCCAGTCAAAACGACTGAACGAAGGACGGCCATGACCGCGCATCCCGCAGACGAGTGGACCCAGCTGCTCCTGCAGATTCCGTTTTTGAGCATGCTCCCCGAGACGGTCATCCGGGAGAAGCTCATCATGGGCAAGATCCCGCAGGCCGAAGTGCCCGCCTCGCTCGTCGAGGTCCCCGTGGGCGACTTCGTCATCCGCGAGGGCGAGTTCGGCGACACCTTCTACGTCGTCGTCAGCGGCACGTTTGCGGTCGAGGTGTGGAACGACGACGGCGTGCCGGTGCAGCGCGCCACCATTCAGCGCGGTGCTTACTTCGGCGAGATGGCCATGATTGGCCGCGGCATGCGCACAGCGAGCATTCGCGCGCTCACGCCGAGCTGCCAGGTGCTCGAGATCTACAAGGGCCCCTTCGACCGCATGTTGAAGGAAGACAAAACCGGCCAGCTCAAAAAGCAGCTCGACGAATTGTACGCCCGCCGAACCATCGAAAAGTTCGTGCGCGACAACGAGTTCCTGCGCGACGTGAACGACACCGACAAGAAGGCCATCGTCGACAACGCGAAGCTCCTGCGCTTCGAGGCCATGGCGGAAATCTACAAGCAGGGCGCGCCGGCGACGGCGTTTTACCTCGTGCGTCAGGGCTTCTTGAAGGCGTGGCGCATGGAGGGCGATGCCGAAAGCATCCTCGCCTACCTGCGCGACAAAGACTTCTTCGGCGACCTCGAGCTCGTCGAGGGCCGCGCGCGCACGGCGACGGTCACGGCGATGGAGCCCGTCGAGTTGATCGAGCTGCCGCGCTCGGTGTTTGCGTCGCTGTACCAGCGCTATCCGCAGGTCATCAACGCGTACCGCAAGTACGACCTCGACGTGCGCGCCAACGCCGGTGCGGCGGGTATGGCGGGCAACAAGACGGGCATGATGTTTACGGCCGACCTGATTGGTCTGGGCGTGGCGCAGGCGCGGTCGGCGTTGATCATCAACATGGACCTGTGCGTGCGCTGCGGAAACTGCGTGCAGGCCTGCTCCGACCTGCACAACGGCTACTCGCGCTTGATTCGTCGCGGCAAGAAGCTCAGCCGTCGTCCGAAGGCGGGTGGCGCGCTCGAGAATCTGTTTTTCCCCAACAGCTGCCTGCACTGCCGCACGCCCGACTGCATGGCGCCGTGTCCGGTGGGGTCGATCGCGCGCGACAAAGACGGCGAGGTCTACATCAAAGACCACTGCGTCGGCTGTGGCGGCTGCGCCAAGGCCTGCGAGTTCGGCAACATCTCGATGGTGATCGTGGGCGACAAGAAGGCGGCCAAGCCCTCTCGCAAAGCCAGCAAGTGCGACATCTGCCGCGGCTACGACGCGCCCAACTGCGTCTACAACTGCCCCCAGGGCGCCATCGTGCGCATCGATCCCAACGAGTACTTCGAAGAGCTGCAGCGCACCGGGCCCGACCTGGTGGCCATGGCCAAGGGCTGAGGCGGGTCTTTTTGCGGGTGGGCGGGCAAACCTCCGCCAAGCAAGCGAGTCCTCGACGAGAAAGCCGCCTTCGCGGCTTTTTTCTGTGTTGGCTGCACGCAGGCGATGTCGCAAAACTGCGAACCCGACTCGCAGTTCTGCGCACAGATCGCGCGCCACATCGACGCGGTCGCACCTACAGTCATCATGTCGCGATTGCGTGACACGAACTGGTGAGGTGCCCTGTGAAGGTTGGATCGTCTGCGCTGCCTGCTGCTCTTGCGTCGTTGCCCGCTGCCATCGCACCGAAGAAGTCCGAGGCCACCGCTGCCACTGCTGCTCCCGTGGCGACGAAGCAGGCGGCCGAAGACGGCTTCGACAAGCCGATGCCCAGCTGGAAGGCCGCTCTCGCGGTCGGCATGGGCGTGGCTGGCTTTGCCGCAGGCGGCATGCTCGGCGAGCAGATTGGCATGTCGATTCTGCGCGACGTCGTGCCCCACATCTCGATGACGGCGTTTTACGCGATCCCCCTTGCGACCACCCTTGGCAGCGCCCTGCTCGGCTGCGGGCTCGCGACGCTGCCGTTTCACAAGGGCGAGGGCTGAACCATGCACGCAAGCCTGCCCGCACTGAAGATCGCGCTGCCTGACGGCTGGATCGATCAGTCGATGGCGTTGTTCCTGATGCCGCCGCCGCCCCGCGACCCGCGCAGCATGCAGCCCCACACCGACGTGTCGCTCGGCAACATCACGGTGACGTGGTTGACGACCACCGCGGCTGCTTCTGCGGTGTTGGCGAACAAACTCGAGGCCATGCGCAGCAACGAAGGCTTCTTGCTGGAAACGCCAGCGGCTGCCGACGGCGATGTGGCGTGGGCGACGACGTCGGCCGGGCAGACCCAACGGGTCTTTCAGGTGCACGCGGTACGCCGTGTGGGCGACCTGGTGGTGTCGGTGGTGGGCAGCGCGATGGGGCCGACGTTGAACGACGTGCGGCGCGCCACGTTGGCTGCTGCGCAGTCACTCGTCTAACTCGCCGGTGTGCATCACCCGGCGTGCGCCAGGCGGTGCCTGCTTCGTCAGGTGGGGTTGGGCGGTGCTGTGTTGCCGTCGCCCGAGTCGCTCAACGTGAGGGCGGCTCCCACCACCATCAACACGGCGCTGACCGAGGCGACCGCGATACCCAAAAAGCCGCTGACCGCCGTGAACTGCTCGATGCCTGCCGATACGGGGGCGTCGGGTTTGTCGGGCGTGCCGAGGGCCTGCACGAGCGTGAACGTGACCGTACCCGCGGCCGCGAGCCCAGCCCCGGTGGCCAACAACCCCACACCCACCGGCCCGCGCGACGCGGTGGTGCTGGCAGCAGCGGCAGCTGCAGGCTCGACGGGCGGTGTCGCTGTGGCCGACGACGTCGACACGGGCTGGGCAAGCAGGGCAGCGGCAAGAATCAACGGCGACATGCGCTGGCTATAGCAGGACCGCGCACAAAGGGCCGCCACTGCTGCCGGGCCGTCAGACAGATCAGGGACGCTGGTTTCTCGCCACCGTGCGGGAACCGCTTAGACTGCCGCCATGGTTCGGCGAGTTTTTCTGGTGATGTCAGCATTGCTGCTGACGGCGTGCAGCGAGCCCACGGTGGCCGTGCAGTTGGTGTTTCCCTCGGAGCTGGCGTTTTTTCACACCGCGGTCGCGCGCATCGACGTGTACGACGGCAGCGGCAGTGGCGAGCGCAGTCCAGATGCCATTTGCCG
>JBIKRQ010000501.1:0-4268 GCA_044349155.1 Myxococcota bacterium
ATAGACAACAGCGAACGAGCCGAGAGGCACGAAATCGAGCGCCGAAACGGCAATGACGTCGTCGAACACAAGTTTGACGACGTCATCGTCGCGCCCAAAGCGCCATTTTTCAGCAACCTGCTAGGGCTTGTGCATCGGACCGGGTGCACGCGGCACCCAAGCATCGGCGGGGATCGCCGGTCTCGCGCGCGAGATGTTGGCTTCAAGCGCTGAAAGCCTGTCGTCGATGCTGTCGACGTCGACAAGCCCGCGCGCGAGTTCAAGAATGGTGCGCGCTGCAGTGACGCGTGCAGCCGCAGGCGCCGATGTATCGCAGGCAACGTCGCGCAGGACGTCGGTTGCCGTGCTGCACGTCGCCACAAGCCGCGTGCATGCTTGAGCCAACACATGACGACGGGCGACGGCGACGGTGTGGCCGAAGTCCGGTTCTCGCAACCAGCGGTGCGCGGTGCGCTCCGGGACGCCCGCGACTTCTGCGGCGGCTTTGATCGTGGGCGTGGCCAGGAGTGCCAAGACGAGGCGTTCGCGACGGTTGCCAGAAGACGCCACGGGATCGTCGTCGGCTACGTCGTCACGGTCGGCGGTGGCGTCTGACTGCATGGACCTATTTAAGCTCACGTCGATGGTGGTGCAACGCATAAGGTGCCGAATTTTCAGCAGTCTTATGCGCGACACAGCGCGATGTTGCCCGATCGGAAGCGACGTGTTACATAACTACCCGTCCGGTCTAACTGGGCACGGGCCGCCGCCGAACGGGCGTTCCAGCTTGCTGGAAGGTCGTAGCGCAGATTCGCCACCTGCAATCGCTCTGGTCAAGAAATAATGTCGAACACACTTTCGATGCTTTCGAATGAAAAGCACGTGGACCGCTACGCATTCAGTGTGGCGGAGGCAGCTCGCGCAATGGGTATCGGGCAGACGCTTGCTCGCTATCTCGTAAAAACAAAAGCCATTGAATCGGTGCGCATTGGCAAGCGCGTCGTGATCACCCCGCAGGCCATCGCCGCGTTTCTCGCGAAGGGTGGTGCCCAATGACGAAGCATCTGCTTTGCAAGCTCGCCGTGGTGCGGGCAATCACGACGGCTGAAAAGCTTGAACCTGACGACGCGATCCGGTCCCGGATTGAACCGCTCATAGCGGACAGCCTTGTCGTGGTCCGTGCAACCGAACAACTGCATGCGGCATTGGTTAGGGCTACTGCTGCGAGCTTCGATGCTTCAAAATGCTGGATGATACCTGCGGCAGAAGATGTGGTGAAGCGCAAGAGAGATGGCTTGCTGTATGCAAAAGCGATCGCCACAGAAGCGATCTACAGGCAGATGCTGCCCCAAGATGCACCGGCAGACACGCCGTGGCCATGGCGAAGGGAGGGCTTGCCGTGGGTGTGGTGCAGCGATTTGCTGCTGTCTCTGCCGCAATGGCGGTTGACGGCGATTGTCGAGGCACTGGGGCGGCTCGACGGCGAAGGGATGATTGAACGCCACGGATGGCCCAAAAAGCATGCGGTGGCCGTGCGCCTGACGGCCCGTGGCGCAGCGTTCGCTGAAGGTGGTGCAGCGTGATGCGCGACCCCAACGATCCCTACGCCGTCGGCGAAGTCTGGGGCGACGTCGACGACGGACCGATGCCCGCGCCGACCATCGAACAAAACGCCATCACGACCGGGCAGCTTGGCGGCACTCCGGTAGCGATGCGGTCTTTCGACGTTTCGGTGTTTGTCAGCGTCACGGACAATGTCCCGAAGCCAACGACGAAGACGCTACCCGAGTTGCGCGGGTGGCTCAAGGACCATGCAGACCGCGCCGTCGTCGAGGTCGTCGCGAGCGGCGACAAGGACAGCGACAAGGCAGCGAAGAACGCCGGGCCCGCGTTCTCGCTGTGCCGCTACAAGCCGGGCACGACGCGCAGCAAGGCGAACGTTGACGCGGTGTCGGGCTTCGTGGCCGACCTCGACAACGTCAACGACGACGACATGGCCGATGTGTTCGCGCGTCTCGACGGCGTGGCGTTCTTCGCGTGGACAACGTGGGGCAGCGGGTGGGCGAAGCTGCCGCAGGCGTGGCGCTTGGTGGTGCCGCTTGCTGTCGACGTCGACGCCGACGACTGGCCGGGTGTTTGGCGGTTGCTGTCGGGGCACTTCGCACCGAAGAACGACGAGGCGACGAAAGACGCCAGCCGCATGCACCTGTTGCCTCGCACGCCTCGCGCCGTGCCCGATGGCCACGGTGGGCACCGCGTCAGCGACCCGGTGCGGTGGCGTGAGCAAGACGGCGCGTTGTTCGACCCGACGCCGATCGTCGACGAGGCACGCCAGCGGGCAGCCGCAGCACTGGCCGAAGCCGCGAAGGCTGAAGCCGACCGAGTCGCACGGTTGGCGCTGGCGCCGAGGTCATCGGCCAACCGACCCGATCGGGTGACGCGCGCCGAGACGTGGGCACGCACCACTGACCCGGCACTTGAAGGGCAGGCCGGCAGCGCTGTTGCAATGCGCGTTGTGGGCAGCATGGTGCGCGGGTTCGACCTCGACGAACACGAGGCGTTGCAAGCCTTGTCGAGGTGGAACGCGCGTTGTGTGCCGCCGTGGTCGCCCGATGAACTGAGCCACAAGGTGCGGGATGCATTGGCGACGCCAGACCCGCAGGGCCGGGCGAGCGGCTGGCTTCTCGACGAAAGCCGACCGCTGCCATTGCCGACGGCGACGGGGCACCGGCAGGCCAGCGCGATCGACGTCGGCGAAAATGCCGCGAACGACGACGACGAAGCCGTCAACGACGACGCGAAGACATGGCGCGCCGAGATGGCGACGGCGCGCGCGGACCTTGAGCACGCGATGGGATCGTCGACGTCGGCGCACGACACACCGTGCGGGTTTGTCGCCTTCGATGACCTCATGCGGTCGGAGTCGCCGCCGTTGCCGTGGCTTGTGCGCGGCGTCGTGACCGAAGGCGCGGTGTTCACGATCGCCGGCGAACCGAAGGCCGCGAAGACCTGGCTTGCCCTCGAGATGGCGGTGGCGGTGGCGTCGGGTGACACCTTCGTTGGCGAGTTTCAGACCGGCGCCCCGCGTGCCGCGTTCTTGTTCCTCACAGAAGACGGCGTCGACAGCGTGAAAAGCCGCCTTCGTGGCACGGTGCGCGGGCACCGGCTCGACATGGGCGCGGGCCTGCCGGTCCACGTCAAGACGCGCGGTGCCCTCGACATCGGCAGCATCGATGCGCTCGCGTGGTTCGTGGCGAGCGTTCGCCGCAGCGGTGTTGCTCCGGGCCTCGTCGTCATCGATCCGCTGCGCAACGTGCTCGGTACGTTGAAAGAGAACGACAACGACGACATGGCGAAGGTGAACGCGGCACTTCGTGCGGTTCGTGACGTGCTCGGTTGCGCCGTCGGCTACGTCCACCACACCGCGAAGGCGTCGGAGTCGTCAGCGGGCCGTCGCGCGGGGCAGCGGATGCGCGGCGGTGGTGCGCTGCACGGCGGCTACGATGCGGGCATCCATCTGTCGGCGCCGACGATGACGACAGACGGTGCCGTCGCTGTGTTCACCGCAACGGTTGAAGTCGAGGTGAAGGCCGGCAAGTCGGCAGCACCGTTCGCGGCGACCCTGCGCGTTCACGACGACGACGATGGCCACTGTGTGCGCGCAGATTGGGAGCACAAGCGCGACGAGGCAGGGCAGCGACGGGACGCCGAAGACGAAGCGGCAGTGCTGGCTGTCTTCGATCGACCGGGGGCAAAGGACGTCTACGGCAAGACCGAACTGCGCGATCTTGTTGGAGGCAAGACATCGCGAGCGACGCACGCGATCGATCGGCTCATCAAAGGTGGGCGCTTGCTTGCGCGCAGCGAGGGCAGGACGATCATGGTGTCCCGAACGAAGGCAGCGTGACCGAGGTTTTCAAGTTCCCGCTCTAAAGAGCGGGGAACTTGGAACTTTAGTTCCGGGAACCGTCGGGAACCTTCGGGAACTTGAAACCGACGGGTCGCCGTTGGCCCACAGAACAGGGCGGCTGTGGCGACAGACCACGGGCCCGAAACTTTCTGCGCAACACTTTGAGGGTCCGAGCGGACATGAGGCGAAGCGCTGTTGCTTCGTGTCCGCGTCCCTTCGGAGCACCATCGATGAACAACAAGGCTGGCCAGCCGTAACCGTTCACCCCCTCGATCGAATGACCGATCCCCTGACGGACGCGGGTGTGATCTGAGGGTTGGGTGGAGCACCTCCTGTTTGAGAACGCCGTCCTCAAAGCCGCGCTTGCTGAGCGCGATGC
>JBIKRQ010000005.1:0-59637 GCA_044349155.1 Myxococcota bacterium
TCGTGTTGCGCAGAGGTTGTGTGATGAACAAGCGCGCGGGCGTAGCAGCGTCGTCGACGGCGATGTTGACCGCCTTCGGTGCGCCAATGTCGGTGTAGCCAGGGCACAGCAGCCGTGCTTCGACGTCTTCATCGTCACCTTCACCTTCACCTTCGCCTTCACCTTCGCCTTCGCCTTCGCCTTCGCCTTCACCTTCGCCTCCAGTCGACGCGACCTTGACGACGACGACATCGGTGCCAACAGCGGTGCGGCGGGTGACTGCTGCGGCTTTGCCATTCGCGGTGATCGACACCACCGATGCATCCTCGTCGAGCAGCATGATGTGCTCGGGTGGTCCGCCCTCCGACGTCGAGACGAATGCTCGAGCACCACCGGCGCGCGTGGTGTGCACCCAGGCCACGCGACCATCGTTCGTGATCGACAGCCGCTGCGCGCAGTCGTCTCCAGCGCACACGTCGCCGTCGATGTCGGCCGTGAGGTTGAGCGTCTGACCACCGAGGCCGTCGGCGGCGACGTCGAAGCGCACCAGGTCCATCGACGCGTCGTCGTCGCCGACAAACAACGGTGCTGTGGTGAACCACGCGAGGTGTTCGCCATCGCTGCTGATGAACGCAGCGGTGCCACCGCGGCCGCCGGGGACATCAACTGCGACATCGTTGGCTGGTGTCTGCCTGCTGAGCTGCGCGTACCTCACGCGCATCCCATTGATCCCAATGTTGTCGCCGACGAGGAGTGCCGCACGAATGACGTCTGGGTCTGTGCCACCAAGCCGGATGCTGTTGACATCCCCAAGCTGTGGTCGCGGCTCGGCGCATCCGAAGGTGTTCGGTGCTGTGCCGGCCAGGGCTCTGACGTAGGCTGTTGCCCGCCCCGCCACGAAGCCCACCGCCGGGAAGTCGAAGTCTGCGCCCACCTGTGCACCAAATCCTGTGCCGCTGTGGATGCGGGCGCGTGTGTTGTCGCCGCCGCAGACGAATGTGAGCGGGGAGCGCCGAATGGAACGCCCGACAGCATCGACTGGCCGACTCACATACAAATCCGGCTCAGGACTGGTGTCGGCGGTGGCAAACAGCGCGCTGTCGAGGGCATCGTTCATCAGAAACGCGAGCCCCTGAACACCAAGAGCCTCGCCGGACCTGCAGCTCTCACACGTCATGGCGCCGGTGGTGAGCTCCACGCGCACGAGCTCGGGTGTGGTTGGATCGACATCGACAATGCCACTCGTCGTCGTCGAGTGTGGCGTCTCGCAACGCAACAAGATGGCGTCACCGTTTTCGTTCAGCACGCCGTCAGCGCAGTTCGAGATCGTGTTGTCGGTAAACACGGGCAAAACCGCTGGCGACAGGTCGCGCCAGACATCGAAGCGCTCGGCGTGTGCGACCACGTTGTTGTCGGCGTCGAAGCCGCCAAGCACCACAAACAGGTCCGGACGCACCGTCCCCAACAATGGGGCACGACGTGCGACCTGCAGCGACGCGCCGCGGGAGGTGGTCATGCGCACCGGGTCGATGATCTCCGTCGACGACAACGGCGTCCCCGTCACAGGGTCGACACCGCCGACCAACAAAACGCGTCC
Organism: Myxococcota bacterium; assembly: GCA_044349155.1. Taxonomy (GTDB): domain Bacteria; phylum Myxococcota; class UBA727; order UBA727; family VGSZ01; genus VGSZ01. Next base: position 1,577 of record JBIKRQ010000005.1, read on the forward strand.
ATCGCCCAGGAGCGCCGCCGCATGTTGAGCGCGCGGTACCCGCAGCGCGCCACGCCGCCACGCCCCGTCTCGGTACACTTCGAAGCTCCCGGCGCCAGCACCAACGCCGCCGGCGACCACGAGCCCCGTCAAGGTGTGTTGGGCGCGAGGATCGTTCAGATCGGCAAAGGGGGCATCTCCCTCGATGAGCGCGCCGTCTTGCAGCACAAAGGTTTCGACGACCGCTGTGGGGCGAGGTGCTTGCGGAGGCAGCGCCGTGTCGCCACCGATGACGACGAACGTGTCACCCAGAGCGACAACGCTCGGCCCGTGACGAGGGACCGCCAACATCGCGCTGATGGTCGGCTCCCCAACACTGGGGCGCGCCTCAATGGTTGCCGCAAACACCCGCTCGTCCAATGCGCAGGTGACGGTGCCATTGGCATCGGCTGCTTGCGGACAGGTCAACCCCCCGGCCGTCACGACCAAGCTCCCGCCCCGACTGAATGCTGCGCCAGCGAGCACCCGTGGCACAAGGAACTGCGGCGGCTGCGCGTCCCTGAGGAACGGCGATACACGGCACCGCTCGAAAAGGTCCAACGGAGGCTTGCAGCCAAAGCCGGGAGGCTTCAGATCGAACACATCGCTGAACATCTGCTGTTCAAAAGCGGTGCACGGCACGTCGTTTGAAACACAGCGCACGACGCCACCCCCCACGAAGAAGCCCTGGGGGAACACGGAGAGTAGTGCGAGGGCGCCATCCGTCCGCGGCGAGGCGTAGCCGTCGCTGGCGTCGGTCCAGGTCGTGCCGGGCTGCAGATGCAGCTCGAGGTCCTTGCCGAGGACAATGCCGACAACGTCGTCAGCGCCCAGCACGGCCACCGCTCCTTTGTTCAGGAGCGGGGTCGAGATCACAGCGCCGCTCGCAGCCAGCTCGAACCCCGCTGCGCGCACATGGCCTTCCACTTCGCCCTCGTCCTCGCCCTCGCCTTCGCCCTCGCCCTCGCCCTCAGTCGGCGGAGTGGGTGCAGGACACGCGGCGCCCACACAGACGAGCACGCAGATGGCGGAAAGAAGTGGCTTGCAGGACATGCGCACGAGTCTGGTCGAAATCGCACGCATCTGCACGTTCGAAGCGCGACACCTCAGCGTACAAAGACGCCGTTGTCGACGACACCGCTCGCCAATGCCACGTCGATGGCCGCCTGCGAGCGCGTGGCCCGCACCGAAATCAGCGAGGCCTCGGCGGTGGTCAGCGCTGTTTGCGCGTCGAGCAATTCCGCCAGGCGACCTTCGCCCACTTTCACGCGTTCCTCGACGACGTTGACTGCCTGTTGTGCACTCGCCACCAACCGCGTGGCCCGGTTCACCAACGCTTTTTGCGCCGACAACGACACCACCGCACGCGCGCGGGCCGTGTTCACCGTGGTGGTCTGTGCGGCCTGCGTTGCCGCTGCAACGATGCGTGTGGCGCGGGCGATGTCGATGTCGGCGCGCCTGCTGAAATCAAGCAGCGGCCAGCTCAGGCTCAAGCCCACGCCCACGCTCGGCGTGAAGTTTGCGCTCGGTGTGGTCAGCGCCACCAGCGACGTGCCGACCGACGCCGTCCCATCGATCGTGGGCCACAGCGCGCGCTCGCTGCGCACCACCGATGCTTCAGCACTGCGCACGTCGGCGTCGGCGGCCTTCACGTCGGGGTGCTGCGGGGCCGCTTCTGCACTCGTGGCCACATCGGGCGCGACGTCGACGTCGAGGCGGCCATCGACCACCACTTCTTGTTCCGGGTCGAGACCCAACGCACCCGCGAGCGTGATGCGGTCGGTGCGCGCTTGCGCGAGGGCGGTCTCGAGGTCGAGGGCGGCGGCTTCGGCAGCAACGTCGGCCTGCAACACATCCGACGGCGACCCTGCACCCACCTCGGCGCGCGCCTTCACCACCTGGGCTTGGCGCGCGCGATCTTCGGCCAACCGACGGCGCACGACCACGAGTTCATCGTCAGCGAGCACGGCGACAAAGGTTTTGAGGGCGGTGGCCACACTGCGCGCGATCGCCGCCTGTTGCTTGGCCTGCAACGACGACAGGTTGGCTTCGCTGGCTGCCACCGCTGCCCCCGTGGCGCCGAAGTCGAGCAGTCGCCAGCGCGCATCCACCGACACGCCGGTGCGACCCGTGCCCACCGGCACGCTGCCCACCGAGCAGGCGATGCTGTTGGCGCTGCACAGGTCTTCTTTCGACAACAGCGGTACGGTCATCTGCACGCTGGGGCTCACCGACGACGACAGCGTGATGCTCGGTTTGAGTGCAGCACCAGCGCTGTCGATGCGGGCGCGGCCGACGTCGACGTTGGCACCGGCGGTGACGGCGTCGGGGGCCTGCGTCGTGGCAAGTTCGATCACGCGCGCAAACGTGAGCACGTCTGGTGCTGCCTGGGCGTGTGCGCTCGCGGCGACACCGCAGGCGATGAGTGCGGCCAACAGGGTGGATGTGTGTTTCATCGTCGTCACTCGTTTGTTCACTCGTGGCGCAGGGCAGCAGAGGGCGTGAGGCGGGCGGCGCGTTCGGCGGGCAGCAGGCCAAAGACCACGCCGATGACGGCGGAAATCACAAACGCCCACAGCGCACTCATGGGTTGAACCACCGCGCTGTAGGTGGTGACGGCACTGAGCAGCAGGGAAGAGCCCACGCCCAGCAGCAGGCCGATCACACCACCCACCACGGTGAGGGCCACGCTCTCGACGAGGAATTGCAGACGGATATCGCCGCGGCGCGCACCGATGGCCAGGCGCATGCCGATCTCGCGGGTTCGCTCGGTCACGCTCACGAGCATGATGTTCATGACGCCAATGCCGCCCACGAGCAGCGACACCGTGGCCACCGCGAGCAGCAACATGGTGATGGCCTGCCGCTGCGCATCGAGGGCGGCCAACATCTCGGCCATGTTGCGCACGCGGATGGCGTCGTCGTTGCGCGTCTTTTTGCGCTCCAACAACAACGAGAGCGCTTTTTCCTGCAGACCCGACAGAAGGCTGTCGTCGGCGGCAACGATGCTGATCGAATCGACGTAGTTGCCGCCGCGGCCCTCCACCCGCATGCGCATGGTCTTCAGCGGCATCATCACGATGTCGTCCTGGTCTTGACCAAAACCCGTCTGCCCCTTCGACGACAACACGCCCGTGACCTCGCACGGCATGCGCCCCACGCGGATGCTCTGACCCACCGAACCACCGCCGGGAAACATCGTGTCGGCCACGGTCTTGCCGAGCAGACACACCTTGGCCGCGCGGGTTTCGTCGTCGATGCCCCACGCCGAGCCTTCGGCGATCGGCCACGTGCGCGCCTCGAGGTAGTCAAGCGTCATGCCCGTCGCGCGGGTGCTGACGCTCTTGTTGTCTTTCACGAGCATCACCGTGCCACTCACGGTGGGGGCAACGACAGATGCGTTCTTCAACTCGCTCCGCAAGGCGATCACATCGTCGTCGTCGAAGCGCACCTTCGCTGTCGACTGATCTTGCGGCGCGCCCGCCATCACCGTGAGCATGTTGGTGCCCATCGAGGTCATCTGCTGTTCGAGCCGCTGCTTCGCCCCCTCACCAAGGGCCGACGTGACGACGACGGCACCGATGCCAAACATCACGCCCAGCAGCGTGAGCGCGCTGCGCAATTTGGTGCGGCCGATCGAGCGAAACGCACTCGTCACCGCCATGCCGAACACAAGCCACGGCTTACCGCGGCCTGCTTTCGCCAACGCCACGTCGGGCAACACGCGCGCGGGTGTGTTGACGTGGTCGTCTTCGATCAGACCATCCTTCATGCGCACGATGCGGTCGGCACCAGCGGCGAGGTTCGGATCGTGCGTGACGATCACGACGGTGAGCCCCATGCTTTGGTGCAGCTCACGCAACAACGCGACAATCTCGGTGGTGGTCTTGCTGTCGAGGTTGCCGGTGGGCTCATCCGCCAACAGAATCGATGGTTCGACGACGAGGGCGCGCGCGATCGCCACCCGCTGCTGCTGCCCACCCGACAGCTGTGCCGGCGTGCTCTTGCTCTTGTCGGACAGGCCCACCTTGGCGAGCGCTGCCAACGCGCGCGCTCGTCGCTCAGCAACAGGCACGCCGCGATACAACAGCGGCAGCTCGACGTTCTCGAGGGCACTCGCGCCGGGCAGCAGTTGAAAGCTTTGAAAGATGTACGCGAGGCCGCCGCGGCGCAGGTCAGCGACGGCGTTGCTGCCCACGCTGCTGCCGGCTTTGGCGACGCGGCCGAGCACTTCGATCTCGCCTTCGTCGGGCACATCGAGCAGACCCAGCAGGTGCAACAACGTTGACTTGCCGCAGCCCGACGGCCCCACGAGGGCAACGAATTCGCCGCGTTTGACCTCGAGGTTCACGCCGCACAGCGCTTTGACGACGGCGCCATCGTCGCCGCCGAGGCGGTAGGTGCGCACTGCGTTTCGGGCCGCGATCACGGTGGTCATGATGTGCCTGCTGAGAGTGAGCAGAGGTGGCGAGGGATCGATCGACGACGGCGCTGATGGTCCGAGCGTCAGAACATGCGCGGTGGGCCACGCATCTTTGAGCCCTTGCCGGTCTCTTCGACGATCACGGGATCGCCAGCCTTGAGGCCTTCCGCTTCGATCTGCACCCGAGCGCCAGCGCGCGCTTTGACGTCGACCACCACCGCGCGCGGCGTGCCCCCGGCCGCAGCACCCGGCGTGCCCGCAGCGGCAGGATCGAGCACCCACACCTGACCGCCGGTGGCCTTCTTGCCCGACGACGACGGCGAGAACCGGAGTGCTGTGGCCGGCACGATCAACGCATCGTCGATGGGCGGGCCTTGAATCACGACGGTGGCGGTCATGCCGGGCAACAGCAGGCCTTCGCTGTTGTCGACCTTGAGCACGACGGGGAAGGTGACCACACCCGATTCGTTGAGCGGGTCGATGCGAATCTGCGACACCGTCGCTTTGAAGCTGCGACCGGGGAAGGCATCGACCTTCACTTCGCCCGCGGCATCTTTCTTCACAACGGCAAGGTCGCTCTCGTCGACCTTGGCCACCACCTCGAGGTCGGTGAGTGCCGCGGCGACGACGAACAACTCCGGCGTGGTCATCGACGCCGCCACGGTTTGGCCGGCTTCAACAGCGCGCGCGAGCACGATGCCGTCGATGGGGCTGCTGATGCGCGTGGCCTGCACGTCCGACGTCGCCGACGCGAGGGTGGCCTGCGCGCGCTCGAGGTTCGCCTGCGCGAGCAACACCGAGGCATGGCTCACCGCCAACGCCCCAACCGCGGCCTGCAAATCACCGACGCTGCTGAGGCCGCGGCTGTTGAGTTCTTTGGCGCGCGCGGTGGTCTGCTCCTGCAACGCGAGCTGGGCTTGCGCTTGTGCCAACGACGCCTTGCTCGCCGACACGCTGGCGGCAGCTTCGTTCTGCTTTGCGCGAAACGGTGCGGGGTCGATCTCTGCGAGCAGTTGGCCGGCTTTGACGACGTCGTTGTAGTCGACGAGCACCTTGAGCAACTGGCCGCTCACGCGTGAGCCCACTTCCACGCGTGTGGCGGGCTGCAGCGTGCCTGTGGCCTCGATCGAGACCTGCAGGCGCCCGCGCTCCACGGCAACCGTCGAGAACGACGACGTCGCCGCCTCGGGCGTTTTTGAACCACAGCCCACCGCGATGGCCAGCAGAGGCAGCAGCAGCAGCGATGAGCGAAACAAACCTGCGCTCGACATGACCATGCGACACCCGGGGCGACGAAACGTGAACACACGGTGTGCGCCTCAAATGTTGCGGGTGCACGTGCTTGTGTTGCAGCTCCGTGACGAGCGGCGCGCTGCCGCTGGCAACAATGTGGGTATTGCTGCCACACGTGGGTCAGTTCGACCGGTCCGGCGCGCAGGACCGTGGGCGCCACCGATAGTGCGCAGCACAACTGCGGCGGACAGGTGACACCCCCCGCGGTGGGATGCGCCAGAATTCGCTGTGATGGCTGGCACAGTGCCTGCTGTGAGGGCTCTCTCCAGAGGTGACCGATGCGTCCTCGTTTGCACCGCAAAGCACTGACCCGGTTCGTTGTCGGCCTCTCGGTCGCGGTGGTGTTGGCGTGCTCGCTGCTGCTCACGGTGGGTGCGTCGGCGGCCCCGGTGGCGGCGTTGTCGGTGTTGTTCGCGTTGATGCTCGCGGGCTCGGCGATGGTGCCGAGCTCGCGTCGTCGCGTGACGCGCAGCCGCTGAACCGAAACCCGAAACGCTGTGCGGCGTTCCGGGTTGGGTGTGCGCTCAGGCGTCAGGGCCCGAGGTGCGCACATACGCCGGCCGCGCCGTGCAGCGCTTGAGCCAGGCGTCGAGGTGGGTGAGGCCCGGCGGCACCAGCTCAATCATCGCGATCCAACCAACGGTGGCTGCCAGGTGGGCATCGACCAACGAGAAGGTCTCGCCGACGACGTACGGCGTGTGCGCCAGATGGTCGTTGAGCACGCCGAGGCGCACGGCCACATCGGCCTTGCCCCACGCCGTCATCGCTTCGTTCTGCCGCTCCTTCGGCACACGCGGCGACGACGCCGACAACATCGCGCGCTGCACGGCCTCGTTGAGGGTGGCGTTGTTCCACACGATCCACTGAATGGCCTGCGCGCGCTGTGGGCCGGGGGCGGGAAACAGGCCGCGCTCCACGCCAAACGTCTCGCCGAGATAGATGGCGATCGCGGCTGACTCAAAGATGGGCTGCCCATCGTGCACGACGACAGGCACCTTCTGCATCGGGTTCAGCGCCTTGAACGCGGGCGTGTGCTGCTCGCCGGTGGTGATGCCGACTTTGACCTTCTCGTAGGGCACGCCGAGCTCTTCGAGCACGAAGTGGGTGGTGCTGGCGGTGGAGAACGGGGCGTAGTGAAACACGAGGCTCATGGTCGGCTCCAGGGCGTTGAGGCGGAGTGCCTGAACGCCGAGCAGACTGCGCGAGCGCGATGACAGCTGTCTGTCAGGTTTGTTCTTCGAGTCGTGGCAGCCAATAGCCAGGCGCTCGCTTGTCGTGAGCGAGTGCAACGACCCAGAGCGTTGGTCCTCGCTCGATGACCACCAGTCGATACGGCCACGGCTTGGCGAATCTGACGGAGCTGACGCCAAGGGCTTTGAAGCCCTGCAGCGGGCGCAAGCGACACGACGGCAAGACTTCGACGAGGGAGTCAAGGTCAGCGCTGAAACGACGCCCGAGTCCTTCCTGCCGTGCCTCGTACCACTCGATGGCTTCGATCGCCTCGACGACCACTCGTTGGTCGACTTCGACGCGCTTCATCACCAACCAAACCGCGCTCGGACCTGCGCCATCATTTCGGCGGGAGTCATGCCTTTTGCGACGCCGTTGTCGATGTCGGAAACCCGCTGCTCGAGCTCGGCCCGCCATGAAGGGTGCAGGTCGAAGCTGTCGTCGTCGACGTCGTCGAGGGTTCCCTCGAGTGAGCGCACGAGTTCCCGACGCTCTTGCATCGGAAGTTTCAGTGCCTCGCTTTGCAGGTATGCCAGCAGCTCTGCAGTCGTCATGGGAGCCAGTGTAGCGGGCCGGCAACGCGTTCTCCATCGCGAAGAAACGCTGCTACACCGTCGACATGATCCTCACGCTCTCTTGCCCAGACCGCCGCGGCATCGTCGCGCGCGTGTCGACGTTCCTGTTCGATCGCGGCTGCAACATCCTTGATGCGCAACAGTTCGACGATGAAGAGAGCAACCGCTTCTTCATGCGCGTTGTCTTCGTCGCCGACGAGCCCATCGATGCGTTGCGTGTGGGCTTCGCCGAGATTGCCAACGAACTCTCGATGCAGTGGAAGCTGCGCGATCCGAAGACGAAGCAGCGCGTGATGCTGCTCGCCTCGAAGTCCGACCACTGCCTCGCCGACTTGATGTACCGCTGGCGCATTGGCGAGCTCGACATGGACATCAGCGCGGTGGTTTCGAACCACCCGCTCGACACGTTTCCGCACACGGACTTGTCCGACGTTGCGTTTCACCATCTGCCGGTGACGTCGTCGACGAAGGCCGAGCAGGAGGCGCAGATCTTTGCACTCGTGCAATCAACGAACACCGACATCGTGGTGCTCGCGCGCTACATGCAGATCCTGTCGGACGACCTGGCGAACAAACTCGCGGGCCGCTGCATCAACATCCACCACTCGTTCTTGCCGGGCTTCAAGGGTGCAAAGCCCTACCACCAGGCCCACGCGCGCGGCGTGAAGTTGATCGGCGCGAGTGCCCACTTCGTCACGGGCGACCTCGACGAAGGACCGATCATCGAGCAGGACGTCGAGCGCATCAGCCACCGCGACACGCCCGACGACCTCGTGCGCAAAGGTCGCGACATCGAGCGCCGCGTGTTGGCGCGGGCGTTGCGCTGGCACCTCGAAGGGCGCGTGTTGTTGAACGGCAAGCGCACCGTCGTCTTCACCGACTGAGCGAAGCATCGGCGAAGCACGGCGCTGCGATGCGGCGTCAACGGCGGTGAGCGTGGCGTGTGAGGTTCCGGTGTGATCGCACCGGGCGCAGCGCGCGCTAGCTGTTGCTCCTCATGTTGTGAGGAGCACCGCCCATGAAACGACACCACATGGCCCTGTTGGCCATCACGGCTCTGTCTTTCGCGTCGACGACCCGGGCGGCCGACGCGCCCGACGCTGAAGACGCGGCCGACGACGCCGCCGACGTCATCGCCAAAGAAGAACCTCCGAAGTGGGACCCGCGCAGTGTGCAACCGTGGGCCACGCAAAACCTGCGCATCCTGGCCGGCGGCGGACTGCTCTCGCTGCGCAATCCCACCGACGACATCACCATCGATGGCTACGGCGCCAACGTGCATGCGCACGCCGGCGACACGTTCTTTCAGTTCCTCTCGTACTACGTGCCTGTGCGCGCCACGATGATGCTCTTTGAAGAGACCACCGTCGGCGGCACCACCGTCAGCCGCTTCAACGACAAGCAGGGATTGCTGTTCGAGTCGGGGCTCGGCGTCGAGGTGTGGCCATGGCCTGGCGTCATCTCCGTCGCAGGCGAAGGTGTTGTGAACTTCATGAGTCTGACGACGTCACCGGTGGTGCGCGCTGAGCCCGCACTTACGCGCGAGGCTGTGGGCGGTGCGGTACGCGGACGCGTCACGGTCCAGTTCAACGGCATCGGCTTGTACGGCGAGTACACGCGGCAGCTCGTGATGCAGGACCTCACCAACGGCACCAACTGGGAAGGCAGCCAGATCTTCGCGGGCCTCACCTACCACATCGGCGAGAAGTTCGACTTCTGAGGATGATGACCATGAAGCACCTGATCTTCTCTCTTGTCGTCGTCACCACACTCCTGCCTGGTTGCGTCACCTATCTCATCGCCGACAGCGTCGCGGCCGATCGGCAGGAGAGCGAACGCGCCCACTCCTTCACGTTCTACAAAGCCCAGGCCACGCGCATGGTCGACGGCGGATCGTGCATCAAGGCCGCGGCGTACTTCGACGAAAAGTTTGTTCGCCACGAGCAGAGTTCGTTCGGCCCACGCATCGCCGGGCACAACTCCACGCCGTTTTCCGACGACAACCTCACCGCCCTCGACGAGCGCATCAAAGCCGCCGCGCGCGAACTCACCGATCGGTGCTTGGGTGCCGAAGCGCCCGCGTTGCAGGAGAAGCGACACTTCGAGCGACTCGCCAAACTCTTTCGTCATCTCGCGCTGCTGCCCCTGCCCGAAGAAGAGCAGAAGGCCCTCGTGTTGCGCGCCGACACCACCGACCTGTTGCGCGCCGACGCCGCGGTGGCTGACGCTGAGAAAGACTGGGCCGCAGGCAAGGTCTACGACGCGCTCAATGGCTTCTGGAATGCAAAGAACATCGCCGCGGGCGTGAAGGCGGCCACCGACGAGCAGAAGGCGAAGTACGCACGCCTCGTCGTCGACAAAGAGCGCGCCCACGTCGACGACATGGTGAAGAAAGCCGACGTCGCCGCACGCACACCTGCGACCGCACACCTGGCGGCGGTGTACCTCGCGCGCGCCTACGAGGTCGGCAAAGACGCGGCGGTTGGTCGTCGTCTCGAGGCTGTTCGTCAGGAGCTGCTCAAGAGCCACGTGTACCAGTGGCAGGTGCAGTTCAAGGGCGACCCGCGCATCACCGCAGCGGCGCAGGCACTGCTGAAGAGCCACAGCTTCAGCGGCAACCTGCAGCCCGGTGCCCGTGAATTCATGGCGGTGCTCGACGTGGGCGCGTTTACGGTCACACCGTCGGAGCGCGAAGGCAGCCGCACCGGCGAGTACAAGACGGGCTCACGCAGCGTCGACAACCCCGAGTACCGCACGGTGCAGGCCTTCATCGTGAAGCAGCAGGGCTGCCTCGCGAGGATGAACGGGTCGATGTTCGGGCACAGCGGCACCGCACGCGACCTCCGCAACGCTGGCTGCGCCTACGACTGCTCAACGTTTGACTGCGCCCACCGCGGCAATCAGGACAAGTTGAACCAGGCACAGCGCAAACTGGCAGCCACACCGATGGTGTTGCAGGAAGACCTGATGGCGCCGTGGTCGTACGCCACGCGCGAGTGGAGCCAGACGATCGCCGCCCCCGTGCAGTTGTCGGTGAAGCACGCGCTCGAGGCCGCGCCGAAGTCGTCGACGATGACGCTGAAGCACGAGTACACCGACCACGCCCACGAGCTTGTGCCGCAGTTGGGGCTCGGCAAGAAGCAGATCGCGAAGCAGTCCGACGCCGAGCTCGCCGTCGCTGCGGGCCAGAAGCTGGGCAGCCAGGTCGTCGCTGAGATCGAGAAGGACTACCAGGCGTGGTTCGCGGCCACCCCACAGCTCGGCGAGCGCGGCGTGGTGTTGTTCACGCTGCTTGGTGGTGACGCGCGCAGCATGGACGCCCAGGTGGAAGCAAAGACCGGCGTGAGAAACGCGCACTCGATCCTGCTGGCCCACTGATCGGCGAATTGATCGGCGGGGACGTTTCCCCGCCCACCCCTCAAGAGACTCGCCTCGGCGACAAACCCCAAAGCGGGTTTCTCTTCGAGGCTCAATCATGCACGCGCTGCAGCGACGTCGACGGTTCCACCTCCGTCGACGTCGCTGCAGCCGCATCGTGGTGCGCAGCACGCGACGCACACACCGGCGCATGACACGCCGCCTGCGATGCGCTGTGCTCGTGCGATGCAGCACCTCGAGATCGATCTGCAACGACCACCGCGCGAGCGTTGGTGCTTGTCGAAGATGCAACGTCAGCAAGCGCGGGCGTTGCTCGACGTGTATCGGCGTGACCTGCGCCTCGCTGAACGCGACGACTTCATCGTCGAGCACGGTCGCGCGATGACGCCGTCGGCGCAGCTTGAGGAAATGCACGGGCTGGCCGAGCAACTTGGTGTGGCGAGCGGCGACGTGGTGCTCGGCAACCTCTACTACGACGCGCTGAAAACCATCTGGGGCTGCAGTGCCTTCGTCGTCGACACCGCCGACGGACCGCTGCATGCGCGCAACCTCGACTGGTGGAGTGTCGACCGCCTGCTTGTCGACGCCACGCTGGTGACGAGGTGGATCAACGGACCAGCAGGCCCGTTCATCACCGTGGGCTGGCCGGGGTTGGTGGGTGCGTTGTCGGGCTCGGCGGCGGGCCGCTTCTCGGTGTCGCTCAACGCGGTGTGCAGCGAAGATCCTGCCGCCGTGGCGATGCCCGTGGTGTCGTTGGTGCGGCTGGTGCTCGAGGAGGAGCCCACGTTTGCGTCAGCAGTACATCGCTTGTGCACCACGGAGATCGCCTCCGACGCGTTGATCGTCGTCGCTGGCGTGCAGCAGGGCGAGGCCGTGGTGATCGAGCGCTCGCCGACGCGCGTGGCGTGTCGCGCACCACAGCTGAACCGCGTCTGCGCCACCAACGACTACCGCGCGCTCAGTCATCAGCGCGCGGCCAGCGAAAGCGCGTTGGAGCAGACCTCGTGTCGCCGCTTCGGTCGTCTGGAGCAGCTCCTTGCACGGCCGCCAGCAACGTTGTCAGACGCAATCGCGGTGCTCCGCGACGACGACGTGCGCCTGGGCATCACCGTGCAGCACATGGCATTCCGCGCCGCCACGAACGAACACCTGGTGCAGCTGCCGGACCCTTCACACCGCGCGTGACCACACCGGCAATGCCCGTGGCGCGTGCACTTCGACCACGGGTGCTGCCACCGTGCCGTCGAACACCGAGGCCACCAACCGCACAAACAACCGCCCCAGCGGCGTGACTTCGATGGCGTTGTCGTCGACGAGCACGAGCCCATCGGCCACCAACGGCAGCAAGCGCGACAGTTCGTTCGCGTAGGTGTCGAAGCCCTTGCCGGTGGCGGCGCGCAGCTCGGCGTCGCTCAAGCGAAAGCTGCACATGATGGTGCGGATCGCAAAGCGGCGGGCTTGTTCGTCGTCGTCGAGCACGTGGCCGCGCACGGTCGCGAGGCGGCCTTCATCGATTGCTGCTTCGTAGGCGCGCAGCTCCTTGGCGTTTTGCAAATATGCACCGCCGATGTCGGAGATGGCGCTCATGCCAAAGCCGACGACGTCGACACGCGCCCCCTGCGCTCCGGCTGTGGCGTAGCCCTGAAACGTGCGGCTCAACTGGCCGTGCTCAAAGGCGATGGCGAGCGGGTCGGTGGGTCGCGCGAAGTGGTCCATGCCAATACCGATGAAACCTGCGTCGACGAAGGCCGCGCGCGCGGCACAAACCAGCTCGAGCTTGGTGTCGCTTTGCGGCAACGATGCGGCGTTGATGCGGCGCTGGTTCGGCCGCACGTGGGGCACGTAGGCGAACGAGAACAACGCGATGCGGTCGGGCGCCAACGCAATCACCTCGTCGACGGTGGCCGCGAAGCTCTCGCGCGTTTGTTGCGGCAGCCCATAGACGAGGTCGATGTTGACCGAGGCAAAGCCAGCGGCGCGCGCGTCTTGCATCGCCGTGCGCGTGACCTCGAGGGATTGCTCGCGGCCGATCGCTGCTTGCACCTCCTCGTCGGTGTCTTGCACGCCAAACGACACGCGCGAAAAGCCCATCGCCTTCAGCGCCTGCAACTGACCAGGTTCCACACGGCGCGGGTCGAGTTCGATCGACAGCTCGGCGTCGTCGAGAAACACGAACGTGGCGCGCAGGTGATCCACAAACCGCTGCAACGCCTGCAGCGACAAGCTGTTGGGCGTGCCACCGCCCAGGTGCAACTCACGCACACGACGTCGACGGGGCAGGTGGGCGGCGACGAGGTCGACCTCGCGGATGAGGTGATCCACGTAGTCGCTCTTGCGCTCGTTGCTCTGACTCACGACGACAGCGCAGCCGCAGTACGTGCACATCTTCGCGCAAAACGGGATGTGGGCGTACAGCGCGAGCGGCACATCGACGTCGTCATCGGCGCGCTCGAGTGCGGCGATCGCGGCCGGCTCGTACACCGCACCGAAGCGGTCGGCCGTCGGATAGCTCGTGTAGCGCGGCACCGGCTTGTCGAGGCGCTGTAGCAGGGCGGGGGTCACCTCAATCGATTGGCGCGTGTTCATGCCGCCCGCTTCGGCAACAACTGCACCAACGCCACACCGCATCCCACGGCGCCGATTTCGTCATCGCGGCGACGCACTGTGCGAATTCACACAGTGCGCGGTGCCCGACCTCACAGCGTCAGCGCGGGCCCGACGACACGCCCAACCGCGCGTGAGCGGCGCGACGATCCACAGCACTGGCGAGCGTGTCGTCGTAAAACGCGGCGGCGTCCGTTGCGTTGGCAACCGCGCGGTACAGCTCGACCGCGGTGTCGAGGTCGCCACCCTCATCGACCACGACGGCGAAGTTGTAGCGGGCCGCCGTGCTGTCGAGTGCTTTGAGGTCGCTGCGCGCGCGGGCATCGCCGTCGACGGCGCGGCGGGCAAGGTCGAGAGCTGCAGGGTCGCGCTCATCGAAGGGCACGTTGACCACCGTTTCGGTCGGCGTGATCAACGCAAGCGCTCCGGCGACCGCGGCCTCGGCAGCGAGGTTCTGCGCGTCGACGATGTCGGCCATCGCCACTGCACCCGTGCGTTCGTGCACGCCTTCGACCTCGCGCTCCCACAACACCACGCCGTCGCTGTCGGCAGCGGTCATCGCCAGCAGCGTGTGGGCCACGAGGGTTTCGTCGACGACGAGCACGTTTGCGCCATCAGGAGCAGTGGCGATGTGCTCGTTGACTGAGACCACGGCGTTGTCTTCGAGCACGTCGAGGCGCACGAACAACGCGTCGTCGACGAGGTCGGTATCGCGGCCGAGCCACGCCTGCTCGCCGTCGGTCTCGAGACGCTCTCGGGTCTGCTGCACGTTGAGGAACCAGCGCGAGGGTGCTCCCTGCAGCGCTTGTGCGCGGGCCATGCTGTTGACGACGTGGACACTCTCGTCGCGGCCGTAGCTGTCGGTGAACACGAGGGTACGCGCGGTGCCGATGTCGGCTTCGGGGGGCAGCCACGTCGTCACACTGGCCGAAGCACCACAGCCCGTGACGGCGACCACCACCAGCAGGAGCGAGCAGCGAACAACGTAGGCACCGCGCAGCATTCGAACCTCCGGGGGCAAGACGCGGGCCCACGTCGCCTGCTTCAGCGCCGCGTGCGATCTCGAGGTGACCCCACGCACGCTGACGTCGACACCGCCGAAGAAGGCTTTGCTCGACGCTGTGTGTGGCTCTACGAGCGGGCCGACATGGCCAGCATCGGACACATCATCGCCGGACTCTCCATCGCCGTCGTGCACGACCACGTCACGACCACGCCGTCGACACCGCCATCGCCGATGCAGAGGCTCGCCGCGGCGACGTGGTTCTCGCTGCTGGGCCTTGCGCCCGACGCCGACGTCGTCGGCTTCCGCCTTGGGGTCGCCTACGCCGACGCGTGGGGACACCGCGGGGCGAGCCACTCGATGGCGTTTGCCGTCGGTCTTGGGCTGCTGTTGGCCTGGCCAACGGCGCGGGTGCTGGGGCGTCGGCTGCTGCCAACAACGGTTGCCGTGATTGCTGCTCTGCTGAGTCACGGCCTGCTCGATGCGTTGACCGACGGCGGTCTGGGCGCAGCGCTGTGGTGGCCGTTCAGCGACGTGCGCTGCTTTGCTCCATGGCAGCCGTTGCCGGTGGCGCCGATCGGCCGCGCCTTCGTGTCGATGCGCGGATTGCGGTGCATCGTCGCCGAGGTGGTGATGCTCGGGCCACTGTTGCTGGCCACCGTGATCGCCACGCGCCTGCATCGAGCGCGTCAGCGTTAGCGGGCGTGTGTCGTCGCTGCGGCCTCGTTCTCCAGGGCCTCGCGCAACGCCGTCGACGGACCAGCACCTCCACGCACAAGGCGCACGGCGTGAACGAGGACCCGCGGGGCGATCGCCGCGTCGTTGGCAGAACGGTCGAGCAGCGCGCGGTTGCGCACGCCCCAGGCCAGACCCACGAACAGCACGAACGACAACGCCAGGGCGGCGGCCAGAAACCCGGGGGCGCGCTCGTCGAAAAACACGAGCGTCACACCAACACCAACGAAGACCGCGCCACCGAGCACGCTGATGGTGGTGCGTCGTTCGCGCTCACGCGATGCCGCAGTTGCAATCTCGCTGGCGAGAAACTGCGCCACATCAGGCGAGAGCGCTGTTCCCGTGCGCATCACCTGCACCGATGCCGAGGGCATTTCTGTCGTCGTTGTGAGCGGTTCGTTGGTCATGGCAAACGCTCCACAACCGCGTCGGCGGCGACGGCATCGATGCGGTACCAGGAATCGCGAACCATGCCGCGCCAGGGCGGCAACGTCGCCAGCTTGTACATCAGGCAGCCGTCGGTCTCGTCGTTGCTGACGTCGAGCAGGTCAACGAGCCCAACGTTCTCGCATGGGGTGTGCGCCGCGACGGGTTCGGCACACCCGGGCATCGCCAGCGCCGCGGGCCGTGCGACGGTCTGGGGATCGAGGAAGTCCTTCATGTGCTTCGGGTAGAAGTTGCGGTGTTGCACAAGCCCACACACGAGCACCGATCGCGTGTCGAGCAGCATCGCGAAGTCGGCGTCGCGTGCCGCCGGCGATGCATACAACCACAGCACTTCGCGAACCCGCTGCGCGGCGGCGATCGTCGAGGCATCGAGGGCCGGGACGAACCCGCCATCGTTGTGCTGCTCGCGCGCGGTGGCGGTGGCGGTGTTGACGAGCTCGAAGAACTGAAACGATCCCGAGCGCGTCAGCTGCAGTCGACCAAGCATTTCGACGTCGTGCGCGGCCGCGAGAAATGGCGCAGGTTCGCCGTCGACGAGCGGCGCAGCCATCGCGGCATCCAGATGTTCGCGCGCGAGCTTCAACAGCACCGGGAACGTGGTGGGCGCTCCGTTCCACACGCCGTAGCGGGCCAACCCCGACAACGCCGTGTGGTTGTTGGTCCTCATGGCCTGGTCGAGGACCTCGGTCGCGTCGGGACCGTCACGTCGAGCGAGCTGCGGATTCGCGTCCAGCGTGCGCAAGGCCGCTTGCACGCGTGCACGGTTCGTGTCGAGCCACTGCTCAGCGTCGGCTGAGCCGGTACTGGCCCACGACCAGCGGTTCACCATGTCGGTCACGCCAACAAGGCAGGAGCCTCCCCCTGCGAGCACCACCACAGCCAACACCAACAGGCGCAACCGTCGCCACAGGTTCTCGCGCGCACGTTGCGCGTCGGCCAGGCGCGTGACCCGTGCCGTGAACCCGTCGTCGTCGACGGGGCGCTGCTGCAACACATCGTCGAGCCAGTCAGTCATGTGCTGCTCCTGCGGTGATCGAAGCCGGTGGTGAGTACGACGCGAGGGGCCCGCGCAACTTTTCCTTGGCGCGCGCCACGTGCGACTTCAGCGTGCCCAGCGGCATGTCGAGAACCGACGCCGCCTCGTCGTGGGTGAGGCCTTCGTAGAAGCAGGCAGCGATCGCGGCGCGTTCATCGTCCGACAACACACGCAGCGCGCGGCGCACGTCGCGCTCGGCGATGCGTGCGGTACGGCGGGCGGCGTCGGTGTCGATGCCCACGACGTCGTCGTCGCTGTGCACCTCGTGGGTCTTTCGTCGCCGCGTGTTCAGGAATTCGCGATAGCCAATACGCAGCAACCACGAGGCTTCGCTGCCTTCGCCGCGAAACGTGTGCAGGGCACGGCGGGCCTTGAGAAACGTTTCTTGCGCGACGTCGTCGGCGAGGGCGTCGTCATCGCACAGGCGGCGCAAAAAGCCGCGCAGCGGGCCGTGGTGGCGCGCGACGAAGGCCTTGAAGTCATCAGGCTGTCGACGCGCCAAAAATGCGGTGGCGCGTCGAATCAGGCTCGTGCTGTCGGCCACTGTTCCTCCCGAACAGGTGGCAGCCGTCGCTGCGGTGGGGCTCGCTCTCATACCCCACAGACGCAGCGAGCCCGGTCGCTGGATGCACAGCGAAATTTCGAACGCGCAGAACTCCGCCAGATGCTTGAAAAAAAAGAGAATATCGAACAGGACGCGGCGCAGACCTGTTGAGATCTGCGCCGCTTTCGCTGTGTTCGCGAAGACAGCGCTCAGTGCGCCGTGAACACGAACGGGTAGGTCACGCTCACCACACCACCACCCTTGGGGGTGGGGAACTTCAGGCTCTGCAGCACGCGCTGCACGCAGGTGTCGACGTCGCCCGTCAACGTTGATTGCACCTTGCTCACGCTGGCCACATCCCCCGTGGCGGCGATCTGAAACAGCACCGTGAGCTTGCCTTCGAGGTCGGGTGACGACGTCAACGCGCGCTCGTAGCAGTAGCGAATGCGGCTCATGGCGCGGTTCATCACGCGTTGGATTTCTTCGCGGCTCATGCTGCCGATGTAGACAATTTTGTTGGTGGGCACCTCGACACCGCGGTGTCCGCCCCTCGCCGTCAGCAAGCTGTCGTCGCCGCGCCCGCCGGGCTTGCCGCTGCCCAGAACGCCGAGGCTCACGTTCTTGCCCGTGCCGTCGCCGCCGCCGCCGCGGGTCGCCAGGCCACTGACACCCATGCCGGCAGTGCCCGTGCCATTCAGGTTCGACAACGCGACGTCGATGTCGTTGCCGGCGCCAAACACCGACGCGGTGGCGACGGCCGGACCGGTCAAGCCCAGCGCGCGCAGCGCATCCATGGCGGCGGTGCGGTCCTGGTCACGGCGCTCCTTCGTCGTCGCTTTCGCGCGTGGTGCGGCCGCTGCTGGCAACGACGCTGCGGCCTTCACGCCGGCCACGCGCGTGGCGGGTGTCTTTGGCGGTGGTGGTCGTGGCGGCAGCACGGTGACGTGCGAGAGCAGGTGCTGGCCGGGGCGCAGGTCGTCGTCGAAGCGGGGCAGTGTTGGCGTGAGCCACAGCGCGACGAGTCCGCCGACGGCGAGGATCACCACGGTCATCATGGTCTGTAGCCAGACGAGATCGAACTCGCGCTCTTGTTGCGCGGTGGGCTCGCGAAGCGCACGCGTGAGCACCAGCGACAGCGCACCGCTGCCCAGCACCACGGGTTGGTCGACGACGTGGGCGACACCGTCAACGAGCGCGCCGCCCGCCACCGCGCGCACCGATCGACCAGCGATGGTGACGGTGGTGTTCAACGCGGGCCGTTGCACCGCGAGGAGGCGACCGTGCCAGCGCGTCTCGCACAGCAGCGCTGGTGACGACGAAGACAGCGACAATGACGACGACGACATGGTTGGTGCAGCAGACATGACGAGGCTCCCGATGCCAGACACAGCATCAGCGATGGGGACAACAGAAGGCGGGGGGCGCGCGCAGTCATCGCGAGGCGGCGACGACGACAACAGCGACGACACGGTCAACAGCGAAGCGAGCACCGACTGCGGCACTCAAGATGGCGAGGACCTACGGTGTGACCACCGGCGACGTGGACGTCGACGACAGCGCGTCGCGAAAGTTCGGCCGCAGGGTCACGAGCGAGCGAAACGCGGGGCGCCTGCGGCCCACGACGCGCGAACCGGTGGGCCCGGCGACGCTGCCGACGACGTCGACGCCATCGATCGAGATCACGGTGCGTTTCTCGTAGCGCACCTCGACCGGCGGTTCGTCAGGACCCGCCACAGCACCGCTTTGGGCGAGCACCGACGACGACGCGAGCAGCAACAGCAGCAACAGCAAGGGGCGTGGCGTGTTCATGTGGGGCTTGACCGCAGCGGGCTGCCGCAGGTTCCAGATCAGCCCGGAGCTTTCTTTCCTGCGGCGGTTCGGGGGGCGCTCGGGTCTCCGCCTACAAATCATTGAAAATGCAGCAGAAAGAATCGAGGGGTCGCGGCGCGCCGCGCGTGCTTTTCGTGGGGTCAAACAACAGCGCTTTGCCTCGACAGCTGGTAGACGACGGCCATGGTTTCGCGTCTTGTGCCTGGACTGTTGATCCTCGTTGCTGCTGTGGCTGCCCGCGCGCAGCTCGAGCCCCAACAACGCATCGTCGACACGCCGCCGCCGCCGCTGCCGCCGGCGAAGCTGGAAACACCACCCGAGCTCGTTTCGGGTGCTGACCCCGTCTATCCCGACGACGCGCGCGCCGCGGGCCGGGCCGGCGATGTGGTGTTGCGGATTGTGATCGACGAAGAAGGCCGCGTGGGCCGTGTCGACGTGGTCGAAAAGCCCGGCGACGACGAGATCGCCACCAACCTCGCCTACGCGGCGATGGGTGCGGCCACCAACTTCGAGTTTGTGCCGGCGAGCTTTTGCGTCTCGCGCTACGGCGAAGACGGCTACCAGATCGTCGAGGAGTGCGGCCAAAGCAAGCCCGTCGCCATCGACTACAAAACCACCTTCGCGTTGCAGGAAGTCGTCGAGCAGGTCGCGGTCGAAGACGCCGCGGTCACCGCCCGCGAAGGCGGCGTGTTGAACTTTGAAGGCGTGGTGCGTGAGGCGGGCTCGAAGAACCCGCTGGGCGAAGTCGAGGTCAGCGTCGAGATCCCGCGCCCCGGCGTTGCGGCGGATGCCCCCGTCGACGAGCGCTACGAGTACGTCACGGCCATCACCGACGAGGGTGGCCGGTTTCAGTTGCGCGGCGTGCCCGATGGCGAGCACCGCGTGAGCTACAGCTTGTCGAACTTCGAGCCGTCGTTTTCCGACGAGACCTTTACGCCTGGCGAGCGCACGCAGGTCGTCATCTATTTGCAGCCGCGCATGAGCAACACGTTTGAAACCGTGGTGCGTCGCAAGCGCGCGCAGAAGGATGTGGCCAAGATCAGCCTGTCGCGTGACGAGGTCAAACGCGTCCCCGGCAGCTTCGGCGATCCGATCCGCGTGATTGAAAATCTTCCCGGCTTGGCGCGCGCGCCGTTTGCGGGTGGTGCGTTGATCGTGCGTGGTGCCAACCCCGCCGACAGCGGCACCTACTTCGACGGCGTGTCGATTCCGATCCTCTACCACTTCGGCGGACTCACCAGTGTGGTGAACGCCGAGTTCCTCGAGGACATCTCGTTTTTCCCCGGCGGCTTCGGTGCCTACTACGGCCGCGCCACCGCCGGCATTGTCGACGTCAGCTCGCGCAAGTTGAAGCTGCGCAACTGCCGTGGTTACGCCGAAGCCGACGTGCTCGACGCGGGCTTCTTCTTCGGCTGCCCGCTGCAGATTGGCGAGCTGCCCACCATCACGTTCGCAGCTGCTGCTCGACGCAGCTACATCGACGCGGTGCTGCCCGTGGTGCTCGACTCGTTCCTCGGCACGAGCCAGGCCATCGTGGCCACACCCGTGTACTGGGACTACCAGGCGAAGGTCGAAACGAGTCCGTTGCCCAAGCAAACCTTCAGCTTGTTTGCCTTCGGCTCCGACGACGACTTGAAGGTCTACTCGAAGAACACCGGCAGCACCGACTTCGCTGTCGGCTTCAACACCTCGTTTCATCGCCTCGTGGGTCGCTGGACGTGGGAGATGGCGCCGGGGTTGAAGCACATGCTGCAACCCTTCGGCGGGCTCACGCGCATTCGCCTCAACGCCGACAACAGCGGCGGTGGTGCTGGACCAAACACGTCGGCGTCGATCGGCATCGACACGTGGAACTGGGGTATTCGCGACGAGCTGCAGTGGACGATCAACAAGGACGTCGTCATGCGCACCGGCATTGACTACCTCGGCCAGACCTTCGGCACCGCGTTCACCATCGCGTTGCCACTCGAGATCGGCTCGTTTCCGCGCGTGCTGCCAAAGGTCACCGGCACGGAGCAAACCTTCACCAGCTCCGGCATGACCAACGCGGTGGGTGCCTACGTCGAAGCCGAACTCACGCCGTTTCAGGGCTTCAAGCTCGTGCCCGGCGCGCGCCTCGAGTCCACGCTGTTTACGTTTTTGCCGAGCGACGTTGGCGACGGCACACAGTCGAAAACGTCAGAGGCGCAGCTGTTTCACATCGACCCGCGCCTCACCGCGCGCTGGGAGTTGTGGCCGCAAACCACCATCAAGGGTGCAGCGGGCGTGTACCGGCAAACGCCGCAGGCGCAGGAACTCAGCCCGCAAACGGGCAATCCGAACCTGCTCGAGCCGCGCGCGGTGCAGTTGATTGCGGGCGTTGAGCAAGGCCTCACCGACAAGCTCAGCCTCGACGTGCAGCTGTACTACACGAACCGCGACCTGCTCGTGCAGAGCTCGTCGGAAGTGCGCGCGGTGGCCAACAGCGACGAGGTCGACCCGCTGCGCTTCAACAACGGCGGTCGCGGCAACACCACGGGTATGGAGTTCTTGCTGCGTCAGGAAATCACCGAGTACCTCTACGGCTGGGTGGCCTACACGCTGTCGCGCACGGTCACCGACCTCGACGAGAACGACAGCTCGTTGTCGCTCACGAACTTCGATCAAACCCACATCCTCACGGTGGTGGCGCAAACGAACCTGCCGTACGGCTTCACGCTCGGTGGTCGCTTCCGCCTGGTGTCGGGCAACCTGCAGCGTTTCCCGCTCGGTTCGGTGCACGACCTCGACACCACCAACTACCTGCGCCTGGGCGACAGTCAGCGTGAGCGTCTGCCGTACTTCCACCAGCTCGACATTCGCGTGGATCGCAAATGGGTGTTCGAGCAGTTCACGGCGACGGCGTACCTGGATTTGTTGAACGCCTACAACAACACCAACGTTGAGGGCGTGCTCGCCGACTACCGCTCCAACGAGATCCAATACATCCCATCGCTGCCCATTCTGCCGGTGTTCGGCATGAGCGCGGAGTTTTGATCATGCAGCGTCACGCCACTCACCTTTTGCGCGTCGTCGTCGCTGGCCTGCTCGCCTGCACGGGGTCGGCGTGTGTGAACTTCGACCTCGAAGAGCAGTTCACCGACACGCGCATCCTCGGTGCGCGCACATCACCAGCTGAGATCATGTTCTCGCCGTTGTTTTTGCTGCCAGCAAACCAGCGGCCGCCGTTGCCGATCCCCAACGTCGATGTCGAGGTGGAATTGTTCGCTTTCGACAGCCGCGGTGGCGAGGTCACGGTGAGCACGCAGATGTGCCCCGACGACGCCAGCGATGCGTCGTGTCGCTTGTACGACAAGGCCTTCGACGAGAACTTCGCGCGCCTGGTCGACCCGGCAAAAAGCGAAGTGGAAGCGCTGCTCACGCCGGTGGTGAGCGAGCCCACGGCCATCGCTGACGACGTCGATCCCGTCGGCCGCGTCACGCCGTCGACGTTTCAGTACACAATCACCTCGGGGGCGATCGACTTCTTTCAGCCGAAGAACGCTGCGGGCGAAAACGTGCCGTCGATCTTCTCGTTGCTGCCGCGCGTGGCGTTTCAAGTCGAGAACATCACCGAGCGCGACGCCGGCGCCGACATCTTCAAGGAGCGCGCGTTCAAGCGCCTGCCGTTGTCGATCGACCTCGCTGACCCAAGCCTGCCCGACAGCTTCAAAAACACGCTCGCCAACAGCCTGGGCATTCGCTTGTGTGGCGCAACGCTGCCCACCGTCGACGAGGTCAGCGACGAAGACTTCGCCGGCGGTGCCGACTGCCTCTACTCGCGTGGTGCGAACGTGAATCCGGCGGCGATTGGCTTCCGCCTCGAGTCGACCACCGACCCCGCATTGCTCAGCGAAGGCATGCTCGAAGGCGTGCCCGACCTCGGCGTGGGTTCGTTGGTGCGGGCCTCGCCGGGCGGCACCATCGCGCTCACACCGATGTGGGAAGCCGGAGCGGTCGAGCGCTACCAGGTCCTCTCGTTCGACATCGCCAGCAGCAAGCTCACGATCGAAAACCGCGTCGAAGACATGGCCTGCACCTGGTACAGCTCGCGTGGCTTCTTGAACGGCGGGCAGACGTCGCTCGAGTTCACCGACAACCGCCTGGGTGCGGTGTGGACGTTGCCCACCGATGCGAAGGCCGGCGAGCGCGACAGCATCGTGATGGTGGCCAACGATCAGCGCGGCGGCACCAGCGTGGTCGAGGTCACCGTCGAGTACCGCTGAGCGCCGTGGGAGCGACGCCGTCGTCGCAGCTGCGGTGGTAAGGAGCCCTCGATGACCGCGTCTTCCCCCTGGCTTGCTGTTCCGTCGTTGGCGCTGCAGCGGCAGCTGATGAGCATGGACGTCGGCAATGGCGCGCTTGAGATGTACCGACCGTTGCCCAGCGTGATCTACACGCGCGCGCGCGGGCAGTGCGCCAACGCCCTGGCCGAGGAGTGGCTGCGCTGCACCGAAGGGATCTGGCCCACCGTCGACAAGCTTGTGGTCTTCAACGACTGGCAGTTGATGACGAACTACGACTCCGAGGCGCGCTCGCGGCTCACCGGCTGGGTCGTGGCGCACCGTACGCAGTTCAGTGCCGCATGGTTTTCGTCGGGCTCGCGGCTGGTGAGCATGGGCGTGAGTGTGGCGAGCGTGGCGACGTCGATGTTTGGTGTGCCGATGCACGCACCCTCAGATCGCGACGCGTTCCTCGCCCAGTTGAACGCGGCCCTGCAGGCATGATCTTGCCGTCGGTCAGATCAGCGGCGCGCATATCTGACCAGTGGTAAGATTGACGCACGGTGATCGCGCGTTTGGCGACGGGTCGATAGGTCATGAGGCGCAGAGCCACGCGTGTCTCGCCCTGCACTGCAGTCGCACAGGCTCCCGTGTCGCAGTAGACACGCCTGATGGGGATCAGAACATCTGACGTTGGTGTTGGGGTGGCAGCCCTCGGCTGTGGTGCTGCTCTCGGCGCGCTGTACGTGCCAACACTCGAACTCGCCTTACCGGCCATCACAGCACTCACCGTCGCTGGTGCGCTGGCGACGGTCACCTACGGCAACGCGCGAAACACGCTCGCTGTGCCTACGGCGTTGTTGCTCGGGCCGGTTGCCGCCGCCGTCTGGGATGCGGTGCGCGATGCGGCGTTTGACGACCAGCGTTTGTGGGTCATCGCTGCTGTGCCGATCGTGCTCGCAGGCACCTGGATCGCCCCGAGCATCAAGACGTTTGCGTTGACCACCTTTGTCGTGCTCGGCGCTGTCGCCGTCTACATCGGTGGCGCCCTGCAAGACGACGAGATCATTCCCTGGCACATGGGCCTCGCGCTCACTGGTCTTGCGGCCATGTGGTTTGGTCCCGGCGCGCCCTTTGCTGCCTGGCGCGACGACCAGGTCGCCGACGACAGCCTGCAGGTCACCACAGCGCGCGCAGGCATCGCGTTGTCGGCCGAACCCGCCGGCCGCGTCGCTGTCGAGCACCCTGCTGTCGCAGCCGCAGCCGACGACGACGACGACGACGATGACGACGACGAATGGCAGTTCCGCACACTGACGGTTGGCGGCGTTCGGCTCACCACGATCCTCATCGTTGTGGTGCTGGCCCTCGGCGCCCTGTGGGGGGTCGGTCGTATCGTCGCCCTGTCGCGCGACGCTGTCGCTGCATCCAGCAACTCCCTGCGGAATGGACGCTGATGAGACCCTCTTCTTCGTTTTTCCCTGGTTGGCCGTTCCTGCTCGTCGCTGTCGGCGTGTGTGCCGGCGCTGCTCCGGCGATCATCGAGAGCCTGCAGTGGAAGCCACCGCCGCTGAGTGTTGACGAGCGTGGGCAAGCGACCGCTGCGTGTCGTGGGGAGGTGTACGAAGGCGACCGCCGCGTCGCGACACTCGAAGACGCGCGCGCCCTCCGCAAGGTGACGTGCCTGCGCGGGTCACTCACGATCGGCACCGACACCTGCAGCGACAGCGGCAAGGTCGAGACTCAAGTCATTCTCACGACGCTGAAGGGCTTGAAGAACCTCGAGGTGGTCACCGGCTCGCTGCGCGTGCAGGGCCTTGGCGGCATGAGCGAGATCAAAGAGCTGTCGCACCTGACAAGTGTTGGAACGTTGAGCATCTGCAACGCGAGCGAAGTTCGCTCGATGCACTTTCCAGCGCTGCAGGCGCTCGGCAACGTCGCGGTGTCGCGAAGCGGGCTCGAAGTCCTGAGCGCGCCGCAGGTGCAACAGCTCGACAAGCTCGAAGTCGACAGCATCGCGCTCAAGCAACTCGTGTTCGCCCCACATCTTGAGGCGAAGTCCGTCATCGTTGGTTCACCGCGCGCAAGCACCGAGGGGGTGAGCACCGCGTGGTTGGCAGCGCTGGAGACCGTGGGCACCCTCTCGTTCCGCGCGCAGGGCTTAAAGACGATTGAAGCCACCAGCGTGACGTCTTTGGGAACGCTCGAAGTGCCCAGTTCCGACGCGCTTGAAGAAATTCGATTCCCACTGCTCACGTCGCTCCGGTCCGTCGGGTTGCACGCCAAAAACCTTCGATCACTGCAAATGCCGATGCTCGCTGGTCGGGTGGAGCAGGTGTACATCGAAGGGGCAGAGAGCCTCCGCGATATCCAGCTGGGACAGGTCGAGGCGATCTCCCGCTTCCACCTGCGACGCAGCGGCATGGAGGTCATCGATTTGCCGGCGCTCACGACGATCGGGGATTTGATTGTTGAGTCGAATCCACATCTGCGCGAACTCAAGCTGCCAAAACTGACGACGGTGAAAGGGTCGGTTAAAAGCAATCCTTACCTTGGTCCAGAACAGCGAAAGCTGCCTCCAACGGTCCGTATCTGCGACAACGCGGAGCAGCCACCATGTCAATGGGATGAACCATTTCAGTTGCATCCACAACTGCAGATGATGAGCCGCGTTGTGTCAGATGGCTTGAAACTGCAGGTGAGGAATCAGGATGCCAACGAGATTCAAACCATCACTTCCCTCGGGAAGTCGTTTGGCTTTCACCGCGGCGTCGAGTACGCCGTAACACACATGCCCTTCAGCTGGTTCGCTGTTGAGCTCGACGCGCGTGGCGCTCCCCGTGCCGTAGCGATCCTGAGTGAGCGGCCGACCGAAGGATCACAGTCCTTTTTGCGCCTGCCAAAGAACTACGTGAACTATGTTGTGATGGAATCGTATCCTCGCTACGGGCTCATTGCGCAGGTAGATACCGGCAAGAATGGGCCTTTTGTTGTTGATGTGTACAAGGGCGAGCGCGGCGCGATTGCTCTGGTCGGGCGAATCAATCTGACCGAGGCTGCCCTCGATAGGCGTGCACTTCTTCACGGTCTGTCAGGGGTGCGTATGCGGGCGGAAGAACCGGTCGTTGTGGCCTTCGCCACCGACCCAACCGACTTCGCCTATCCGAATTTGCCCATCGTGTTCCAGTGGCGCGGCGGCGTTTTCGAGCCCGACATGAAGATGCAAAACGCCAAGCAGGTCGCGCGTGAGGCGCAGCACTGATGGCACGTGGGAACAAACGTCGACGTCGACGTGAGTGGCTGGTGGTGGGTGTTGTTGTCGCGTTGTTGGCGTCAGCAGTCGTCGCGCGCCACTTCTACCTGCGCTACCCGCGCCGCGAGACGCCAGCGGTTGCTGGGATTGCAACACCCGCTGCTGTCGATGCGGCGCTGTCGAAGATCGCCCTGCTTCGCCAGGGCACGACGATCGCCACAGCGGTCCATGTCGGTGACGTCGGCGACCGCAGCTATTTCCTCGCCAAAGAGTCGCCAGGCAGTGGCCCCTTTGCCGTTGCGGATAGCCCCAAAGGGGCCATGCATCCCGCCACGTTGTTCGCGAACGACAGCGTGCTCGGCGTGGCGCTGTTTGAGACCGAAAAGTGGCGCGAAGGCACGGTCACGCCGTTGGTGTCGATGCGTGCAGCCATCGGCAGTGTCGTGTTCACCGCGTCGTTTGCCAACGTTGCTCGCGCCGACGTG
Source organism: Myxococcota bacterium (assembly GCA_044349155.1). Lineage (GTDB taxonomy): Bacteria > Myxococcota > UBA727 > UBA727 > VGSZ01 > VGSZ01. The sequence continues at coordinate 28,672 of JBIKRQ010000005.1, forward strand.
TCGCAGGTGTTGTTGACGTCGAGTCGTGTGCGCGGGCCCGTCGCCGACCTGCCCGACGCCGAGGCTGATGCGCAGCGCCCGTGGCTCGCGCTTGAGTCGTCTGTCTCGGGTCAGGATGCTGGTGGCCTCGTGTTCACGACCAGCGGCGCGGCGATCGGCGTGACGGTCGGCCCGGGGCGCTACGTCGGCGGCGAGGCGCTCGTTCGGTTTGCGCGGCGCACCGGTCGCTTCACGGTCGCCACCGCGTCGCGCCGCTCTGACCCCGACCCCGACCACGTCGTGCCACCCACGCCAACGCTCGCCACCGTCGCTGGCGCGCCTGCGTTTGTGGTGCATGCTGGCGTGGCCGCATCGGCCGTCCTCGTGCCTGGTGTGTCGAGCCTCGGGCCCAACGCCGAGCTGCGCATCGACGGCATCTCGTATCCCGTCACAAAGACGCAGCTCGTGCCGCAAGGTGTGCTGGCCGTCGCGCAGGTCATCTTGAAAAGGCCGTCGAACAACCGACAGGTGTTCAAGCCCGGGCGCTTTGCGACCATCACCGCACCCGACGGCACCAGCAGTGCGCTCGCGATCGCGGCGGTATCTGATCGCGAAGTCTGGCTCGACGCTTTCTCCGGGCCTCCGGTTGAACGTGGGATCGTGCATACCGAGGGCGAGATCGTGGGTGTGCTGGGGCCGCCGGCCTCTGGTGGCCTGCAGGCTGTCGTGCCGGTCAGCGCGCTGGAGGACGTGGTCATCCCGCACATCCGCAGCCACATCGCCGACGTGTTCTGCATGCAGGTGCACTGCAACGTGTTGGAGGCGTTTGTCCTCGAAGACATCATGGGCGTTGTGCAGCACGTTCGCCTGGTGGTGCTCGACGAGCACGCATCACCCTCTGACGTGCGGTCCGACACCGACTCGCGCGATCCTGTTTTGGCGTCCGTGGCTGCGACTGACCGGCCGACCGTGATCTCGGGGAGACTGCCCCCGCGCACAGGTACGATCACCGTCGGCCTGCAGCTCGAAGCTGATGGCGCGTTGTTTCGTTTCGCGCCGCCCCACGTCGACCTGGTGCTCAACAACGGGCTGGCCAAGCGCGTGGTCGCGACCCCCGCCGACACGCACGTGTTGGAGTCGGCGTTGTCTGGTCACAAAGGCAAAAACGAGGTCGAGCTCTGCCAGCGCAACACGAGCGCCTGCGAAGCGGGATGTCTTGCTGGCCGCACGGCGGACTGCGTGCGCCTCGCCCACCACATCAAGGCATCGTCGCCGGAGAAGGCGGCGCAGTTGTGGGAGCGTGCCTGTCGCCTGCTCGACGACGAGGGGTGCGCCTCAAGTGGCGAAGCGTTGTGGCACGGAACAGGCGTTGTGCAGGACCACCAGCGCGCGGCCGACGCCTGGTATGCAGGCTGCTTCTTCTCCGGACCGCAGTCGTGTCTCGTCGCTGCTGGTTGGATCAACGACGGCAACGAAGATGCGAGCCCGTTCATCGAGAAAGCGTGCGCGCGCGGAAACGCGATGTCTTGCCGAGACCAGGTCCTCACCCCCGAAGGCCTGCAGCGACGATGGGACAACGTCTTGAACGGACGCGAGCTGCGCTGAAGGCTGCAACCGTGGGCGGCACGAGTGCTTCGCGCTTGATCCAACCAGTGGTAAGATTGGCTCACTCAGCGACAGCGGGCTCGATCAACGATGGCGTCGACGACGACGGCGGTACGTCGGTGATCACGCGCTGCGGTGGTGCGGCGGTGCGTTCGGCAACGGGGTCGATGCGCACCACCCCTTCCTGGTTCACGATCACGCGCGAGCGCGACAGATGCCGCACCGCGGTGGGGTCGTCTTGCGCGCCCGTGGTCGTCTCGACGACGAGGTTGAGGTGGTACACCTTCGGCATCTCGGCGCGCGCGAAGGTGCCCGTGCTCGGATCGTAGAAGGCGACGTCGTCGATCGGGTCGTCGAGCCGCTTGAGGATCTCGTCGAGCGACAAGCGCACCAGCTCCTGCACACCAAAGCCCGCCGGCACCGGTGCATCGCCACCGTCGAACACGAGGCGCCGCCGGTAACACAACACATGCTCGAGCTCGGCCACGCCACGCACCGTGCGCTGCCGCTTGCGCAGCTCGTCCACGGCCGCGGGGATGCCGTCGTCTTTCACCCAGCGCACCTGCTCCGACGCGCGCCCCGCCAACTTGCCAAGGCCCGCACACTCGAGAGCCTCGCCGACGATGGCGACGTTGTGGTCCCACGGCAGCAGCTTCTTGGTGAGGCTGACGCGTGCCCATTCCTTGATGCGGTCCTTCAGGATGTAGGCGCCAACGGCTGCTGAAAACAGCACCAACGATTGCTCGCCCGACAACCCGCCCTGCAACAGCGGCACCTGCGCCAACGTCGCCCACGTCGCCGCCAACCCCGCGGCCGCCATCGCCGCACTGTTGCGAAACAACGGGTCGGTGCGGCCCTGACGCGTGTCGACGTACAGCGCGCGCTGCATCTCTTTTTTCAACACACCCTGGCGATACGTGAAGTGCTCGGGCGACGTGTGCGCCGTCCCCGTGGGTGTGGGAAATCCCTGCTCGCGTCGACGACGGTGCACCGCTTCGGCTGCGGCCGCCACCGCCAGGCGCATCGAGAGTGCTGTGCCTTTGCCATCGCGCAACGCCACGCAGTCATCGATGGCGCGCGCCAGTTCGGCGAGGCGTTCGTCGACGACGGCCGAGGCGAATTCTTCGGCAAAGCTCAACGACGGCAACAACGTGGGGGCGGCCACCGAGCGATACGCGCGCGCCTTCGCTCGCAAACGCCGCACAGCCCCCAGGGCCCTTTGCACGTCGACACCGCATGCGCGCACGTCGTCGAGCAACCTGGTCATGTCGTCGCCGGCTTCAAGCGCACGCAAGCGATGAATCAGGTGGCGCGTGGTGTTGCTGACCGCATCGGCGAGCTCGGCACCCAGGGTTTTGGCGAGCGTGTCGAGGGCCTCGCCGGTGGGCGCGCCATCTTCGAGCAGCATCGGCAGTTGGTGCCGCAAAATCGCGGCGGGGTTTTGCCCGTGGTCGAGGTCGGCGAAGTCTTTGAGGCTCAAGCCCGGCGCATGCAGACGCATGAAGACGTTGGCGTCGCGGTAGAACTCCTCCGTCGACCACGTCTGCGGCGAAATACCGAAGCCGCGCGGAAAGTAGAACCACACGCGCGTCTCGTAGGTGACCTCGGCCTCGACGTCGTGGGGCAGCTCAAAGTGCTGACGGATCTCGAGCGTGCGCTTGTCGCGCGCCGCCACCTCGAGACGTCGCGGGCCCGTGGCCCGGTTGCTCAAGCGCGTGGCAACCACAGCCGCACCTCGCCAGGCTCGTCGACGCTGAGGTCACCACCCAGCGGACAAATCAATGGCCGCACCGCTTCGACAAAGCCCGTCGTGAGCGATGCGGTGATCGACAGCCGCACGCGCGTGGCCTCGACGTGCACATCAACGACCAGCACATCGCCCTTGCCGCTCATGCTGCGCGCACAGCCCTCGAACACGAGCGCCAACCCGCGTGCCAATCGGCCATGCACATCGGCGAGCACCACACCGGGCTCGTCGTCGACCTCGATGACCACGCCCACTTCGAACAACGCCGCGCGCGCGCGCTCTTTCGCTTCGTGCAGCACATCGGCAAATGGCACCGTGCCCACGTGGGCGTGCACCGAGGGCAGGGTGCTGTCGGCGGTCTCGATGGTTTCGTGGCCCAACAACACCGTGAGCGGTGGGGCGCCCGGGCGCTTGAGAACGTGCACAGAGCCCTCAAAGCGGCTGCCATCGTCGGCGATGATCACGCACGGCTCAGCATCACCATCGGCCTCAGCTTCGGCCACAGCGCGTTTAAAGCGGCCACCGGCGGCCACCTGCTGCACCCGTCGACGGGCGTTGGTGCCTTCGAGCCGCAACGCGCGACGCGCGGGACCATTGAGCGCCAACGGTTCGCCGCCCGGTTCGATGATCACGCACGGCACCGGCAACGCATCCACCAGTTGCGCGAGCACCGCATCGCCCGAGCCCGCGTTTGCCAATCGCCGTCGCAAGTCGAGCGCCATCTGGTCGATGGCCCGGCCCGCATCACCCACTTCGTCGTCGCTGACGAGCCCTGCGCGTGCTGACAAATCCCCCGTCGCCAACGCCTGTGCCGTGGCAATCACCCGACGCAGCGGCCGCAGAAACAACACCACCGACAACAAGCTCAAACCCATCGCCAACGAGATGGCGAGTGCCGCCGCGTTGCGCGCGAAGCGCTTCAAGTCGGTGGCGGCGGTGAGCACATCGTCGACGTCGTCGGCAAGGCGCAGCACCGGTCCGTCGTCGACCAACCGCGTGGCGGCGTACAAGGTGTCTTTGCCCGTCGAGGCGCTGAAGCGGCGGGCCATCGACACATCGGCGAGGGGCCGCGCTTGTCGGGCCGCGACGATCTCGGGGCGTTCGGCGTGGTTGTCACGCGTGGTGCTGTCGCTGTCGAACAAGACCTCGCCCGACGGCGACACCAACGTCACGCGCTGCGGAATCACCGCCGACACCGCACGCAAGCGTTCGCGCACGCTGTCGGAGTAGGGCATCAACCCCGAGGCCGCGCGGCGGGTGCTGTCCTGCAAACGCGTTTCGGCCTGCTGCAACAAGTCGGTGCGCAACGCCGAGCGCACATACAAAAATGTTGGCACCGCCGCCGTCGCGACGACGACGAGGTAGCTGATCAACAGCTTGGCCGGCAGCGGAATTCGAGGCAGGCGACGTCGTGGCACGAGCTCAGACATGGGTCTGATCGATATACGTCACATGCTCGTGACCTGCACGTCACACAGCGTCAGCGTCGATCTTCGCCATCGATCTTCGCCAGCGACTCGCGCAGCAGCTCGACGTGGAAGGAAAGTGCTTCGCGAACTGCTTTGCGAGCACCTCTGAGTCGGTCGCAATCAACTGTAGGGTTGAAGCGTACTCCGCGAGCCTCGAACGGGCGTCGGCCGTCGTCGTGCGCTCGTTGCCGTCGAGGTCGCCGCGGCCGCTTCCGCACCTCGGCAATGCATGGCGTTGGCCAACCTTCACGAGCCATTCTGAAGACACAACGCTGTCCACACGAGCACGGCGAACGACGCGCGCTCGCCTCGTCGCTCGAGCTCGGCCAACGCAGAAGTGGTACCAACGCCTGGAAACACCGGGGGCGTGATGAAGGAAACCTGGATCGCTGCAGCGCTGTTGGTCACATCGTGCGGTGGCGAGGTCATCGTCACGGACGAGCAGCGGGTGAACAGCGTCGTCAGCGGGCCACTGTTGGTCGGCACGTTCGCTGTGACGGGTGTGTGCCAGGGCGGGGCGTTGCAGGTGCTGCCGCCCGCTGAGCTCACCGCGCTGACGGTCGAGACAACGCTCGCCTGCCTCGACCCGACCTCGTGCACGTCGACGCCCGAGACGTACGCGCTGGCCAGCGAGGGTGACCCGATCACCGAAACCACGTTTGAAGGCATCGTCCCCCTCTCCGGCGAGGTCGACGAGGATGGCGTCTTTCAGCTCGACGTCGCGTGGGGTGGCCAGCCGCCAGACTGCGACGCCGACGGCACCATGATCGCGATGGTTTCCAACCTCTGGCGACATCAGGGCGACCGCTGGTGCCGATCACCCGAGGACTGTCTGCCAGCCGACCTCGTCGCTGCTCGTCTCGAGGAGCTCGCAGAACAACCCTGAGCTCGGCTCAGCCATCCACAGCGGGCGAGCGGCGCTGGAGACGAGCGAGCTCGACGAGGGGACGCGCCAGCATCAGCGTCCACGTGAGCAACATGAGCACCGCTGTGGGCACAAACAGGGCGGCCCCCACGCGCGCCACGCCCGCACCGGCGAAGCGCACGACCACCGGCAGCAGCAGGTGCAGCAGCGTCGACAGCGAGCCCACGACGAGGACCGCCACTTTTCGGCGCGTTGAGATCGCACACATCATGAAGATGTGACCCACGATCAACAGCACCACGGGCATGGTGAAGCTGTGAAAGTGAAACGTCTCCATCACCTGGCGCGCTGATTTCTCGACGTGCAGGGCGGCCTTCGCGTCGTCGCTCACCACTTCGTCGGGCAGCGCGATCGCGGGACCATCGGTGGCCACCGGTGCCGCTGTCGTCGTCGTCGCGTCGTCGCCGCGGTAGTAGCGGACCACCGTGGCGCTGTCGGTGCCGAAGCCGTCGTCGTGCGCGAGCCACGCACTCGTCCACACGCCAAACAGCATGAACAGGCAAAAGCCCGCGTACAGCACGCGCGCCTCGAGCGAGAGCTGCTGCAATGGAAAGGGACGGGCAAACGCACGCATCGTGGTGTCCTTACAGATGCACCGCCAAAAGTCAGGTCGTCGTCGTCGTTGCTCACCGACACCACATCCTCGGACTGGCTTGCGATGCTTGCAGGGGCTGAATCATCCACCTGCTGTGAATGGCTGATGTGAGGTTTGGGAGAACATCCGAGAGAGTGCCGCACGCCTCGCGCTGACGTTGTGAAACACTTTCGCTCTCAAGGGCGTCGGGCTACAGCGTCGCCATGAACGATGTGTCGCAACGCTTGCCGGCCGTGTTTGCGCTGCACAAGCCGCATCTGGTCGACGAGGCATTGGGTGTGGCGGCGTGGTTCACCGAGCCCCTTGGCGTGCTCACCACGTTCTTGCAGCCCCGACCCATCGACGCCGACGTCGCCCATTTCATCACCGAGGTTTTGCACGTCGAGGTGCAACGTCGACGACGACCTGGCCAACGCACCGTTGCCCTTCACGATTCGACCGCTTGCGGTCGAATTCATATTGATATTCGTGCACTTGGCGGAACGCCAAGTGCACGAATTGGTCATTGGCGACCAGCTACACAACATCGGTTCGGTTGCAGCTCACGCAGTGGACGTGGAGCCACCGCGAAGACTTTTCCCATGTCGCATTGGTCGGCCCACAAGGCGAAAGTCCACTGTTGAAGATGGGCGCTCAGGTCAGCGCGGCCGCGATGGCGGCTGTTGGCTTCCCGTTTGAAATCAAAGACAGCCTCGACGAGGTCGTCGACCGGCTTGCCTTGATCCCGTCGACCAACACCCGCGCGTTGGCTTGAGGCCCGGTCAGGGCCGCGTCGTCGCTGCGGCACGTTGTGCGCGCGCTGTGGCGATCAGCTCGACCGCCCGCGCCACCGCCCGCTTGCTGCTCTTGACCGACAACGTCGCACCCGAGATGGCGTCGACGTCGTCGAGACTCTTGGCGGGGGCGCCAACGAACTGGTTCAAAAAACGCGGCGAACGAATCTCGCTGCCGTAGGCCTCGCGGTAGGCCATCACTTCCACGCGCACCACGCGGCCACTGGCATCAGCGGCGATGCCGAAGGTGATGGGCTCGTGCTGGCCAATCTCCTCGACGACAACGGCGAAGCCATCGACCACCCCGTGGGATTCAGCGACGTAGACCACGTCGGCCTTCTTCTGCCCCGGCTGCTTGTCGAACTGGATGAAGTTCACCTTCTCGCTGGCCTTGAAGAACTCCTTCAACACGGCGGTGGTCGAGAAAAACGAGCCGGTCGTCGAGGCCGCAATGGCCGACAGCGACGACACCAACACCAACACCCCGACACCCAGCGCACGCTTCACCATCACGTCCACCTCAAAACATCAGGCCAAGACCAAGGTTGCCCTGCACTTCGTCGTCGCCCACCACGCGGTTGCGCAGCTGCACATCCGACTTCACCACCACCTGCGGAATCGGGCGATAGCTCAGGCCCACGGTGAGCTCTTTGGTCGAGAGCTTGAGGTCGGCGTTGTAGCCGTCGGGCACGGCGAACTGCGTGTTCACAAACTCAACGCGCGCAAACGGCAACAGCTGCTGCTCGGTAAACGCAAATGGCGTGAACACGTCGTAGGCGACTTCAAGCTGTGCGCCCACCATCTGCGTGGCCATGGCTCCGGTCTTTGTGGCCTCGTCGGCGATGATCGTGGGGCTGCCATCGAGCCGCGTTGCCGCCATCAGGTCGCCGGCGTTTGGGTAGTGCCACGACGTGATCAACGTGCGCGCCTCAAGGCCGCCCCGACGAATGCGCGCGTCGGCTTCGAGGGCAATGAGTGGCAACGTGAGCCGCACCGGATCGCCGGCTTTGTTGGTGAAGCGCTCGCTCGAAAACGGCAGGCCACCGGTTTCGTTGTACAGCGCCGACACCGCAACGATGGCCCCGAGCACGGGCTCGAGCTCGACGCGACCGGTCACCATCAGGCTGCTGGCGTCGACAAGCGAGCCATTCTGTCGGCCGTTGATCACACCGCTCGACGTAAACGCCAACGGGTCGAGGCCGGTGGTGAGGTACAGCTCGTACGACAACCCAGGGTGCAGCTCGCCGACAAAGCCGCCACCCAACTCGCGCCACGTCGACGGAATCAGGCCTTCTTCGAGGCGCGCGCGCTCCACACCATGAAACACCGGCGGCTCGTGCCACTGGTTCAAAATGCCAAAGGGGATGAGCACCAGGCCACCGCGTGCTGTGAGCATCGGCGGCCCGTTGTCCTCGACGAGGTCCCACTCCACAAACGCCTGCTCGATCTCTGAGGCGCCATTACAGCTGCGACAGGCGATCGCGTGCTCCCACTCGAACTCGGTGTAGACACGAAGGTCGTCGGAAAACGTGTGCGCGACAAACAACACCAGGCGTCGCAGCGTGGCGCTCATGACGAGGTCGTTGAGCATCTCGCCGTTGTCGCCCGCCCCCACCGACAACGCCGACGCGTTGATCTGCGCGTAGCCACCAATCACGGTGTTGCCCGCCGACAAACGCTCGGCCTGCAGGCCTTTCATCAACAAGCGTTCACGTTGCAGGCGGTTGGTCACCGGCGTGCCCAGCTGCGGCATCTGCAATCCGGGAAACGCGGGCGCTGGCGTTTGCACACCTGCTTCTTCGGCGGCGACGTCGTCAGGCACGGTGACTTCAACGTCGGCCACCAGCAGCGCCATGAGAGGCAACAACGCAATCATGGCAGCAAGGCCTCGGCAAAACGTCCGAGCGTGAGCGGCTCGGACAACACGAAATCATTGGCCCGCGCGCCGCTGTGGCACTCGTTGCAGCCACCAAAACCGGTGTCACACACACCGGCAACACAGCCGTAGCTCTCGCCGTCGGGGGGCTGTTCGCCGCGCCACTTGATGAGCAACGAGCCCGTTGTCGACGGCGCCAGCTCAAACCACTCCCACCCCGCAGCGCCGGCCGCGTTGAACGATCCGCCGCGCTTCACCATCGCGTGGATCTCGTCGCCCGTGCCACCTTCGGCTTCTTTGCCGCTGCCCTCTTTCACCATGATGGTGCCAACGTCGAAGGTGTCGGCGTCGTCGGCGGGAACAGCGTTGATGTAGACCACACGATCTTGTGAGGGGTGCCCATCGGTGACGGGGCCCGTGCCCACGACGACGTTGGGCCAGCTTTTGTAGTCAGCGAAGTCGGCGTTTTGCGCGAGGAACGACGCTGCCGTTTGTCCGTCGGCACCTTGATCGTGGTCAGGCAGAAACGGGCACGCTGCCACCATCGACACCGCTGCTGTGCAGACACACGCGCCCACGACCCGCAGCAACGGGCCGATGCTCGACGAGAACGTGGGCGTGTGCAGCATGGTCATCTCACTCAGCGAGCTGGGGGATCGACAGCAACTCGCCACCGGCGTTGAAGGCGGCGACGAAGCCGGCGCCATTTTCGGGGTCCACTTCGCCTTCGAAGAACACGTACAGCTTGCCGTACGGCGTGGCCGCGTCGTCGGTGCTCGGCGCGTCGGGGTTCCACGTCGCGGGCACGGCCGGGATGGCGTCGCCGCTCACGGCATCGAGGGCCGCCTGGGCGCGCTCAAAGCCGGCGAGGATGGTGGCGTACTGGTCAGCACCGCCGTCGACGGAGTTGAACAGCACTTCGAACGCCGCGAAGATCTGCTTGCCGCCAGCAAGGTTGGCGCGCATGTCGGCGAGGGTGAACTGGGCGTAGCGGCTTTCGTCTTCGCCGGTGCCAGCAAGGCTCACCTTCTCAAACTGTTCTTCCATCGAGCCGAGCACGCCGCGGTAGGCGGTTTCTTTGGCGAGGGCCAACGGGCCGAACTCGTCGATCATCTGCTGGGTGTCGTCGACGAGGCGCTGGGTGAGGCCGGTCTTGAAGTCGGCGGCTTCGGCTTCGGTCTGCGGGAAGCGCGCGGGCGAGTAGTTCTCGCCGAGGCCTTCTTCAAACGCGACGATGCTCGCGGGAATCACATCGGAAAAAATCACGCGCTCAATGCCGTGCACACCGATCACACCCTCGCCGTCAAACAGGTTGTCGTCGTCGGCCTCAGCGATGAAGCCGTCGTAGCGCTCGTCGGTGGACGCATCGAGGTTTGGAAACAGCACCGCAATCGCACCTTCGATGTTCTCGTAGTGCACGCGCGCGTTCTTCCACTCCACGCGCATCGCGGCGACCGCCGCTGCGTCGTCGGCGGCGTTCCAACCGTCGGCATCGGCCGCAGGAGCAGCAGCCTGCAGGGCGACCGCAGCCGCGTTGAGCGCTTCAAGCTCGGCGGTGATGTAGGTCTTCACGCCGGCGATGGCTTCGGCCTCGGGATCGTCGAGGCTCGGGTTTTCGCAGGCGGCAAGGCCGACAGCAGCACACACAGACAACGCGGGAAACAAGACAGACGCAGGAAACGACACAGACTTCATGATGCTCTCGAGGTGCGAGGTCTCAGAGGGTGGAGCTCAGAGGCTCTCGACGTAGCGGACGAGGAGGTCTTGTTGGGCAGCGCTCAGGCCGTTGAAGCGCACAACGCTGTCGTTGGCTTCGCTGCCGTCGCTGCTGTGGGCGGCAATCGCGTCGCGCACGGTCTTTGAGCGACCGTCGTGCATGTAGCCGTCGAAGAAGCGCAGGCCGAGCAGCGGTGCGGTCTTCCACTCGCGACCCGAGGCATCACCGTCGACGATGTCGTCTTTGAGGCCCTCGCCCATGTCGTGCAGCAACAGGTCGGTGAACATGAACACGTCGCGATCGGCGAGCGGGGCGATCGCCCAGTTTGCAGCCGTGTGCTGCTGCGGCACATGGCACACCGCACAGCGCGCTTCGGCGAACACGGCAGCACCGTCGGCCTCGTTCACGTCGACGAAATCGCGGCGCGGCGCATCGACCAGGCGCATGTACATCGCGATCGCGTTGATGCGGTCGGCGTCGACATCCACACCGGGCTTGAAGTCGTCGACGATGCCTTCGGGATTGGCGATCTCCGTCGGGCGCATCGGCGAGGTGATGCCCATGTCGCCCTGAAACGCGTCGGCGGTGAACTCGTCGAGGGTGGCGATGCGGCCCTTCAAGCCGAAGCGACCAATCAAGCCTTCATCACCAGGCTGGTGGTTGTGCACGATGGGCTTCGGGTTCGCGGCACTCTGCCAACGCACGCGGTGGATGCGGCCCGAAATGCCGTCGTCGCGGTTTTGCTGGGCGGCTTCGAAGCCTTCGATCACGGCGTCGTCGATGGCCTCGATGAAGCCCCGGCCAAACACCGCGGGCCCGATGCGCGTTGAGATGTGCACCGCACCATCGGGGGGCAGGATGGGGGTGGTGGCACCGCCGTCGACATACGGGTGGATGGTGTTGCCGGTGGGCAGTGCGATCGGCGCGCCGTCGTCGTCGAACGCGGCCATTTTTTGCACGAAGCCCGGGCCCTTGCCGTCGTTGGCGTGGCACGAGGCGCACGAGGTGCGGATGTACATGGGCCCAAGGCCCTGGGCCGAAAACATGCGCGCTTCGAAGAAGGCGTCGCCGTCGTCGAAGGCCTTTTGCAGTTCGGGCGTGAGGCCGGCGAGGGGATCGTCGCTGTTGTCTTCGGTGATGAGCACCGGTGCGGGGGCCTGCTCCGGCTCGGTGTCGACGCACGCCGCCGCCGTTGAAACAGCAAGCAGGGCCGACAGGGTCACAACGCGCATTCGCTCATCCTGATTATGAGAATGAAAACCATTTTTAACCTGCCGCCGCGTTTCGGGTTCGTCAATCCCGGTGTCGGCGGGCGGCATTTCTGCAAACCCCTGATTTTGGATGGAAAATAAAACCGGACCCTTGCGGGCCCGGCGTGCGGAGCAGGTCAATGGCGGCCGCTCAGAGCCCGCGTTCCTTGATCAGGGCCTTCACGCCATCGACCGAGCGATCCTTGAGCTCCCAACCGTTCACAAACAGCGCGGGCGTGCCGCGGACCGAAACCCGCTGGGCGAGTTGAGCGATGGCTTCCAGCTCGCCTTCAGCGTTCTCGGCGGCAGCGAGCACGGCGGCGCGTGGCAGCTTCAGGCGCTTGATCGCGCGCGCGAAGAACTCGTCGTCGAGACCGCGCTGGTTGGCGTAGGCGAGTTCGATGAAGTCCCAGGCCGCTTTGTCGCCGGCGACCTTCTGGATGCCAATCGCGATGCGTGCGGCGGGCCGCGCGTCTTTGTGAAACGACAGCGGGAAGTGCTTGTAGACGACGTTGATGTTGTCCCGGAGTTCGGGATCGTCGAGGAGCTCTTGCATCAACGGATGCGCGCGCGCCGAAAACGGGCACTGCATCTCGGCGAAGATCACCAGCGAGTAGCGGGCGTCTCGCGGGCCAAGCACGGGACTGTTGCCGATGGGCAGTTTCCACGGCTTTGCCTGCGTCGGCACCTGGGCACGGGCTGGTCCTGCTGGCGCTGCTTCGAGTGCTTTGACACGCGCACTGAGCGATTCGACGGTGGCTTCGAGTTGGCGGACCCGCTCAGCGAGTGCAGCGTCGTCGGCGAGCACAGCGGTCGAGGTGAGCAGAGCAACGAGACCAAACAGGGCAACACGCATGCGCGTGGCTGGCACGCTCGCGTCTCGCCTTCAATGCTGGTGCCTCGCAACGGTGATGCACGCACGGTGGTTGCGTCGACGATGTGCAGCAGGCGACAACGCGCCATGGCCGACTCGCGCATTGTCTTCATTGTGAATCCCCGCTCGGCCGCCGGGGCCACGCTGCGCCGCTTCGAGCAGCACCGTCGTCGCGTCACCGATCTGATGACGAGCAAGGGCCACGTCGTCGACGTCTGCCTCACCGAAGCCCCTCGCCATGCCACGCGCTTCGCCCGCGATGCCGTGCGCGCTGGTGCCACCGCTGTCATCGCTGTGGGCGGCGATGGCACCAACAACGAAGTGATCAACGGCTTCTTCGACGACGACGGCGTGCGCTTGCCGGGCGATACCGCCTTTGGCGTGGTCACCTCGGGCACGGGCGGCGACTTTCGACGCACGCTGGGCTGGGGCACTGAGCCGATCCTCGACATCGAGCGCATCGCCAATCTGCAGCGTCGTCGAATCGACGTGGGCCGCATCTGGTGCACCGACGCGACGGGCAAAGAAGTCAGCCGTTACTTCTTGAACGAGTCGAGCTTCGGCCTGTCTGGTGACGTCGTCGACAACGCCAACCGCAGCAGCAAAAAGCTGGGCGCGCAGTTGTCGTTCTTCAAGGCCGCCTTGAAGGCCGCGGTGGTGTACGAGCCAAAGAAGGTCGAGCTCTCCGTCGACGGCGGTCCGTCGACCATCGAAGACATCTCGTTCGTCGCCATCACCAACGGCCAGTACTTCGGCGGCAGCATGAAGGTGGCGCCCAACGCGTCGCTCGACGACGGCCGCTTCGACACCGTCGTCACCCACGGTGGTCTGGGCTTTTGGTTGAAGAACGTCGCGGGCCTGTACAGCGGCCGCTACATCAACGTCGACGGCGTGCGCGTGGTGCGCAACCAAACGCTGTCGGCCAAAGCCATCAACGCCAACGAACGCGTGCCGATCGAAGTCGATGGCGAAGCCCCCGGCTTTCTGCCTGCGCGCTGGGAAATCGTGCCCGCGGCGGTCGACCTGCTCGTGTAGGTGTGCTGATTCCACTGTGATTTCGGGGTGATGCAGAGTTTTTGTGCAAGTGCACAAAAGCCCCCTTGTTCTCACCCGCATCCGCTCGCACATTGGCCGCGAGGTGAACCATGGCCAAGGCCAAGCGTGGTGCTGATACGCCGCTGCCCGAGGAGTTGCTCGACCGCAGCATCGGCGTGCTCGAAGGACCGCTGAACCGCGTGCTCGAGCGCGTGCTGCGCAGTCGTCTGGTGCTGTTGCCCATCGGTGTGTCGGTGAAGGTCGTGTTTCGCACCGCCGACTTCCTCCTGCATGGTCCGCGCGGCAAAGGCGGTCGCTGATGGTCAGCTTGTCTCCCTCGTCGGTGCTGCGTCGTCTGGGCACGTTTACGACGGTGCCTGATGCCATTGCCCGCACGGCCGGTGCCTTGAGCCTCGCGCGTGCGTCGGTGGCCCGTGAGCCAGCGCCAGTGGCGCCGTCGCCTGCCGACGTCATCCACCGCATCGGTGCCGCGCGCTTGTTGCGCTACCGCCGTCATCCCGAGGCCGCGCGCGTGGTGGGCAAAGCGCCCATCCTGTTGTCGCCCAGCCTCATCAACCGGCTCTACGTGCTCGACCTGAAAACGGGCATCTCCGTCGTCGAGCAGCTGCTCAAGGCCGGGCACCCCGTCTACGGCATCGACTGGGGCGACCCGGGTGAAGCCGAGCGTGGTGTCGGTTTCGAGGGCTTTGTCGAACGCCTCGCCAACATGCTCGAAGAAGCGTGCGTCGACGCCAACGTCGAAAAAATGACCGTGCTTGGTCACTGCCTCGGCGGCACGATCGCTGCGGCATTGGCGGCCACCAACGACGAGCACATGCAGTCACTCGTGCTGCTCACCACGCCGTTGTCGTTTCACGACAAGGGGTTGTTGTCGACGTGGAGCCGAGCTCCGTTCATCGACGCCAAAGACATCACGCGCGTGGTGGGCCACGTGCCCGCGTGGATTACACAGCCCACGTTTCAAGCGCTCAAGCCGATGGGGCAGGTCAGCAAAGTGCTGCGCCTGTGGCAGTCGTTGGGCAACCCCACGTTCCTCGAGTTCTTCCGCTGTCTCGAGACGTGGATCAACGACAACGTCGCCATCCCCGACGCCTTCTTCGAAGACTTGATCGGTCAGCTCTACCAGCAAGACGCGCTCGTGAAGGGCAACGTCATCTTCAAAGACGGCCCTGTCGTGCTCGAGCAGATCTCGGTGCCATGCCTGGCCGTCGCGGCAAGCGAAGACCACATCGTGCCGTCGTCGTCGGCTGTCGATCCTGCCAAGCGCTTTGGCTCTGTGGTGAACCGCCAGGTGGTGATGGAGGGCGGACACATCGGTGTGGTCGTTGGCAGTCTTGCTCGTCGGAAGTTGTGGCCGTTGCTGCTTGAGTGGCTTGCTGAGCAGGAAGCACCTGCGGCCCCGGTGCCGTCGCCTGCTGCGGCGTCGTCGACGTCGACGGTGAACTGACTCTCGGTCGCGCTCGTGTCGTTCTTCACGTCGTCCTGGAAACGACGTGGGCTCTGTCGCCCTTCACGTCGTTGTGGAAACGGCGTCGTCGGCGATCAGTGCACTCGAGCTGTGCGCTACGCCTTCGGCGCGAGTCAGGGGGCGCTCGCGCGGCGCCCCCTGACAACCCCCCGCGCTCGGCGGGGTCTGTGCGATTCACCCCGTGCACTTTGAGCGTCGGCGCCGGAGGCCGCTCTCGTCGTCGAACGGGCTGGCGCCTCCTGGTTCAAAGTGCATCGGCTAGGCGCCCCTCCGGCCAGCGTCGTGCGTCGCGGTGCGCGTCGTGCCCTTCGGCCAGCGTCGTGCGTCCTGGTGCGCGTAGTGCCCTTCGGCCAGCGTCGTGCGTGCTGGTGCGCGTCGTGCCCTTCGGCCAGCGTCGTGCGTGCTGGTGCGCGTAGTGCCCTTCGGCCAGCGTCGTGCGTGCTGGTGCGCGTCGTGCCCTTCGGCCAGCGTCGTGCGTCCTGGTGCGCGTAGTGCCCTTCGGCCAGCGTCGTGCGTCCAGGTGCGCGTACCGCCCTTCGGCCAGCGTCGTGCGTCGCGGTGCGCGTAGTGCCCTTCGGCCAGCGTCGTGCGTCCTGGTGCGCGTAGTGCCCTTCGGCCAGCGTCGTGCGTCCTGGTGCGCGTACTGCCCTTCGGCCATCTGTGTGCTGGCTCGCGCGTCCGGCCGCGTCGTGCGGGCTCGTTTGTTGACGTCGTTGCCGGCCTTTGCGCGAACGACGAAAGCGCCCGCTGGGGGCGCTTGTTGACGTCACGCGGATGCAGACGTTGTCGCTGAAGCTTCAGTGCTTGGGCTTCGCGTGGTCGTCGTGGTGCTCGTCGTCGTGTTCGTCGTGGTGCTCGCCCTTCTTGTCCTTCTTGTGGTCGTCCTTCTTGTGCTCGTCTTTCTTCTCTTCGTGATCGTTGACGGCGGTGGCACCTGGCGTGGCCATCGCGAACGAGCAGGGGAGAGCGGTGAGGAGTGCGGCGAGCGTGACGTTCTTGAGCATTCTGACCTCCGGTTGCTCACTTCATCGTGTGCAGCCGACAAACCTGAAGCCGGAGATCTCAGTTCGGTGAGCCCGCGAAGTAGGCCACCTGCACACACCCCGCGAACACCACCAGTGCCGCCATGATCCACGGTCGCAGCGGCTTGACCTCCAGCAGTGGGCCAAGGCCTGCCACCCCAAGGATGCACAGCGCCGGTGCTGCCGAGCCCGCATACGTCGCCTTGGCCGCAGAGTAGATCGGCAGCTTTACCGCGTAGTCGACAATGGCTGCCATGCAGACAAAAACGGTGATCAACGCAATCATCAGCGGGAGCACGCGACGTCGGTTCGCTTGCGACCAAAAGGTCACCGGGGCGAAGAGCATCGCCATTGTTGGAAACACCGACAGGCCAACGACCGCGACGACCAGGTCGTAGTTCCAGCGGGGGGCTGAAAGCCGATTTGTTTTTCCACCCAGTTGAGCATCAGACCAAAGGGTCGAGTAAATGCCGTCCCAGATCGAAGTGACACCTGAGAAAAACGGGGAAACGAAGGTTTCACCAAAGCGATAGAAGTGTGCCGGTACTCGTACGCCGGGGTCTTGCGACCAGGAAAATCCGTACGACCAGTTCCCCTTGAAGAGGGCCCCAAGCTCGAGCAGATTTCGGATGTAATACCAGCCACAAACAACGAACGCCGACGACAGCACGATCAGCAGCGGTCGAATTCCCGCACGGCCACGACACGCAAAGGCCAGGACCAACGGCAGTGCCAGCAGCACCGCACTGACTTTTGTGAGCAGCGACAAGCCGAAGATCACGCCGCCCAGCACCGCTTGACGGTTGGTGATGTCCCGCGTAATGGCGTACATCGAAAAGACGCTGACGGCGCCACCCAGTAGCCCGGTCAGAGCTTCATTGCTCGGCATTTGACCAGAGACGAGAATCATGGGAAGGGCCGCCATCAGAACAACCGAGAGGTGGCGTCTGGTGGCGTCTTCGAAACACGCTCTCGCGGCCAGGGCCGTTACCACGATTTGCAGTACAGAAGCGACGGCTGGAACGACGCGCGCCGAGATGATGTACGACTGTGGTGCAAGGTCCAAGGTTTCACAGAGGCGGTAGCCGAAGGAACTGAGGAGGTAGTACAGCGGGGACTGGTAGGTTTCCCAATCTTCGCCAGCGAACGGCAGCCGCGACTCTGTTGCGATGATTTCTATGTAGTTGAGGTGCCCCTTGTAGTCGTATCCATACCAGCCCTGGATATGCAGCAGGTTGTTCACCCCGACCACCGCCGCCATGGCGCAGAGCAACAGCACGCTGTGGCGGTGCGACAGCGTCCACCGTGGCGCAGCGTACGAAAACCCGGCCGCGAGCAGGACCCAGCACACCAGGAGCCACGGCCACACGCGTTGCAGGCCGGTGAAGACGGAGGGGAACTCCAGACCGATCTGCGAGATCGGCTCGGTCGCCACCGATGCCAGCGGGCGCCACGCATCACCGACGAGTGCTTCGACCACGACCCCGGCGGGGCAGACGGCGAGCACCGGCGGCAGGCCGCGCGTGACGATGTCGAAGGTGACCGGCGTGGTCGCGCGAAACGTCGTGCCGGTCATGCGGGGACCAAACGATGCCTCGGTCACGGTCGCGGTGGTGGCGGCGTCGATCGCGCCGTTGGTCCACACGGTGACGTCGGCGCTGAGGCGGAACCGATCGCGAACTTCGGCTTTCGCATCGCGCGCGATGGGGTTGAAGGGCCATGCCGCGCGCTGCCATTCCCCGCAGGGGGCGGTGGGCAAAAACGGCCCCGTTGTCGACGTGGCCGCGAGCGACCAGCGCACCGCACACGCCACAACAAGCAGCAGCAGACTGCCAACAAGGACGCGCAAAGCGGCATGCGGGGACATGCCGACGAAGTACCACGTCGTCGTCGAACTCGACTCGCGTCCGACCAAACGACGTCGACCTGTGTTGTCTACGACGTCGGTGCGCCCGCGAAGTAGGCCACCTGCACGCAGCCCGCGAACACCACCACGGCAGCCACCACCCACGGCCGTAGCCTCTTGACCTCGAGCAACGGTCCAAGCGCAGCCATCATGACAACACACAGGGCCGGTGCTGCTGCGACCGCGTAGGTCGACTTCGCTGCTGAGTAGAGGGGAAGTTGCAGCGCGTAGTCGAGAATCGCTGCAAAGCTGAGGAAGACAGTCAAAAAAGCAATCATCAACTGGATACGGCGGGGGTTTACGCGCATCCAGAAAGTCGCTGGTGCCAAGAGGGTCGCGGCCGTTGGCACGAGCGCGAGACCAACGATTGCTGCGGCGAGATGGTGATTCCAAGCGACAGAAATCGCTGCGTTGGCTGTTCCACCAAGCAGGGAATCAGACCAAAGAGTGGCGTACAAGCTATCCCAGAATGAGGTTACGCCGGCGAAGATGGGGTGGTGTAATGCCTCGCCAAAGCGGAGAAAATGAGATGGGACGCGAATGCCAGGGTCTTGCCACCAAGAGAAATTGTGGGACCAATTGCCATGAAAAAGACCGCCAAGTCTGACCAGATTGCGCAGGTAGTACCAGCCACAAACAAGAGCTGCCGAGAACATCAGAATGATGAATGGCTTCAAGCCATTGCGACCGCGGCATAGAAACGCCACGAGAAGCGGTCCGGCCATCAGCACCGCGCTGACCTTGGTGAGCAGGGCAAGACCAAACAACACCCCGCCAAAAATCGCTTGTCGCACGGTGATGTCTCTGCTGACCGCAAACATGGCGAAGGCACTTACAGCCCCGCCAAGTAGCCCGCACAAGGATTCGTTGCTGGGCATTTGACCAATGATAATAATCATTGGAATGGCGGCAGAAAAAAGTGAGGCAAGAATCTGCCGAGTCCGATCTTCGAAACACTCTCGCGCCGCCCACCACGTCACCGCAATCTGGAGGACGCCAGCAAGAACCGATACAACTTTGGCAGAAACGATATATGAATATGGCGACCACTCGAGGATCTCGCAGATGCGGTATCCAAACGAGCTAATGAAGTAATAAAGGGGTGACTGGAATGTTTCCCACCCGTCTCCGGCGAGAGGGATTCTCGATTCGTTTGCGATTATTTCTATGTATTCAAGGTGGCCACTCTGGTCATATCCATACCATTCTGGAGTGTAGAAGAGGTTGTTGACGCCGACGATGAGAGCCACCGCCGTGAGCAACAGCAGGGTATGACGGGTCGATAGCGGCCAGGCGCGACCCGACGAGAACACCGCCGCCAGGGCGACCCAGGCCAGGAGCAACCAGGGCCACACGCGCTGCAAACCCTCGCCGACGGAGGGAAACGCCTGCCCGATCTGCGAGGTTCGCTCACTCGCGACTGAAGCGCCGGGGCGCCAGTGGTCGTCGACAAGGGCTTCCAGGACAGCGTTGGCCGGGCACACCGCGACGATCGGCGGACGCCCGCGGATGACAACCTCAAAGGTTGCAGGGGCCTGCGCCGTGAGGATGGCGCTCGTCAGGCGGGTGGCAGACGGGGCCGGCGGGGGGCGGCCGGAGACGTTGATGGCGCCATTGCTCCAGACCGTGACGTCAGCAGGGCTGATGACGCGGAAACGCTGTCGAAGCTCGGCGGTTGCATCGCGTGGTGTGGGATCGAAAGGCAGCGGTGTGCGCTGCCATTCCCCGCAGGGGGCGGTGGGCAAAAACGGCCCCGTTGTCGACGTGGCCGCGAGCGACCAGCGCACCGCACACGCCACAACAAGCAGCAGCAGACTGCCAACAAGGACGCGCAAAGCGGCATGCGGGGACATGCCGAGCCGTTAGCACGCCGTCGTCGGAGACGTCGCTACATTGAGCGACGGTAGGCGCCGCCCACCTCGAACAACGCTTCGGTAATGCTGCCGAGGCTCGCGACTTTCACGGTGTCCATCAGCTCTTCAAACACGTTGCCACCACGGCGCGCGACATCCTTCAAGCGCACCAACGCCTGCGCCTTCTCGTCGGCGAAGCGGGCGTGCAGGTCGGCCACCGCGACAATCTGCGTGTGCTTCTCGTCGTCGGACGAGCGGATGAGCGCGGTCTCTTTCACCATGCCGTCGGCGTTGTCGGGCAAAAACGTGTTCACGCCGATGATGGGCAGCTCGCCGTTGTGCTTCTTCTCTTCGTAGTACAGCGACTCCTCCTGGATGGCCGAGCGCTGGTACATCGTCTCCATCGCCCCCAACACACCGCCGCGTGCGTCGAGCGCTTCAAACGCCTTCAGCACTGCTTCCTCGACGATGTCGGTGAGCTGGCTGATGGCGTAGCTGCCCTGCGTGGGGTTTTCGTTACGCATCAACCCGAGCTCTTTGTTGATGATCAGCTGAATGGCGATGGCCCGGCGCACCGACTCTTCCGTCGGCGTCGTCACCGCTTCGTCGTAGGCGTTGGTGTGCAGCGAGTTGCAGTTGTCGGCGATCGCGTAAAACGCCTGCAGCGTGGTGCGGATGTCGTTGAAGTCCATCTCCTGCGCGTGCAGCGAACGACCCGACGTTTGAATATGATACTTGAGCTTCTGACTGCGCTCGTCTGCACCATACAGCTCCTTCATCGCCACCGCCCAGATGCGGCGCGCCACACGGCCAATCACCGCGTACTCGGCATCGAGCCCGTTGCTGAAGAAGAAGCTCAAGTTCGGCGCGTAGTCGTCGACGTTCATGCCGCGGGCGCGGTAGTACTCCACCAGCGTGAAGCCGTTGGCCAACGTGAACGCCAGCTGCGTGATGGGGTTCGCCCCCGCCTCGGCGATGTGATAGCCCGAGATACTCACGCTATAGAAATTGTTCACGTCGTGGTCGACAAAGTATTGCTGGATGTCGCCCATCACGCGCAGCGAAAACTCCGTCGAGAAAATACAGGTGTTTTGCGCCTGGTCTTCTTTGAGGATGTCGGCCTGCACGGTACCGCGCACCTTCTTGAGCACGTCGGCTTTCACCTCGGCGTAAAACGCGGCGTCGACGATGCGGTCGCTGCTCACGCCGAGGAAGCCCAGACCCATGCCGTCGTGGGTCGGCGGAAGTTCACCGCGGTACGTCGGCTGCGTCTGCCCGCGTGAAGCGAAGAACGCGTCGATCTTCGCCTTCGTCTCGTCCCACTTGCCCGCCGTTTTCAGGCGGCGCTCGACGTCGAAGTCGATGGCGGCGTTGAGGTAAAACGCGAGCACCGAAGGGGCTGGACCATTGATGGTCATCGACACCGACGTGCTCGGGGCGGTGAGGTTGAAGCCCGAGTAGAGGCGCTTGGCGTCGTCGAGGCTGCACACGCTGACGCCTGAGTTGCCGACCTTGCCCCAGATGTCGGGGCGCACGGCGGGGTCTCTTCCGTAGAGCGTCACGGAGTCGAACGCCGTCGACAACCGCACCGCCGGCTGGCCCTTGCTCACGTAGTGGAAGCGGCGGTTGGTGCGTTCCGCGGTGCCTTCGCCAGCGAACATGCGCGTGGGGTCTTCGCCGGTGCGCTTGTAGGGAAAGACACCAGCGACGAAGGGGAAGCGGCCGGGGGCGTTCTCGCTCAGCGCGAAGGTGACACGTTCGGCCCAGTCCTTCGTGTGCGGCAGCGTGACCTTGGGGATCTGCTGGTGCGACAACGACGTGGTGTAGTTGTCGACGTGGATGGTCTTGTTGCGCACGACGTAGCTGTGCTGCGCCTGCTCGTAGCCTTCGACCATCGCATCAAAGCCGCGCAGGGCTTCTTTGGCTTCAGCACCAAGCTCATCGAGCAACACATCGTGACGCTGACGCAGCGTGCGCACAGCGACGTCGACGCTGGCATCGGCACACGCGGCACTGCCAAAGGGTTCGCACACCGCCGGAACCATCGAGCCAAGTTCGCTCAACGCGCGGCGAATGCCATCGATGCGGAAGGCGCGTTCGCGGTCGGCGACAATGCGCGCGCGACGACGACGAATCGTGTCGGCAATCTCACCCAGGTAGCGCACGCGCGATGGCGGGATGATCGCATCGGTGGCCGGCGCCCCCTCGATCAACGTCGTGGCGGGCACACCGAGCTCGACCATCAAGCGGTTGAAGAACGTGTTCGTGCCCTTGTCGTGAAAGCGGTGCGCGGCGGTGCCAAACACCGGCATGTCGTCGGGCTTTTGCTCAAACGCCTTCTTGTTGCGCTGCACCTGCTTCTTCACGTCGCGAACCGCGTCGAGGGCCCCCTTCTTGTCGGCCTTGTTCACGACGACGAGGTCGGCGAAGTCGAGCATGTCGATCTTTTCGAGCTGGCTGGGCGCGCCATACTCGGGGGTCATCACGTAGACGGTTTTGTCGACGAGACCCTGCTGCACCAGCTCGTGCACTTCGCTGTCGGACTGACCAATACCCGCCGTCTCAAGCACGATGAGATCGAAGTCCTGCGTGCTCAAGAGGCTCAGTGCATCGGCCACTGCCGGTGACGTCGCCAGATGCGCGCGGCGCGTGGCGAGTGAGCGCACAAAGACGCGGTCGGGATGACGGGCCGCGGTGTTCAAGCGGATGCGATCGCCGAGCAGCGCACCACCCGTGCGTTTGCGCGTGGGGTCGACACTCAGCACGGCGACACGCGCGTTGGTGGTCTCCATCACGCGGTTGAGCACCTCGTCGATCAAACTCGATTTGCCCGCACCACCAGTACCCGTGAAGCCCACAATCTTCGGCTTGCGTGGGGTCTGCGCGAGCAGGGTTTTCACGTCGCTGCGCAACATGAGTGCGGCCTTCTTCA
Source organism: Myxococcota bacterium (assembly GCA_044349155.1). Taxonomy (GTDB): domain Bacteria; phylum Myxococcota; class UBA727; order UBA727; family VGSZ01; genus VGSZ01. The sequence continues at coordinate 51,719 of JBIKRQ010000005.1, forward strand.
TTGCGTCGGTGGCGTCTTCACCACCAGCGAGTTCGAGCGTGGTGATGGCGCGCGCCATCTCACCGGGTGACAGCTTCGACGACGACAACGACGACGTCAGCGCCCCCGGCAGGTGGTCGCACTCCGACAGCATCAGGCGAATCATGCCGACGAGGCCGAGCTTGCGGCCGTCTTCGGGGCTGAAGATGCGGGCGACACCGCGCTGGTGCAGCAGCGCCACTTCGTCGGCGACAATCACACCACCACCACCGCCGTACACGCGGATGTGGGAAGCACCGCGCTGCTGCAGCAGCTCGAGCATGTACGTGAAGTACTCGACGTGACCGCCCTGGTACGACGAGATGGCGATGCCCTGCGCGTCTTCAGCGATCGCTGCTTCGACGACGTCCTGCACGCTGCGGTCGTGCCCCAGGTGGATGACCTCGGCGCCTTCCTGCTGCAGCACACGGCGCATGATCTGGATCGCGGCATCGTGGCCGTCGAACAAGCTCGCGGCGGTGACGAAGCGGACCTTGTGGGCGAGGGCGAATTCGGGGGCTTTGACAGCGGCAGTCATACCGCGCGCATAGCAGCCCGCGTCGTCGACGTCAGGCACATTGATGCGGGTCCGTCCTGGACGCGCTGCGGCATGTGCTACTCGAGCGTCGCCCCTCGTCGGTACGCGTGGGCCTGCACTTCGGTGCTGATGTAGGTGCCAACATCGAACCCGTCGGCGATGGGTTCTTCGATCGTGAATGTCGTCGTGCGCCCGCGGCCTGCGTACACGATGACCTCGGTCCCGCCGATCGTGCCGGCGACGCGCGCGCCGCTGTCGACGTCGATGTCGCCAGTGTCGAAGGCGATGCGCACGGTGTGCACAGTGCCGCCGTCGTCGTAGTCGTCGACGTCGTCGTCTGCAGCACAGGTCTTCACCACTTCGCCCAACGAAAAGGGTGCGTCGAGCAATGCACCGCCCTGGGGGCCGTCATTGACCGTCAGGCTCACGCCGCCCTCGAACCACAGGCCTTCGTCGTCGACGAGCCGCACGTAGCCGCTGGCGCTGCCCTCCCCAGCATCGACGCGGCCAAAGCGCGCGACGATGTTCCCCACCGGTTCGTCGACATCGGCGCCGTGCTCAAACGTAAAGGTCAGCTCGCCCACATCGGCGAGATCGATCGTGATGTGCCCATCGTCGGCACGCACCAGGGTGACCGGCACGTTGACGTCGGTGGGAGGGGTCGGCTCGATGTAGGCGCCTTCGAGGAGCGGCTCGTTGACCGCGGCGCACACGCGGAAGTCGACGGGCTCTTCGCCTTCGCCCTCGCCCTCGCCTTCGCCCTCTCCTTCGCCCTCTCCTTCTCCTTCGCCCTCGCCCTCGCCTTCATCGGGTGGTGCGCAGGCGCCGACGGTGAGCACCGCAGCAACCACAGGCGCGGCCACGCACACGGTTGCTCGAGCAAGCGGGGACAAGGGTGAAGCGAAGCGCGGCAGGCGGGGCATGGTCGAAGAAGACGCCCATGCGCAAGGACGCATCAGACGGCGGTCACTCGATCGGGGCGCAGATCTGACGACGATGGGAAGCGCTTCGCGTGAGCCACGGCACGAGGGGACGCGGCGGCGGCGGATTCGAGCACTTGGCGTACCGCCAAGTGTTCGAATATCAATATGAATTCGACCGCAAGCGGTCGAGTAGAGACACTCCGCGTCATTTTCCCCGCCTGCGCTGGCCGCGCGTGCGTATGCTCGCTTCCATGTTTCTGTTGGGTCTCACGACGTTCCTCGCGCTCCAGGGCCCCATCACTGCACCCGCCACCGCGCCTGCTGCCGCCGCGCCGCCTGCTGTTGCCCCGGCACCTGCCGCGCCGACGGTCTGTCGGATCGCGGTGCTCGACCTCATCGGCCGCGGGCTCAGTGCCGCGGACAAAGAGTTCCCGCCACTGTTGTCAGAGGTGCTGACGAGCGAGGTCGCTGCAGCATCGCAGTGTCAGGTGCTGTCGCAGGCCGACATCAAGTCGATGGTCGACTTCGAAGTGGCGCGCGCCCAGTGCGTCGACGGCAGCGACAGCTGTCTCGCTGAGCTTGGCCAGGCCCTCGGCGTCGACCGCATTGTCACCGGGTCGATCGGCAAGCTCGGCAGCGACTACGTGGTCACCGCGCGCCTCGTCGACATCAGCCGCGCTGTCGTCGAGCAGCGGGCCGAAGAGGTGGTGGGCCAGCCCGAGCGTTTGCGCCAGGCCGCCAAGGTCGTTGGACGCGCACTGTTCCCGCGCAAAACGCCCGTGAGCAACGCGAACGACGGGCCATCGCTCTCGCCGTTGTTCTTCGGCGGCCTTGGCGTTTCGGCGATCGGGCTCGTCGGCGCGGGCCTCGGCGTCTGGCTCGCCATCGACGCCGACAACAAGCTCGGCACCCCCGAAGACACCGACAAAGCAGGCGCCTTCGCGCAGGCCCGTACAGGTGTAGCCGTTGGTATCGCGGGCCTCGTCGTTGCCGTCGTGGGCGGCGTCATCACCAGTGTTGCTCTCACATCTCTTGAACCCTGAGTTCCCTCGGAGCTGAAGCATGCGTTCGCTGCTCGCGTCCTGTGTTGTCGCCGTTGGTGTCGTCGTCGGCCTGCCGGGCTGTCGGCTCGTCTCAGAAGGCATCGCCTGCGATCCCGACAACCCCGCCACGTGCCCCGCCGGCACGGTGTGCAACGCCGACGCGGTCTGCGTCACGGGCGATGGCGTGCCCGTTGGCGACCCAGTCTGCGGCGACGGCGTGGTCAACGGAACCGAGGCGTGCGACTTCGCCCTCGACCAAAACGCCTGCAACGTCGACTGCACCGTTGGCGTCTGTGGTGACGGCAAGATCGACGGCGATGAAGCCTGCGACGACGAGAACGAAAACGACGGCGACGGCTGCGAAGGCTGCCTCATCGTCGTGGCCGATGCGGTCGCGGTCTGCGGTGACGGTGAGCTCAACGGCACCGAGGCGTGCGACTTTGTCCTCGACCAAAACGGCTGCAACGTCGACTGCACCATCGGCGTCTGTGGCGATGGCAAGATCGACGGCGACGAAGCGTGCGACGACGAGAACGCCGACACGACCGACGGCTGTGCGGCGTGCGCGCTCGTGCCGACACAAGAGTTGCCTGCCGTGTGCGGCGACGGCGTGCTCGACGACCTTGAGGCGTGCGACTTCGTCCTCGACCGCAACGCCTGCAACTTCGACTGCACCGTCGGCGTCTGCGGCGACGGCAAGATCGACGGCGACGAAGCGTGCGACAGCAACGATCGCGCGTGCTCGGCATGCCAGCTCGTCGTGCCCGCCTTCTGTGGTGATGGCGTTATCAACCCGGGCGAGGGCTGTGACACCGCCAACGTCGTCGACGACTGCAACGCCGACTGCAGCGCCGCCGAGTGCAGTGACGGCAAGGTCAGCCCCGCCGAAGCCTGCGACGACGGCAACACCGCAGACGACGATGGCTGCGCTGGTGACTGCCTCACGCTCGACCCACCTGCCTTCTGCGGTGACGGTGTGGTCAACGGCACAGAGGCGTGCGAGCTCGACGACAACGGCTGCAACTTCGACTGCACCATCTCTGCGTGCGGTGACGGCGTCACGGGACCTGACGAGCAGTGCGACGAGGGTGCCGCAGCACCGTTGCGCGGGCTCGACGGCGTGAGTGCTGATGGCACGTTTGAGATCGACGCCGACGAAGTCCTGCCATCCCGCAACTGGACCGCGCTGAGCGGACAACCGCGCATCATCGACGCGGGCAGCAGCACCAACGGTGTGCTCGTCAACACCAACGGCCGCGCGAACTACGCCGTGCAGTACGACACCCTCGCCACCGTCGAGCGCAACGCCGCGTACACGGTGCACATCGACATGGGCTTTGCGAGTGCTGGCACCGGCACCACCGCGCGCTTCAAGGCCGACGTGGGCATCCTCGATGGCACGACGTTGACGGTCATCGCGACGAGGACGGGCTCGGTCACCAGCAGTGGCGACTTCACCACGGGTGTTGTCTCGGGCAGCATCGACTTCACCGCGATCACGGGGCCTGTGGTGGGTGCTGGCACCGTCGTTGTGCGCTGGCAGCAGCTCGAAAACCCCGGCCTCGCCACCTTCTTCGGCATCGACAACGTCAGCGTCGTTCAGGCGAGCGCTTTTTGCCGCCCGTCAGATGCGCCCAACGGTTGCAGCATCGCTCGCTGCGGTGACGGCATCGTCGACCTCAACGAGCAGTGCGATGGCGTTGGCTGCACACCCCAGTGCACCCTCGCCACGGCGTGCCAGCCCGACGGTGTGGGCTGCTTCGAGGTCAGCTTCGTGCTCGACAATGGCTCGGTGGCCAACAACAACGGCCCCAACGACACCGACGTCGTCGACTTCGACAACGACGGCGACCTCGACATCGTCTCGACCAACCGCGCGCCCAGCGGCATGGGCGTCCTGCTGAACAACGGCAACGGCAGCGGTCGCTTCGCTGCACCACTGTTCTCCGCGTCGACGGGCCGCAACGCGATTGTCCAGGCGATTGCCGACTACGACAACGATGGCCGGCTCGACATCGCGGTGCAGGGCGACAACCAGATCAGTGTGTTTTATGGCCTCGGTGGTGGGCTGCTGAGCGCTGAGTCGCAGCGGATCGCCTCGGGCGACGACCCGCGCGACTTCGTGGCCGGCGACATCGACAACGACGGCCGTGTGGACGACTGCGTCGGCGCGAGCCGCAACGTCAACGGCAGCCACCCGTTCATTTCCAACGGCGGGCGCCCCACCGTGGCGCTGACAGCGACCCAGACGTCCGTTTCCGCCTTTAATCCGCCCGCTTTCGCGGCATTCGCAGGGGTCGTGGCGGTGGGCCTTGGCGACTTCGACGGCGACGGCAACCTCGACTCGATGCTGACCGTCGACGGCTTCCAATCGGGCCCGACCCTCGGCGGCGCGCTGGTGTTTCAAAAGGGCCGCGGCAACGGCCTGTTCGACAACGGTGCGGCCGCGACGCCGCGGCTTGGTCGCGAGGCGGGCGCCCTTGTTGTCGGCGACGCCGATGCCGACGGCCGCCTCGATGTCGTCGTCGCCCTCCTGGGTGCTGGGCCGCTGGTCGCGTTTGGCGATGGCACGGGCCAACTGCCGACGCGCGTGCAGCTGCCCACCGGGCCCGGCAGTGGCGCCGGCCGCGCGGCCTTCAGCGACTTCGACGGCGACGGCGTCGCTGACGTGATCGCCATCGAAGGCGCAAACGTGCTGCTGTACCGGGGCCTCGGCAACCGCACCTTTGCTGCGCCGTTGACGCGCGCCCTCACCGGCGGGAATGCCACCGGCTTCGCCCTCGGCGACGTTGACGGCGACGGCTTCAACGACATCGTGGTGACCCAGCGCGGGGCCTCGCAGTACACCGTGCTGTTGAGCAAAGCGGCGCCATAGCGCGTTGCCATTCGTCCGCGTAAGGCGTTCAAACTATTGACGAATTCATGGAGTTGGTGTGCCGCCAACCCCATGAATATCAGTACGAATTCGAGCGCGGGGTGCCGCCAACCCCTTGAATATCAGTATGAATTCGACCGCGCGCGGTCGCGCGCGGCTCGTTCAGCGGCGCCCAAAAACACGCAGCGCTGAAAAGTTGTTCCACGGCGTCAGATCTGCTGCGGCACCCCTTGACGATCGCCACCCGGTGGTCAGAAACACGACGCCTGTTGACGATGGCGACGTCGTCGGTCCCGTTTTCGTTGTTCCTGCTCGCCGTACTGAGGTCCGTGATGACTGCGATGATCCACATCGACTCCTTGACCAAGTCCTATGGCGCCACCAAAGCCGTGAAGGGCATCTCGTTTGACGTCGGCAAAGGCCAGGTCGTCGGCTTCCTGGGCCCAAACGGGGCGGGCAAGTCCACAACGATGAAGGTGCTCACGGGCTACCTCGAGCCCACGTCGGGCACGGTGACCGTCAAGGGTATTGACGTCGTCAAAAATGCCGTCGAGGCCCGCCGCCACATCGGCTACCTGCCCGAAAACAACCCGATGTACGAGGACATGATGGTCGAGGACTACCTCGACTACGTCGCCCACATGCGTGGCATCGCGCCTGCCGCACGCACCAAGGCCATCGCTGTCGCCGTTGCCCGCTGTGGTCTGGGCGACAAGCGCGGCAAAGACATTGGCGAGCTGAGCAAGGGCTACCGCCAACGTGTGGGCCTCGCACAGGCCATCCTGCACGACCCCGACATCCTCATCCTCGACGAGCCCACCACGGGACTTGACCCCAACCAGGTCCTCGAGATTCGCAACCTCATCAAGATGTTGGGCGAAGAAAAAACCATCCTGATGTCGACGCACATTCTGCCCGAGGTGCAGCACACGTGCTCGCGGGCGATCATCATCGCCGATGGTGTGCTGAAGGCCGACGGCGCGCCCGCGTCGTTGAGCAGCGAAGGCAACGTGCTCGACCTGACGCTGCGCTCGCGCAAAGACGCTGGCGTCGACGCTGTGGCCCAGGTGTTGCGCGGTTTGCCCGGTGTGTCGGACGTGTCGTTGAAGTCGTTGCTCGACGCTGAGAAGGGTGCGTTGTCGTTCTCGATCGCCAGCAAGGGCGACGCCGATGTGCGCGAAGCGTTGTTCGATGCGGCCATCGCCCACCAGCTGGTGGTGCTGTCGATGTCGCGGCACGCGGTCAGCCTCGAAGAAACCTTCCGCAAGCTCACGATGGCCGATGTGGCCGCCCCGTCGTCGTCGGCCGCGCCGTCGGCGTCGGTCTGAGCGCGCACTTCCACCACACTTCTTCGGCGCCAGCTGAAGAAGCAGTCAACACCTTTGGAAAGTCACACCATGAAAAACATCCTTGGCATTGCGCGCCGCGAGCTGAGTGTCGCGTTCACGTCGCCGCTCGCCTACATCGTGTTGGGCGTCTTCCTCCTCGTCACCGGCATCAAGTTCTTCTACTTCCCCGGCGTGTTCGTCTTTGGGCGCGCGAGCTTCCGCACGTTCTTTGACTGGATGCCGGCGTTTCTCGCCGTGCTCGCGCCTGCGCTCACGATGCGCATGCTCGCCGAGGAGAAGAAGTCGGGCACGCTTGAGTTGTTGATGACGCTGCCCGTGCGCGACCACGAAATCGCCATCGGCAAGTGGCTGGCGGGGACGGGCATCATCGCGATCGGCCTCGCGTTCACCACCATCAACGCGTTTCTGATTGCGCCGTTGGCCATCGAAGGTCAGGCGTTTGATTGGGGCCCCGTCGTCGGCGCCTACGTCGGCTCCGTGCTGCTCGCCTCGGCGATGGTGGCCCTGGGTGTGATGTTCTCGGCGCAAACCAGGAACCAGGTGATCGCCTTCATTCTCGCGACTGCGATCGGTGGCACCAACCTCCTGCTCGCGTACGCCGTGCAGGTCATGCCGGCATCGGTGGGCGAGTTCGTGCAGTACCTCAGCGCCTACTACCACTTCGAGTCCCTCGGCCGCGGCGTCATCGACTGGCGCGATGTGTTGTTCTTCGTCTCGCTCACCGCGGGCCTGCTGCTCATCACCACGCAAACCCTCACGCAGCACCGCCGCGTGGGCAGCACCGTGCAGGCGTCGACGACGACGGCGTTTGTGTTGGGCGTGCTCGTGTTTGTGAACCTGTTCGCCGTGCGCCTGCCGCTGCGCCTCGACCTCACCCACGACAAGACCTTCACGCTCGCCGAAGCCACGAAGGAGACGATGAAAGATCTGGAGTCGCCAGTGACCATCACCGCCTACTTCACCAAAGACCTGCCGCCGCCGTTTTCCGACAACGCGCGCTTCGTGAAGGACCTCCTCGAGGAGTACCGTGCGGTCGCCGGCGACAACCTGTCGTTTTCGTTTGTGGATCCGCAGGCGGAAGAAACCGCCGAAGACAAAGAGACGAAGAAAGACGCCCGCCGAGACATTTTTGGTCGCGTGGTGCGTGAGCAGACCTCCGTCGAGAAAGAGCTC
>JBIKRQ010000125.1:0-15628 GCA_044349155.1 Myxococcota bacterium
GAAGACCTCGTGCCTGGTGACCCTGTCGTTGACGGTCTCGACGGTGCGTATGCGACGGTGACGCCGACGTTGACCGAAGGCGAGGTCATCAGCCTCGAGGCGGTGTGCTCAACGTGCGGCACCGAGCCACTGGAGTGGGTCGTTGGTCCCGTCGATGTCGACGCACCGGTGTTTGAGGGCGAGCCTCCGATGGTGCAAGTCAACGGCGCCAAGGCCGATGATTTCGACCGCTTGCGGTCGAATTCATATTGATATTCATGGGGTTGGCGGCACGCCAACTCCATGATTTCTCGCTCGCCGCGCGGACTGGCTTTGTCGTGACGTTCATCTTGCCAGCGCGTTTGCAGCCCGACGAGCCCGTGACCGTCGACGTCGTAGGCGACGCCGTGGCCTTCACGCAGTTTGTATCCGATGGCCAGGAGACGATCGGCTTCTACGTCGACGGCGACGAGGAACGCGAAGCGTGCTTCACCGTGACGGCCACCGACATCGCCGACAATGTTGGCGAGCCGCACGATGTGTGCATCGACCTCGTCGACGACAATCCCGGTCTGTTCGGGTGCTCGCAGAGCAGCGCATCAAGCACCGCGGTGTTCGCGCTGACCGCGTTGCTGCTTCGTCGTCGTCGTCGCTGACCGTCAGGCGAGCAGGTCGACGATCGGCTCTTGCTGGATGAGCGGTTGCGGGTCGAGGCCTGCGACCGCGAGCACCGTGGCCAACGCGTGGCTCATGTCGAGCAGTTCAGCGCCACGCTTGCGGCTGCCGTTTCTCGGGTTGATGGCTTCGGCGGCCAGGTTTTCGTCGACGCTACCGAACACGCGCGGCTGACCGTGCACGCCGGGGCGCACGCCTTTGCCCAACATGATCATCGCGTTTGTGGGCCAGTGGTGCTTGCCGCCCAGCTCGTTGAGCGAGGGCGTGCGCGAGAATTCGCTGGTGACCACGATGGTGGTTTTGTCGAGCAAGGTGCGGCCGTCGTCGTCGACGATCGCCTGCAAACCGTGGGCGATGTCGGCAATGCCCTGCAGCGCGTTCTTCACGTCTTCGGGGTGGCTCGCGTACTGCCTGCGCGTGTGCGAGTCGAACTCGCCGGTGCCCAGCGTGACGACGGGGGCGAGGTCGAGGCGCACGGCTTCGATGGCCAACTCGACCTGCTTGTCGACGCGGCCCGTGGCGCCAAACAAGCGCAACGGATGCAGCAGCGACGCCGACGACGCGACGCGATCGCCGTAGTCCGAGGCCCCCAGCGCGCGCTCGAGATCGGCGAAGCCGGCGAAGTCTTTGGCCAGCGGCGTGTTCCAGTGCTCGGCGGTCTGCTCGTCGAGGGTGTGCAGTGCTGCGCTGATCTCGGCCTGGTGGTTGACGACGTCGTGGGCATCGACACCGGTGAGCGACCGCAGCTGCTGCACCGACGACACGCGCACCGGCTCGAGGCGCAGGGGATCGTTCACCCCCCGAAACGTGGCGGGCCGCAGTTGGTCGGCCGAGAGGTTGGGCAGCTCGTAGGCGCTGCTGCGGGCGGCGGCGATCAGGCTCTGCACCGACGGGGCGGTGACGACGGTGCCCGGCGGCTTGAACTGCCCCGTGACCATGCGAAAGCGCGCCTGCGGGTGGTTGAGCGTGTCGACGTACAGGCCGCGCACGATCGCGGTGCGATCGAAGAACGGGCGCAGCGGCTTCATTGCCGGGCCCAGGCGCACATCGCCGGCGACGACGACGTCACGCTGGCCGTAGGGCGTGGCGAACGTGGTGTTCTTTTGGGGCGTGGGGTCGGTGGTGAGCAGCAGGTCCCAGCCGCCGACGAGCAGGTAGAACACGACGTAGTGGTCGGTGCGCCGCGGCCCGAGCTTTGGCGGTGTACACGACGTGAGCAGCCCCGACGGCAGCACCAGCGCGCCACCCGCGAGGGCAGCACGACGCAACAGGCCACGACGGGAAAACGACCACACCACCCCTTGTATGTACTCCCTGCACACACCTTCGGCCACGCCGCAGCGCCGGCCAAAACGTCGCAGCGTGACGGGCCGCCGCAGCCTTCGTACAAGCAGACTCATGGACATCGACGCCGACGATCTGGCCACCGTGGTGGGCCGCTTGCGCGAAGCCAGTCGCGTCGTGTGGCTGACGGGCGCTGGTATCAGCGTGGCGTCGGGCATCAGCCCGTACCGCAAGAGCAAAGACGCGGTGTGGTCGAACTTCATCACCGACTGGGGCACCGCCAAACGCCTCAAGTCCGACCCACTGGGGTGGTACCGCCGCTTCTGGCTCGAGGCGCATCCGTCGTTGAAGCCCGGTGCGCCGCCTGTGCGCCCAAACGCTGCACACCGTGCACTGACGACGCTGCTACGGGCGCGTCCGCTGCATCATCTGATCACGCAAAACATCGACGGTCTGCACGCCGAGAGCGGCGCCCCCCGCGATCGCATGGCCGAGATCCACGGCCGCGCCGACATCTTCGTGTGCAGCAACACTGCCTGCAGCATGAGTCGTACGCCGCTGACGAGCGTGTCGCTCAACGGCATCGCCCTCGGCGAGCTGCCCGAGTGCGACGTGTGCGGTGCCGCGCTGCGGCCGTTGGTGCTGCTGTTCGACGAGTACTACGACTCGCAGCCGGCCTATCGCGCCCGCGAGGCCACGCAGTGGCTCGACAACGCCGAAGCCGTGGTCTTCGTCGGCACCAGCTTCTCGGTCGGGATCACCACCATGGCGCTGCATGCTGCGCAGGCGAGTGGTGCCCAGGTCATCAACCTCAACGTCGAAACCGCCGACGTGGCCGGGGCCTTGAACCTGCTGGGGCCCGCCGAGGTCACGCTGCCCGCGGTGGCCGACGCGCTGCTCGCGCCGCACTGAACAGCGCGCGGACACACAACGGCCACAGCACGACGACACAGTGCTCCACGGTTTCGACAAGCTGCGTCATTTGGTTGGCTTCGCTACAGTCGCGCCGTGCTTAGACACTGGCCAGCCGCAGGAACCATTGACCGCTTACCCGACGAGGCGGCCGCTTTGCGGGCTGTTGAGGGGCGCCTGGCAGCGCATCTCGAGGGGGCGGGCTTTCGCGAAGTGGTGGTGCCGTTGCTCGAGCGTGACGGCGTGTGGAGCGCTGCTGACGCTGTGCGCTTCGTCGATCGCCACGGCGAGTTGTTGGGCCTGCGCCCCGATTTCACCGGCCCGGTGGCGCGGCTGGTGGCCACGCGGCTCGACGACGTCGACGATGTGCGCGTGTCGTACCGCGGCACCGTGTTTCGCGATGTCGACACCAAAAGCGGCGAGCGCCGTCAACGCCAACAGGTGGGCTGCGAACGCTTCGCGGTCGGTGCCGTTGACGAGGACATCGAGCTGATTTCCACGGCCCGCGCCGGCATCCGCGGCGTTGTTGATGGGCTGCCGGTGACGGTGGGCCTTGGCAGTGCGGCGGTGGTGAACCTGCTGGTGCCACAGGCCAGTGACGACGTGCGCCGCGCCCTCGATCGCCGCGATCGCGAGGCCTTGCCCGAGGCGTTGCGCCCGCTGCTCGATCTGCACGGCGACGTTGGCGTGTTGCAGGAAGCGCGGCGGCAGCTGCCGTCGTCGACGCACGATGCCCTGGCACGGCTCGAAGTCATCGCCAACGCGCTGGGCAGCGACGTCGTCGTCGACCTCGCCGAGGTGCGCCCGTGGAGTTGGTACACCGGCGTGGTCTTCTCGCTGTATGTCGCGGGTGCGCCGCGGGCTGTTGCTGTGGGCGGCCGCTACGACGGGCTCACGGGCCGCTTTGGTCGCGCTCGCCCTGCTGTTGGCGCCACGTTCGACGTCGACACGCTCGTGGAGCGTCAGGCGTTTACGGCTCGACCGTTGCGTGTGGCGCTGCCCAAAGGGCGCCTGCAAAAAGAAGTGCTCGCACGGCTGGGCGAGGCGGGGCCGTCGACGGCGGCGTTGTCGTCGCGAGCCCTGGTGTTGCCGGGGCAAGATGGCCGCTTTGAGTACTTCCTCGTCAAGGATGGCGACGTCGCCGCCTACGTTGAACGCGGTACTGCCGACGTTGGCGTGGTGGGCTTCGATGTGTTGCGTGAGGGCGGTGGCGACGTGCTCGAGCCGTTGGCGCTGTCGTTTGGTCGCTGTCGCATGTGCTTGTGTGGCCGCCCGGGCACCTCGCTGCGGGCGCTGTCGACGTCGAGAACGGTGCGCGTGGCCAGCAAATACGCCCACACCGCCGCGATGGCGTTACAGGCGCGCGGCATTCCCAGCGAAGTGATTGCGCTGAAGGGATCGGTGGAGTTGGCGGTGGTCACCGACCTCGCGGATGCGATCGTCGACATCGTCGAAACCGGCGAAACGCTGCGCCAAAACGGTCTGGTGGAATTGGAAGAGCTGTTTGCGTCGACGGCGCGCGCGATTGTGAACCGGGCGTCGTTTCGCGGGCGTCACGACGACGTTCGGCAATTTTTGTCGCTGCTTGGAGGCTGAGTGTTGCGCTCGTATCGCCTGGATCGCGCCGAAGACATCGCCGCACTCGCTGCGTTGCGTGAAGACAGCCTCGAAGACGACGACGTCGAAGTGGCCGTGCGCAGCATTCTCAAAGACGTTCGCCACCGCGGTGATGCCGCCGTTGTTGAGTTGGGCGAACGCTTCGATGGTGTGCGCCGCGACACCCTGCGCCTCGACGACGACGCGTGGGACGAACTGGCCGCCGCGTGCGATCCGCAGGTGCGTGCCGCGTTGGTGGCTGCCGCCGAACGCATCCGTGCGTTTCATGCGCCGCAACGTCCGCAGTCGTTTGTCCTCGACGGTGGGCGCCTCGAGCAGCGCGTGATGCCGCTGTCGTGTGTCGGCTTGTACGTGCCCGGCGGTCGCGCGGCGTATCCGTCGACGGTGCTGATGACGGTGATCCCGGCGGTCACCGCGGGCGTATCGCGCGTGTGTATCGCCACCCCGCCGCAGGCTGCGTCGAAGGGCCCCCACGTCGTCGCTCCGGCCATTGCTGCTGCCGCGCGCATCGCTGGCGCCACCGACATCTTCTTGATGGGCGGCGCGCAGGCGATCGGCGCGTTCGCGTTTGGCACCGGCCAGGTGCCGCGCACCGACACCATCTGCGGCCCCGGCAACGCGTATGTCGCGAGCGCGAAACGACAGGTCGCCGGTCGCGTTGGCATCGACATGTTCGCCGGCCCATCCGAGGTGCTCGTCGTCGAGGATGGACACGGTGCTGGTGCTGCCGACCACATCGCCCTCGACCTGATTGCCCAGGCCGAACACGACCCGCGTGCTGTCGCGTGCTGCGTGACGACGTCGGAAGCGCTGTGGCGGGCGTTGCCCCTTGCGGTTGAACGCGCGCTGGCGGCCGAGCCCAACCCCGTCGCCGAGCAGGCGCTGCGCGGGCAGGGAGCGGTGGCGCTGGCGTCGTCGTTGAACGAGGCTGTCGACTTCGCGAACCGGTTCGCCCCCGAGCACCTCGAGTGGCTTGCCGATCCCGCCGCGTCGGTGCGCGTGACGACGGCTGGCGCCATCTTCGTCGGCGCGTGGACGCCCGAGCCCGTCGGCGACTACTTCGCAGGCCCCAACCACACGCTGCCCACAGGCGGCACGAGTCGATTTGCGAGCGCGTTGTCGACGACAGACTTCGTGCGCAAGACCCACGTCATCCACTGGCGTGAAAGCGATCTGCGCGCGCACGGACCAGCGATTGCCACACTCGCGCGCAGCGAAGGCCTGGTCGGTCACGCGCGGGCCGTTGAGCAACGGCTCACGGCACCCGCAGCGTCGTCGACGTCAGACGCGGCCCTCGACCCCGCATTCTTCGCCGTGCCCCGTGTGCGTGCACAGCGCGCCTACACCCTCGATGCGCCGCCCGATGCACCGGTGAAGCTGAACCAGAACGAGGCCGACCTCGACCTGCCTGCGGAGCTCAAGAGCCGCATCATCGAGCGCTTCGGCACCATCGACTTTCGCCGCTATCCACCCTTCGCGCCCGACGACGTGCTCGCGCAGATTGCCCGCGCCGATGGCTGGACCACCGACGGTGTCCTCGTCGGCAATGGCAGCAACGAACTGTTGGTGGCGTTGTTTCGCACCGTGCTCGGGCCTGGTGAGCGCGTGCTGCGCCCTGACCCGTGCTTCTCGATCTACCCGCTGCACCTTGGGCTTGTGGGTGCTGTCGAAGACAAACTCACGCTGTCGGCGACCAACGACTACGCCTGGCCCGTCGACGAGCTGTGTGTGCGCGCGGCCGCCGCCAAGGTCATCCTGCTCACGACACCCAACAACCCCACGGGCTCGGTGTTGACGGTGTCAGACGTCGAGCGCGTGCTGGAAGCATCAACGGGCCTCGTGGTGATCGACGAGGCCTACCGCGAATTCTGCGGCCAGGACTTCGTCCCGCTGCTCAAGCGTCATCGACGCGTGGTGTTGCTGCGCACGTTCAGCAAGGCGCGCGGTCTGGCGGCGCTGCGCTTCGGCTACCTGCTGGGCGACCCATCGCTCGTCGTCGAACTGCGCAAAGTGTTGTTGCCCTACAACGTCAACGCACTCACCCAGGCCGCAGCAAGCGTGCTGCTCGACGAGCCCGAACTCGCGCGCAGCCGTGCCGCGCAAACCGTGCAAGCACGTCACACGCTGGCCACGGCCCTGCGAAAAACAGGCCGTCGCGTGATCGAAGGCGGCGCGAATTTCGTGCTCGTGTCGTCGACAGCGCCGCGTGCTGATTTCGAAGCGCTCCTCGCGGCGGGTGTGCTCGTGCGCGACCTCTCGCACGCCACGCCCGGCTTTTTGCGCATCTCTGTTGGCACCAACGACGAACACGCGCGGCTGCTGGCTGCACTTCCCACGGTGGGTTCATGACGAATGTGAAGAGCACCCCTCGTCGAGGAACAGCCTCGCGCCGCAGTGCCGAGACCAGTGTCGACGTCGAGATCGTTCTCGATCCACCCGATGGTGGCACGCAGCAGATTGCGACCGGTCTGCCGTTTTTCGATCACCTGCTATCGGCGTTCGGGCGTCATGGGCGCTTCCACCTCGTCGTCAACACCGTGGGCGACCTGCACATCGACCCGCACCACACCGTCGAAGACACCGGCATCGTCCTTGGTCGCGCGGTGGCTGCCGCACTCGGCGATCGCGTCGGCATTGAACGCATGGGCCACGCCTACGTGCCGATGGACGAAGCGCTGCTGCGTGCGGCGTTTGACCTGTCGGGCCGCTCGTATCTGGCGTTTCGTGTCGAGGTGCCGGGCATGTACCGACCCACCATCGACCTCACGGTGCTCGAAGGCTTCTGGCGCGCGTTCTGCGACGGTGTGGGCGCGAACCTCCACGTCGATGCGCTACAGGGCCGCGACTACCACCACGTCGTCGAGGCCACCTTCAAGGCCTGCGGGCGCGCGCTGCGTGAGGCCGTTCGCCGCGATGGCACTGCACAGTTGGCGTCGACGAAAGAGATGCTCGACGTAAAGGCAACCCCATGACGACGACAGCATCCGAGCGTTCACCCCCTCACGTGATCCTGCTCGACTACGGCGTGGGCAACCTGCGCTCCGTCGAGCGCGCGCTCACCGCGGCAGGGGCCGTCGTTGAACGCCGCAGCGACGTTGATGTGCCCGAGGGCGCAGGCCTGGTGCTGCCCGGCGTGGGCGCGTTTCAAGCGGCGCGTGCTCGACTCGGCGCACGCTTCGACGACGTGCGGGCGTATGCGCGCGCCGATCGCCCGTTGCTGGGCATTTGCCTGGGCATGCAGTTGCTGTTCGACGAAAGCCACGAGCACGGCACCCACGAGGGCCTGGGCATTGTGCCCGGTGTCGTCGAGGCGATCCCGCGCGACGTCGTCGTGCCGCACATGGGGTGGAGCCGCACCTCGACGGGCGAGGTCGTGTACTTCTGCCACTCCTTCGGCGCGCGACCCGGGCCCTACACCACGTCGGTGGTGCACCATGGCTCGCCGTGGACAGCCGCGGTGAAGCGCGGACGCGTGCGCGGCTACCAGTTTCATCCCGAGAAAAGTGGCGCTGCGGGACGAGCTTTGCTCGCGGCCTGGCTCGACGAACTCGCGGTCGGAGGTGTGTCGTGAGTGCTAGCGGGTGTCTTGTTTTTCCGGCCATCGATCTCATGGGCGGGCGCGCTGTTCGCCTCGTCAAAGGCGTCAAAGACAGCGCTGAAGTCGTGGGCGACCCCCTCGATCTCGTCGAGCGTTTTGCCGCTGCGCACACGTTGCACGTCGTCGATCTCGACGGTGCTTTCGCCGGCGCGCCACAGCAGACCACGCTGATTGCTGAGCTGGCTCGACGTCATCGCGTGCAGGCTGGTGGCGGCGTGCGTACGGTGGCGCACATCGACGCGTTGTTGGCGGCAGGCGTGAGCCGCGTGGTGGTTGGCACGGCGATCTTGCGCGATCCCGCCTTCCTCGACGAGGTCGCACACCGCTACGACCCCGAGCAGATCGTCGTCGCCGTCGACGTCAAAGACGGCTTCGTCGCTGGTGCGGGCTGGGTCGAGACCAGCAGTGTGTCGCCCGAAGCGTTGGCCGATCGCTTGATCGAGCGCGGGCTGCGCCACGTGTTGTGCACCGCGGTTCACAAAGACGGCACGCTGGAAGGCCCCGACCTCGACGTGCTCGCGCGCGTGCAGCGCGGACCACTGCAGGTCATCGCGTCGGGCGGCATTGGCACCCTCGACGACGTGCGCGCCGTCTCTCACTGCGCCGGCGTCGTCATTGGCAAGGCCATCTACGCCGGCCGGTTCACACTGCACGAAGCACTCGCCGCCGCCGGGAGCACCTGATGGTGATGGTTCGCGTTATCCCGTGTCTCGACGTCAAAGATGGTCGCGTGGTCAAAGGTGTGAACTTCGAGCACCTGCGCGACATCGCCGATGCCGTCGAGGTCGCCCGCCGCTACGACGAGGCCGACGCCGACGAACTCGTCTTCCTCGACATCTCGGCCACCGGCGAGGGCCGAAAGACCATGCTCGAGGTGGTGCGCCAGGTCGCCGACCAGGTCTTCATTCCGCTCACCGTGGGCGGTGGTGTTTCGGCGGTCGAGCACGTCGAGGCCCTGCTGCATGCGGGTGCTGACAAAGTGGCCATCAACTCCGCGGCGGTGAAAGACCCCGAGTTGATCACGCGTGCATCGGAGCGCTTTGGCGCGCAGTGCATCGTCGTCGCCGTCGACGCCAAGCGGGTGGCCACCACCGATGGCAGCACGCGCTTCGAGGTCTTTGTGGCGGGCGGAAAAGTGCCCACTGGCAAAGAGGCGCTCGCCTGGATCGAAGAGGTGGTGGCCCGCGGTGCCGGCGAAATTCTGCTCACCTCGATCGATGCCGACGGCACCAAACAGGGCTTCGACGTCGAGCTGCTTCGGCTGGCGCGCGCACGCGTGAACGTGCCGATCGTCGCTTCAGGTGGAGCGGGTGCGCTTGAACACTTCGCCGACGCGGTCGCTGCAGGCGCTGATGCGGTGTTGGCAGCGTCGTTGTTTCACGATCAGGTGCTGACCGTTGACGACGTCAAACTGCACCTCGCCTCAGCCGGGGTTGATGTGCGGCTGCGTGCGCGTGTGGCGGTGTCGGGCGGTGAGCCACGCTTCGACGACAACGGCCTGCTGCCCACGATTCTCGTCGACGCTGCCACCGGCGAAGTGCTCACGCTGGCGTACTCGACGGCGCAGAGTTGGGCGCTGATGTGCGCGGCCGGCGAGACGTGGTTGTGGTCGCGCTCGCGGCAGGAGCTTTGGCACAAGGGGGCCACGTCGGGGCACACGCAGCGTGTGCGCAGCATTGCGCTGGATTGCGATCGCGATGCCGCCGTCGTGCGCGTCGACCCCCACGGCCCGGCATGCCACACCGGTGCGCGCTCGTGCTTTTGTGCGCAGGGGCCGTCTCAAGCGGGCTCGGCCCTGGTCGCGCTCGACGACGTGCTGGAGCAGCGCCAACGCGAGCGACCTGCGGGCAGCTACACCACGGTGCTCTTGGCCGACGAGAACAAGCGGATGAAAAAGCTGGGCGAAGAACTCGTCGAGTTTGTGCGGGCGCTCCACGTCGGCAGCGACGACGACTGCATCGAAGAAGCCAGCGACCTGCTGTTTCACATGGCTGTCGCGCTGCGGGCGAAGAACCTCACGCTCAAAGACGTGAGCACCAAGCTGCTGGAACGCACCAGGTGACTCAGCCTCGCGTGGAGCGGCCCTTGGCGACGGGGGCCGCGGCGAGGGGATCGTCGGGCCAGCTGTGCTTGGGGTAGCGGGCCTTCAGTTCCTTTTTGACGTCGACGTAGCCGCGTTGCCAAAAGCTGCGCAGGTCGGTGGTGACCTGCACCGGCTTGTAGCCAGGCGACAACAACTGCAGCACCACTGGTACCTTGCCCTTCGCGACGCGTGGCGTGTCGAGCCAGCCGAAGCATTCCTGCAGCCGCACCGCCAGCGCTGGTGCACCACCGTCGAGGGCCGGCGCGTAGTCGACCTTGAGCGCGTTGCCCGTCGGCACCGTCAGGCGCGCGGGCACTTCCTCGTCGAGAAGTGCTTTGTGCTGCCACCCCAACTCGCGCTCGATGATTGAAAACCAGTTGAGGTTCGCCACGTCTTCGAGCTTGCGCTTGCCGCGCGACACGAGCTCCGTACACAACGCCGGCAACATCGCCTTGAGGGCCGCATCGTCGACGACGGGCCAGCCTTCATCGGGCAGGGCGCGTGCCGCAAACCGCAGGCGCGTGAGCAGGGCCGCCGCTTCATCACTCGGCGCAAACAACCGCTCGAAGCGCTGCGCAAACGCCACCGCCAGGCCCGCGGCGAGGGCTTTGTCGTCGACGGGAACGCCACTGCGCTCGTCGAGAATCAGGTCGGCGAACCGCGTGCGGCGCACCCCAACAAACGCACCCCGTTCTTCATCGAGGACTGCTTCGTCGACCACTGTGACCTGCGTGGGAAAGACCGCGCGCAACAGCGCTTCATCGATGCCCTCGGCGACGCGCACGCCCGCCGCTGCACCCTTGCCCTCGAGGGAGAGAGCCAAAAACAACGGCTCGTGCACGCCACTTTCCGACAGCTGCTTCACCCCGCGGCCACCCACCATCGCCGCATCGCCCTCGCCAGCGCGACGACGACGACAGACGCGATCGGGAAAGCCCGCGAGCACCGCACGCTTCAAACGACGCCCCGGTCCTTCGCTGCGCACCGCTGGATCGACGTCGACACGGGGCGACAAACGGATGAGTTCGCGCGTGGTCTGCTGCACCTCGTGCAGGCGACGATCGTGGCTGGCGCGCTCGATCAACGTCTGCAGATCGGAGTCGGTCGCGGTCGCCGCCGTGCGCGGCAGCAGCAGCTGCAAGGCGCGGTCGTCTTCGAGCAACGCCATCGCCAACGCCGCATCCTCGACGACGTCGTAGCGGGCCGCGGCCACCTGCACAGCCGCTGCGCGGGGCGACAGCGGCAGGCGCGCCAACGTGCTCGCGTGTGCTGTCGGTTTGCCGGCGGCGTCGAGCGCCCCGAGCAACTGCAGCAGCTCCACCGCGTGATCCACGTGGGCCGCCGGGGGTGGTTCAAAGTAGCCAAAGGTGCGCGGATCGATGCCGGAAAACAGCGCTACATCCAGAAGAACACGCGACAATTCCACCCGGTGGATTTCGGGCGCGTGCTGCGTTTGCAAGGTGGTGTGCTCGACCTCGGTCCACAAGCGCAACGCACGACCAGGGCGTGTGCGGCCCGCGCGACCGGCGCGCTGCTCGGCGGAGGCCTTCGAAATGCGCACGAGTTCGAGGCGCTCGCGATCGCTGCGGCTGTCCCAGCGCACGCTCTTCATCAGCCCGCTGTCGACGACGGCGGTGACCCCTTCGATGGTGAGCGATGTTTCGGCGACGTTGGTGGCGAGGATGATGCGCCGACGTGAGCCACGGTTCAGTGCGCGATCCTGCTCGGCGGGCGACAGCGCCCCGTACAGCGGCACGACGTCGACATCGGCGGTGAACGCTTCTTTGCTCAAGCGTTCTTGCGTGCGAAAAATCTCGCCGGTGCCAGGCAAGAAGCACAGCACATCACCACCGTCGTCGACGAAGCCGCGATCGCTGTCGGTGCGTGCGGCCAGCAGCGTACGGATGGCGCCCACCATCTTGTCTTCGAGCGGTCGCTCGTCGTCGCGGGGCTTCTTCTCCACGTGGCGCACGACGACGGGAAACGGCCGGCCCTCGCTGGTGACGACGGGACAGTCGTTCAAAAACGCGGCCACCCCACCGGCATCAAGCGTTGCCGACATCACCACCACCTTGAGGTCGTCGCGTACTGACATCAGCTCTTTAAGCAGCGCCAGGCAGACGTCGGTGTGGATCGAGCGCTCGTGGAATTCGTCGAGCACGACGACGGAGATGCCATCGAGCATGGCGTCGCCCGCGAAGCGCCGCGTGAGAATGCCTTCGGTGACGACAAGGATGCGGGTGTTGGCACTCGCCTTCTTCTCGAAGCGCACCTGAAAACCGATGGTGGCGCCGAGGGCTTCGCCACGTTGTCGCGCCATCGTTGCTGCCGCGGCACGGGCCGCGACGCGCCGGGGTTCGAGCAACAGCAGCTGGCCGTCGCCCACCAGACCCGCATCGAGCAGGGCGGGCGGCAAGCGCGTGGTCTTACCGGCACCAGGCGGGGCCTGAACGACCACGGCGTTGTGGCGTCGCAACGCAGCAACCACCGCAGGCAGGACGTCGTCGATGGGCAGGGATGGGACAGGGGCGGGCGGCATGGCGTCTCGTCGTCGGAGGACGTGGGTGAGCTGTGGTATCGACTGACCAATGGCCGACGACAAGAAGTTGATGGGTGGCGGTTTGATGGGCTGGCTTCGCGGCGACAAGCGCGCCGACGAGACCGGCAAGATCGCTGTGATCAAGCTCGACCAAACCGGCAGGCCCATCGTGCCGCCGCCCGCTGCGCGCAACGCCGTCACCGAGCGCTACGTCGACAAAGGCGAGGTGGCGCGCGGCGGTATGGGCAGCATCCGCAAGGTGCAAGACGAAAACCTGCAGCGCACCGTGGCGATGAAGGTGGCGTTTCCCGAGCACCGCAGCGACGCGAAGATCATGCAGCGCTTCGCCGAAGAAGCGCAGATCATGGGCCAGCTCGAGCACCCCAACATCGTGCCGGTCCACGACTACGGCGACGACGACGGCACCCGCTTCTTCACCATGCTCTACGTGCGCGGCAAGACGCTCACGGATTTGTTGGCCGAGGCCACGGGTGTCGATGCGCGCGAAGACTGGTTTCGCTTCCTCACGATTTTTCTGCGCGTCCTCGACGCTGTGGCCTTCGCGCACAGCCGCGGCGTGGTGCACCGCGACTTGAAGCCCGACAACATCATGGTGGGCAATTTCGGCGAGGTGTACCTGATGGATTGGGGCATCGCGCGGTTGCTGCACCGCACGGGCGGCGGCATGCCGTCGACGGGCGAGGCCACCAAGACCATCGCGATGTCGGCGTTTGGCAAGTCCCTCGACGACGTGTCGCCGGTGCGCGTGAAGAGCGACACCGGCGCCGCCAGCAACGACGAGACCGGGCAGATCATCGGCACGTTTTTCTACATGTCGCCCGAGCAGGCCCTCGCTGAAGTCGAACGCATCGACGAGCGCACCGACATCTTTTTGCTCGGTGGTGTGCTGTTTGAAATCCTCACGCGCCAACCGCCGTACATGGGCAGCACCGTCGTCGACGTGGTGCGCCAGGCGCAGGCGTGTCAGGTGCTGCGTCCCGAGATGATTTCGCCCGAGGCGCACATCCCCAAAGCGCTGTCCGACATCTGCATGAAGTGCCTGCAGAAAGACCCAGCACAGCGCTACCAGACCGCCCTCGAGCTCAAGCGCGACATCGAGAACTTCCTCAAGGGTGGCGCTGGTTTGCCCACGCGCGTGTTCGCCCCCGGCGAGCACCTCATGCAGGAGGGCGAGCCCGGCGAAGAGGTGTTCATCATCCAAAAGGGGATGGTGCAGGTCTACCAAACCGACAAAGGCACCGGTCGTCGTCGAGGACTGGCCACGCTGCAGGCCGGCGCTGTCGTGGGCGAAGCCGCGGTGTTTCGCGCCTCGATGCGTACCGCGAGTGTGGTGGCGATCGACGAAGTCACCACCGTCGTCGTCACGCGCAAGCAGCTCGAGACCGAACTGGGCTTGAACACCTGGGTCGGTTCGTTGGTGAAGGCGTTGGCCGATCGCTTCTTCTCGATGAACGACCGCTTCACCAAAGCCGACGAGGCGAACCACACGTTGCGGCTCACCAACTGGGTGCTGCAGTACCTCGTGATGTACGGCCACACAGGTCCATCACAGCGTCGAGAGGTGCAGTGGTCGCACCTGCTCGCCGTCACGCAGTCGCACTTTCAAAAGCCCGCCGACGAAGTGCGCACCATCATCGAGGCCTCGGGCTCGTTCAGCATCGACGATGCCCGCGACGTCATCTTCTTCTCGGCCTCGCCGGCGTAGCGCCTACGCTGGCTGCACGGCGATCTCGACGACGTTGCTGCCGATCGGCACCACGTCAAAGCGCACCGGCAAGAAGCGCTGCACGATGTCGATGTTGGTCAACGTGTGCGGCGTCGGCGTGCTGGTACGAAAGCGCCCACCGCCCGCCAGCGCCAACGGAATCAACAGCTGATCCGCGAGGTGCTCACCCACGGGCACGTCGGCAGCGATGAAGGCGTTGACCTCGGCCAGCACGTCCTCGGCCACCTGCTCAGCGCTGCGTCGACGCTCGCCGAGTGCAGAGAACACCTCGGTGTGGTGCTCGCCCACGACGTCGACCACCACGGCATTGCCGGGCCCAGCACCGCGCAGCTCGACGAGCCGGAGGTGCTCACGCGGCACCGCGAGGCGCTCGCCCAGCACACGCAGTTCGCGCTGCCCGATCGTGGTGGGCACGTTGTCGACGTAGGCCCGTGCCTCGATGCGTTGCACGGCACCCCGCGCGAGCAGCTGCAGCGGCGACAAGGGCAGACCACCCTCGATGGTGAGCACCAGCTCGCCGCCACCCGCCGGAAAGAAGCCAGGCCGACGCACGTCGACGCTGACGCGCGCACCCATGCGCACGAGTGCCGGCACAAATGAACGCGCGAGGAAGTCGCCCGTGGGCGCCATCGGGTTGTGGGTGCCACCGACGATGACGATCTGCGATCGCCCCGCGGTCATGAGCAGCGGCGGCAACAGCGTCTGCAGCACCAGGCACGTGCTGCCAGCGGTGCCGATGGTGATGGTGCGGTCGCCGTGGACCACCTGCTTCGGCGAGAACCACAGCGACGACGAACCGAGTTCAGCGCCGCGCACGTCGGCGTCGCACACCGCCTGCAACGACGTCACGCACGTGAGGTGCTGCCGCTTCAGGCCCGGCTTCTCGCGACCGGCGCGGATGCGGTGCATGCGAAATGCACACCCCGTGATCGCCGACAGCGCCAACGCCGTCCGCAACATCTGGCCGCCGCCTTCGCCCTGTGAGCCGTCGATCTCCACCGGTTCCACGCTGTCCTCCTCTGGTCTGCCCGACAGCAAAACCATGGACCGTGCCAGGGCTGCCATCGCAGTACGGCGCGACAGACGATCGGCAGGGCGAGAAGATTCGCGAGTCCGTACGAAAGAATTCTAGCGCCGCAGGTTGCTGAAACGGCCCGCTTCGGGCTGTTTCAGCAACTTGCGAGATCAATACTG
>JBIKRQ010000126.1:0-15620 GCA_044349155.1 Myxococcota bacterium
TCAACATACCGACGGGCAGCTTGTAGCTGATGGCGGTGTAGACCATCGACGACATCGGCCCGATCGGCGTGCACTGCGAGTTGATGACGAAGCCGCTCGTCGAACCAAACAGGTAGTCGACGCGCGTGATGTTGGGCGCGTACCACGCGTCGGTGTGCACCATCGGCTCGCGGTGCGGATTCAAGATGAAACCCAACCCCGAGATGCGGTCTTGATCCTGCTGGTACGTGACGACGACCGACTCGTCGCCGCGCTCGACCACCGCTGGCACCCGTTGCTGTCGCGGCGTGCGAAACCAGCCCTGATGCACAAACACGGTGTGCGGCACATCCATGAAATTTTCGACAAGGTTGGTCACACCATTGTCAAACGGTGTGACCATAAAGTAGACGTTCCACGCCGGGTCGTCGACGTACGGCACGCGAAACGGTGGCTTGCGCGCCTGCGCCACATCAGCGCCCAGAAACACGTACACGAGCCCGTCTTGCTCGCAGGTGGAGAAGCGTCGCAAGCAGCCCACGTCGGCGGGCTTCAGCTTCAAGCCGGCCTTGCCGTGCTCGGCGTCGTCGAGGGCACTGCCGCGCTGCTGCGGCCCCAACGACGGCACGTTCACACACGCGCCCTGCGCGTTGTAGGTCCAGCCGTGGTAGGGGCAACACAACTGCCCGTCGATCACCACACCCGCCGACAACGCGGCACCTCGGTGCAGGCACCGATCCACCACCGCTTGTGGTGCGCCGTGCGCATCGCGAAACAGCGCGATGGGCGTATCGAGAATGGTGCGGGCCAACGGCTTCGTCGTCGTGAGTTCGCGGCTCAAGCAGGCCACGTACCAGTAGTCAGCGAGGGCTCCGCAGCTGCGCAGTCGACCTTCGCGTTCCAGGTCGATGGCGCAGGCGTCGTCGTCGACGATGCTCAGGTGTCGGCGTTGGCTCACCATTGGCGTCCTTGTGCGTCGTTGCCGCGGTCGGTGTCACTGTCAAAGACGGCGTGCCACGTGTCGTCGAGAGCGAGCGACACGCCCTTGATATCGCCCGCGCGTTGGCCCCGGGCCACGCAGGCTTCTTCGTAGCGGCGCAGGGCCCCTGGAACCGTCACCACCTCGACGGGCGCCAACTGCCCCAGGTCGCGCGCGTAGCGGTACGGGTGGCCAGCAGCGAGCCCCGCATCGACCGCCACGGCGAACGCGCGGGCTTGCACCTCGTCGTAGCCATCGACGTACAGGCGGTAGCGCGCGCGCTGCTTGCGCCACGGCACCAACATCGCGAAGCGCGGCGTGCCCACCACCATGGCGGCATCGGCGAACACCGAGGCCACGCGATCGGCAGCAATCTTTTCGCCGACGAGATCGCTCACCACGCCACTGCGCCCCACAAAGCGCAGACACGGCGTGCGCTCGAAGTGACCATCGACGACGACACGGTCCCCCAATCGATAGCGCACGAGCCCCGCGGAAGTGCTCAGCACCACTTCGGCGGTTTGCCCCGCACACAACTCGTGGGGTTGCACCACGCGTCCGTCGTCGAGCAGGAACTCGTAGACGTGACTGTTGATGCACAGCACCGGTGCTGGTGCCGACGTCATGGGCACCGTCACGATGCCTTCGGTGGCCAACAAGCCCTTCGCCTGCAGCGGCACGCCGGGCAAGCGTTTGACGACGTCACCAACGTAGCGGCGCGACTCGCCGTCTTGCCACATCGACACGAGTTCCAGCCGTGGCCACACATCGACGGGGCGCAAGCGACCGTGGCGCGCCATGGCACGCCGCAGCGCTTCTGCACGTCGGGCACGAGCCTCAATCGGCGACAGCTTCACCGCAGCCGCCACGGCGTCGTCGCGTGTGGGATCGCCGAACACGCGCGGCACACGACACAGGCCACGCGCCAGATCGTCGAGTAAACGCTCGGCGTGTTCGTCGAGCACGTCGAGCAGCAGCGTGAGAAACGTGGGACTCCACACCGACACGAGGGCAAGGTCGTCGCGCTGCAACAGCAACCGCAGCGTGGCGTAGCGGCAACTGTCGATGTCGGGAAAGCGCGCGAGGGCTGGCGTGGCCACCATCACCTGCGACAAGAGCCCGGCGATGGGGGCTGGCAGATAGCTGCTGTCGTCGTCGGCACCAACGGGAACGCCGCCCGCTGTGGGGGCGGCCTTTTTACCAATCGGCGAGATCGACCAGTACGCACTGCCCGTGCGCAGCCCCGGCTGATGGCGGTAGAGGTCGAACAACCACGGCGACAACCCGCGTTGCACGTCGCTGAGAAACGCCTTCGTCAGCGGCAACAGCTTCTGCACGCCCGACGAGCCACCGCTGCGCTCGAACCGCACCAGGGCCGAGGCACTGCGCGCGTAGCGCTCACCACGAGCGGCGGCATCGAGGTCGAGTTCGACGTCGTCGTAGGTGCTCAGCGGGACAGCTTGTGCCAACTCCGCGACGGTGCGCACGCGCAGCAGGTCGGGTTGCCGCTTCGCCAACGCAGTACCGCGCCAATTGTTCTGCAACCGAACAAAGGCCGCGCGCTGCGCCTCCTGGGGCGACCGACACGCACGCGCAAACGCGGTCGACGACGGCAACAACGCCGCCATCAACGCTCCATGCACCGACCACCGCACCGCATCACCGCGTCGACTCACCCTGCCCTCCGTCGTGGTCGGAGTGTGGCCTGCACCGCTTTGCTCGTCGCCCGCACCAACGCGCGCAGCAGGTCGCGCAACGGCAGCCCCACCAAACACACGAGTTCATCGCCATCGTCGTGGTGCGGGTTTCGCTCGAGGAAGTAGCGCACATCGGCATTTTGCAACGCCGACAACGGTGGTGGTGCCAGCGGCGCACGCACACGATCGCGTGGGGTGTCGTGGTGCAACAGCTCAAGGGCTGGCTTGTACGCGTCGCCCCACAACGACGTCGCCACGCGATCGCGAAACGCCACCAACGCCGGCGGTGCCTGCCCCCCGCGCCTGGGAAACGTGCGGGGGAAGTAATTCACCGCGAGCAGGTAGGTGCGAAAGCCCTTCGACAGCAGCAGCCAGTACAAACGTCGTCGAGGATGCAGCAGTTTTCGCTGCAGGCAGAACGAGCCAAACGCCGTCTGCAACGCCTTGCTGCCCCAGTGAGCGGGGTCGATGACGGTATCGCCCGAGAACACGAGATCGACGACGCGGCCGTCGAGCACCTCTTCGCGCAACAACAACGTCGAAAACCCCTGCAGTTGCTGGTCTTCGTCTTCGAGCACGATCACAAACTGCTTCGCATCGAGGTCGGCGAAGAACCGCTCGTCGTCGATGCCTTCGTAGCAGGCGTGCATCAGGGCCAACATCCGTCGACGTTGACCACTGCTGAGGGTCGACTTCGGCACCACGCGCGAGCTGAGCGTCATCGCAGGACCCACCACAGCGCGTAGACCGCGACGGGCACGCCCACGAGGACATTGCCGATGCGCGTGCGTTGATTGATGGCGATAAAGCGCGGGTCTTCGTCGTCGGCAAACCACACGCCGTCGTCGCCCATGGTGCGCTTGCCCACGACCTGAAAAAACGTCCACGCGTGCACGATCTCGATCACCAGCGAGAGCACCAACACAGCGGCAATGCCAAGCGCTGCGAGCGAGAACGTGTTGGCGGCCTGCAGCGTGTCGACGTCGATGCCCACGAACCCGACCGCGCAGACCAGGCCGATGGTGAACACATCGTGAGCGATGCCCATCGGTGGCCGCCAGTTGTGCGTGACGTACAACATGAACATCTCGACGGCCCCGCGCAGCCACATCGAGAGGGCGCAGGCGGCGAACACGTCAGCGATGCACGATGGCAACGCGCTGTCGAAGCCAAGCACACCGCACACCACAAACCAAAACCAGATGGCCAGCGAGAGCCACAACGCCTTTGGCCAGGAGATGGGGCCGCCGATGGCGCCAGGCTTTTCGTGCGTGCCAACGCACGAACCATCAACACGACGCTGCGGGACAACACGCGAAGCGGGTTGGCACGGAGCGTTTTGTCGACGACGAAACCCGACGGCAAACGCCAGCAACAGCGCCGCCGACACCACCAACACAAGCTTGCCCAACAGTGCTGGCGACGACGCTGCCAGCTCGACCACCGTCGTCATGGCTTCACCACAGCACCGGTGCCCTGCACCACGTCGATGCAGCGATCGACCTCGACGGCGAAGCGCTCACGCAGGCCATCGGTCCACAGCACCTCCACCGCGTCGGCCGTGGTGCGCGCGCCAAGCCCGAAGCGGAGGGCCGGCTCGTGTTGCGCTGAGAAGCCGCCCATCAGCGTGCTCTGCTCGAGCAGCGTGCGCCCGTCGACGATGAGGGTGGCCACTGTGCCAAGCGCCGCGCGCGGTGTCGTGCGGCCATTGCCGATCGGCCTGATGCACACCGAATGCGACGTCGTCGGTGACTGCTGCCGCAACGTGTTTCGATACAACGACACCGGCCCGTGCTGGTTCGTGATCACGAGATCGAGGTCGCCATCGTTGTCGAGGTCGGCAGGCAACACACCGCGCGAGTTGTCGGGATCGTCGATACCAATCACCTTGGCGACGTCGACAAAGTGCCCTGGTGCCTGCTCACCGAGGTTCAAGTACGCGCGGCGCGCCTCGTTCGGAAAGATGGTGCGCCCACGGATGTCGCCCCACTTGTCGGCGTAGGTGTGCACCTCGGGGCCCGACTGCATCAGCTTCTGGCTCACGTACCAGTAGTCCTTGCGCTGTCCGTCGGGGATGCAGGCATCCAGGCGGTCATCGACCATGCCGTTGGCCTGCACAATGTCGGGCCAGCCGTCGTTGTCGAGGTCGGCCGCGGCCGCCCCCCAGCCGAAGCGCCGCTCGTTCAACGCGCCCCGCTGGGTGGCTTCGTCGCTGAACCCAGGCAGCGCTCCAGGTGGGTTCGACGGCGACACCATCCACAGCAGGCTGCCTTCCGACTGCAGCGGTTGATGCACGTTGGAGATGTACACGTCGAGCCAACCGTTGCGATCGAAGTCGGCCGTACTCGCGTTCATGCCCTTGTACGTGTCGTTGCCAACACTGTTGAACAGGCGGCCGCCCTTGTGCAGCACGAAGCGTTCGCCGCGATCGTTGAAGTACAGCTCGTCGGGACCGAAGTCGTTGGCGATGTACAGGTCGGTAAACCCGTCGTGGTTGAAGTCGACAGCGACGGCAGCCAGCGACCACCGCGTGTCGTTCAAGCCCCACGCGGCGTTGTCGGCGCGCGCGAAGTGCCCAGCGGTGTTGAGGTACAGGTGGTTCGGGCCGCCGTTGTTCGCGTTGTGCCACCCGTTGTGCATGAAGCGGAACATGCGTCGGTCGCCGTCGTACGCGGGCTGCGGCAGCGCAAAAATGTTGAGCGGCGTTTCGGTCTCGTAGTCGGGCAACGTCGGCGTGGTGGCGTTCAGCAGCAGCACGTCGAGGTCGCCGTCGTTTTCGACGTCGAACACCACCGCACCAAGGCTGACAGTATGCTCGTCGAAGCCCACTTCGGCCGACACATCGGTGAAGCCGACCACGCCGGTTTCAACACGGTCGTTGCGCAACACGAGGGACTTGCCGAACGCGACCGTGACGATGAGGTCGTCGTCGCCATCGCTGTCGAGGTCGACAAAGGCGCCACCCGCCGCCACACCACGGCGTTTGTAGTCGGGTGCGAGCGCATCGAGCACGGGCACGGCCAAACGCTCGAAGCGCAAGCCATGCTCGTCGCTGCGGTTCAAAAAGATGGCGGCGCGGTCGGCATCACTCTTCAGCGCGTTGCTCAAAAACAGATCGAGCTTGCCGTCGCCGTCGACATCACCGGTGGCGACCGCATCACCCACGCTCATCACCCACTTCGCGATGTGGGCCAGGCGCGGGTCGACCTGCAGCAACAGATCGCTCATCGACGACGACAAGCCCGCCGCCTTCACATCGACGCGCTCCATCGAAAACGGTACGGCGCGCGCAGCCACCGGCTGAGCTGTTGAAGCAGACACCAACCCGTAGCCGCCAGCCAGCACCACGGTGAGCACCACGGCGCGCACCCGCGACGGCGAGAGCAGCTCGTCGACGAACCAGGCCCGCAGGCCCCTGGTGCGCGCGAGTGAAATGTGAGCGAGCACGAAGCGCACCGTGGCCACGGTGAGGGCGGCGTAGAAGAACGTGAACACGCTCTCTTTGAGGTGCAGCACGAGGTCGACGAAGGCGATGCAGAACGCGATCACCACCTGCATGCGCGGCGACTTCGGCGACGTCATCGGGTCGGTGATCATGTACATGGTGAACAAGAAAAACGGCGGCGTGGTCATGGTGCCGATGAACAGCATCTCGGGCGGCAAGTGGTGCCGCATGATCACCGCGCGCAGTGCGGTTTGCAGTGCGTAGAAGAATAAGAAGCTCACGATCATCGCCGTGCGGCCCACGCGAAACACGAACATCGACAGGCCAGCGGCGATCAGAAAAAACGTGACGGTGATGGCGTTGCCACTCCACTGGTACGCCGGCGACGCGGTGATCATGCCGTTGCCGATCAACAACGACGTCGCCACGGCAAACATCGCCGGGTTGTAGAAGTGCCGCTGCTCGATGGTCAGGATGTTCTTGCCGGCGAAGCAGATGAGCACCGGGAAAAACGGCATCAAGCTGCCGTGGCTGTAGTTGAGCAGGATCGCCAACGAACAACTGCTGATCCACGCCGACAACGGAAACACCACGCGACCACGCACCACCCGCGCGTACACGACATCGAGGGTGACGCTGGCCGCCACGATGAACAGCATCTGCCACGGCGAACGGTTGAAGCCGAACACCGTAAAGCCCAGCACCGCATACAGCGTGAGCAGGCCGCCAAAGGCCCACCGCGGGTCGCGCCAACCCGGCGGCTGCCACAGGCCCTGCCAGCGCTGGCGCTCGTCGACAATGGTGCTCACCGGGGTGGGGATGGTTTCAGCCATGGGTGGTGTCTAGCCCGTGTGGCGCGCACGCACATCGGCCTTTCATCACGCCCACGATGACGCGGTGCACATCTGCGGTATGACACGGCGGTGACTTCTCCCCGTCGCTCCTCCCTCGTCGACGCCATGGTGGCACGCATGCGCGTCGCCACCGACGCCAACAACGACGCGATTCTCGAGCTCATCGGCGATGTGCCCATGGTGGGAAACCTCGCGCTGGCCACGCGCCGCGATCCTGACTTCTTCGCGCTCTACCGTCTGCAGCGTGGTCAGCAGACGTTGTGGATCGACGACGGCGACAGCGATGGCCGCATCTTCTGCATGGGCGGCATCCTGGTGCGCGATGGCTTCCTCGACGACACCACCATGCCCGTTGGCTACCTCGGCGACCTGCGCATTCGCGGCACTGGCCGAGAGCGCCTCACCTTTCCGCACGTGTACGCGCAGTTGTTCCACGACGCCGTGGAGAAGACGGGGTGCGAGCACTACCTCACGGCCATCATCGCCGACAACACCACCGCCCTTCGCGCGTTGTCGACGCAGAACCAGAAGCGCGCGGTGCAGCCGCACTACCACCTGCTCACGCCCTTCGACATGGCGGCCGTGCACTTCCTGCGACGTCACCGCCCAGCACCAACACCAGGCCTGCATGTGCGACGCGCCACCGACGACGACGTGCCGGCGATCGTGGCCTTGCTGGCGGCTGACCACGCCAAGCGCCCGTTTGGCTGGCGCTTCGATGACGGCGAGTTCGAACACCGCTTGCGCGCCTGGCCCGGCTACACGCTGCAGCAGACCTTTGTTGTGTCAGACAACAAAGACCGCCTGCTCGGCGTGACGACGTGTTGGGACACGGCAGCGGTCAAGCGTTACCGCGTGCTGCACTACGGCGGGCAGATGGTGTGGGTGAAGCGCGGACTCAGCGTGCTGTCGAAGCTCACGGGCACAGCCCCCCTGCCCGACGTGGGTGCCGACTTCCGCTACTTCTACCTGGCGAACCTCAGCATCGTCGACGACGATCCGCGTGTGATGCAGGCGTTGGTCAACGCGGTGTACGCCGCCCACGTCAACGACGGCTACCACTTCTTCGCCTTCCCGCTGTATCCAAACGACCCGCTCGCCGCGGGCACGCGCGGCTTCTTTGTTCGCCGCATGCCGTTTCACCTGTATGCCGTCACGTCGTCACAGCGACGTCGAACCGCCTGGCCCGCGGGCCGCTGTGGTTTCGAGATGGCCCTTGCCTGACCTGAGCCTCGAAGAGAAACCCGCTTTGGGGTTTGTCGCCGAGACCTCCCCGCCGATCTTTGAATTCGGGCGCTTCTCGCCCGAATTCATCAATATATTCAAACCCTTGTCGGGACGCCAAGGGTTTGAATTGCGAACCGTGGTGAGCCCATGACCGCTTCTGCCAACGACACCGTCGCGCGCATCGCCAAAGCCCTGCAGCTGTCTGCGGCCAACGTGGGCGCGGTGGTGGCACTCCTCGACGACAAAGCCACCGTGCCGTTCATCGCGCGCTACCGCAAAGAGCGCACTGGCGGCCTCGACGAAGTGCAGATTCGCGACATCGAAGTCGAACGCGAGCGGCTCACCACCCTCGACGACCGTCGCGCCAGCATCATCAAGACCATCGCCGAGCAGCAGCAGCTCACGCCCGATCTCGAGCGGCGCCTGCTCGCAACGACGACGCTGCACGAACTCGAAGACCTGTACCTGCCCTACAAGCAGAAGCGGCGCACGCGTGCGGCGATGGCGCGCGAGCGGGGGTTGCAACCGTTGGCCGACCGCATCGTTGCGCAGGCCCGTGGCGGCGTCCCTCGCGCCGATGCCACCGCGTTTCTCAACGACGACGTGAAAGACGTCGAGGCAGCCCTGGCCGGTGCGTCCGACATCGTCGCCGAGCAGTTCGCCGACAAGCCCGAGGTTCGCCGTCTTGTGCGCGACACGTTTGCGCGCGACGGTGTGCTCGTCTCGAAGAAGGCGAAACCCAAAGACGCCACACCAACGCGCTTCGATACGTGGGCCGACTTCAGCGAGCCCACCGCAAAGATGCCGTCGCACCGTTACCTCGCCCTCGTGCGCGGTGAAGCTGAAGGCGTGCTCAAGCTCGACATCGACGTCGATGCGCGCCGCATCGGGCCGCAGCTGGAGCGACTGGGCGGCGTGCAGCCAGCGTCACCGTGGGCGCCGCTGCTCGTCGAGGCGATCAAAGATTCCTACAAGCGCCTGCTCGTGCCCTCGGCCGAAAACGAACTGCGCACCACGCTGAAGGAGCGCGCCGATGCCGAAGCGATTGGCGTGTTCGCCAACAACCTCGACAGCGTGTTGCTCGCGCCACCCGTTGGCCCACGCGCGGTCATCGGCATCGACCCGGGCCTGCGCACCGGCTGCAAGTGCGTCGCCGTCGACGACACCGGCCGCTTCCTCGCCACCATCACCATCTACCTGGCACGCGGCGCGGGTGCTGAGCGCCAGGCCGCCGATGCGCTGCTCGCGTTCGTTGCGAAGTACCCGCCGTACGCGATTGGCGTGGGCAACGGCACGGGCGGCCGAGAGACCGAGGCCTTTGTTCGCTCGGCGATCAAAGCCGGTGCCCCGAAGTTCTCCGACGTCATCGTCACACCGGTGAACGAGTCGGGCGCCAGCGTCTACTCCGCCTCCGACATCGCCCGCGAGGAGTTCCCCGACCTCGACCTCACGATCCGCGGCGCCATTTCGATCGCGCGTCGTCTGCAAGATCCCCTCGCCGAGTTGGTGAAGCTCGACCCGAAGGTGATCGGTGTTGGCCAGTACCAGCACGATGTGCATCAGCCGTCGTTGGCCAAAAAGCTCGACGAGGTGGTCGAAAGCTGCGTCAACCGCGTCGGCGTCGATCTCAACACCGCCAGTGCCTCACTGCTGCAGCACGTCGCTGGTGTGGGCCCCACGCTCGCCAAGCGCATCGTGCAACACCGCGAGCAGCATGGTGTGTTCACGAAGCGGGCAGCACTCAAGGATGTGAAGGGCGTGGGCGAGCGCACCTTCGAGCAGGCCGCGGGCTTTGTGCGGGTGCGCGGACCACAGCCGCTCGATGCCTCAGGCGTTCACCCCGAGCGCTACGCGTTGGTCCAGCAGATGGCGAAAGACCTGGGTGTCTCGCTCGACAAGCTCGTTGGTGATGCGGCGTTGGCGGCAACGATTCCACTTGCGCGCTACGTCAGCGACGACGTCGGCCTGCCCACCCTCAAAGACATCGTCGCCGAGCTGAGCAAGCCGGGGCGCGATCCGCGCGCTGCGTTTGAGCCACCGGCGTTTCGCGACGACGTCAACACCATCGACGACCTGCAGCCCGGCATGGTGCTGTCGGGTGTCGTCACCAACGTCACGGCCTTCGGCGCTTTCGTCGACATCGGCGTGCACCAGGACGGGCTCGTGCACGTCTCACAGTTGAGCAACCGCTTCGTGAGCAACCCCGCCGACGTCGTCAAACCCGGCGACCGCCTGCAGGTGCGCGTGGTGGAAGTCGACCGCGCGCGCTCACGCATCGCTTTGTCCGCCCGCCTGACAAACTAGTCCGTCGTCGTTGTCGTCGTCGTCATTGTCGTTGTTGTCGCCTGTGTGGCGGCGTTCGCGGCGGCGCGGCCGTTCTTGGCGAACAGCGCGAACATGCCCTGCATGATCGCCGTATCGCGCTCGCTGATGTCCATCTTGTCGACGAGTTCCTGCAACCGCGGCGCGAACTCGGCTTCGCTGGTGGCTTTGTAGAAGCCGTTGTCACCAAGGGCCGTGGCCCACGACGACAGCAGGTTCGCACGCGCGGCAGGTGTGGCCCGCGTTGTGGTTTCGGTCCCGCGCGCCACGGCCAGCACCGTCAGCGCGCACGACACCGCGTGGCTCAGGTTCATGCTGCCGTCCACCGGCAGGCGCAGCACCCGCTGGCAGCAGGCGGCCTCGTCGACGTTCATGCCCGTGCGCTCGTTGCCAAACACCAACGCCAACGTCCCGGTGGTGTGCAGGAGCTTCGCCAACTCGACGTCAAACACGGGGCCGGCCACCGCACTCGCGATCTTCTGCGACGTGCCCACCACCAACTCGCAGTCGCGCACGGCCTCGTGCACGGTGGCGAAGCGCGGCGCATCGATGAGCAGCTGCTCCGACGGATGCGACATCTTCACCGCATCCTTCGACGTTGTATCGGCCAACACGTCGACGAGCCGCAGCCCCACGCCGAAGTTGCCGCACAACCGGGCCACGCTGCCCACGTTCAACGGGCCTTCTGAGCGCACGAGCACCACCACCACGTTCATCATGCGCACCTTCCTCGTCGACCACGGCGCCGTTGACAACGCCGTTGCATCACCTGGCGCGAGATCGTTTACGATCGCGCATGACCGAAACGACCTCGACGACGCCCCCAACGACATGGCGCCTGCATTGGCGTTTCTGGCTCTGCCTCGCGCTCGCGGTGGTGACGGCACTGGGCCTCGATGCGGTCGTCGAGAACGTGGTGCTCGCGCGTGGCGTTGCCGTCGCGGCCTTTTGTTTGTCGTTGTGGTTGCTCGAAGCGGTACCGCCGTTTGTGCCCACCCTCGTGCTGGTCGGTGCCGTTCCCATCGTGCTTGCGGGCCAGCGCGTTGATGGTGTCGACGACGCGTTTGCGCTGTGGCGCGTGTTGCAGTGGGGTGCTGAGCCCGTCATCGCGCTGTTTTTTGGTGGCTTCGTCCTCGCGGCGGCCGCCCAGGCCACCCAGCTCGATGTGGTGTTGGCACGCGTGGTGTTGTGGTTGGCGCGCGGTCGCGTGCCGCGCCTCGTCGTCGTTGTTGCGGTTGGTGCCGCCGCGTTGTCGATGTGGATGAGCAACATCGCCGCCGCCGCACTGCTGCTCACCACCCTCGCACCAGCGCTCGTCGGACTCAGCAGCAGCAACAAGCGCGCGGTGCTGTTGGCCCTCGCGATGGGCGCCAATCTTGGCGGCATGGCCTCCCCCGTCGGCAGTGGTCCAAATGCCATCGCCATCGCTGCGCTGCACGGCATGAGTTTCGTGCGCTGGATGGTGCTGGGTGTGCCGCTCGCGGCCGGGTCGTTGGCCCTCGCACTCGTGCTCATCTGGTGGCGCCTGCGCCCCGCAGGAGTCCTCGCCCTGTCGACGACGGCGGGCTCACCGGCGCCACTGTCACGACGCGCGCGCATGGTGGTGGCCGTGTTCGTGTTCACCATTGCTGCATGGCTCCTTGAACCCGTGCACCACGTGCCGTCGGCGAGTGTGGCGATGGTCGCCGCAGCCACATTGTGCATGGCTCGCATCCTCGACACGGCCGCGCTGCAGCAGTTGGATTGGAGCACCCTGCTCGTCGTCGTGGGCGGCATCGTGCTCGGTCGGCTGCTCGAGCGGTGCGGGGCGCTGGGCGCGGTCACGCCGTTGCTCGAACCGTTGCGTGGTCATCCAGCGAGTGTGGCGGCCATCGTGCTCATCGCTGCCCTCTTGTCGGCGCTGATGTCGAACACGGCGACAGCCACGTTGCTGATTCCCATTGCCGACGTCGTCACGGGCGACACCTCCGCCGCTGTACTCGTGGCGATGGCCTGCTCGTTGGGCGTCCCGTTTGTCATCTCCACACCGCAAAACGCGATGGTCGTCGGCGATGGTGTGACGTCGCGCGACCTGCTGGTGGTGGGCCTACCGGTCATGCTGGTCATGGGCGTGCTGGTCGCGGTCACTGGACCAGCGATTGTGGCCTTCGTCATGTCGCCTTGAGACAGCAGCACACGACGCGCTGGAAACGACAAGGTCGACGTCGTAGATGTCGTGGATGCGTTTTGTGTTGCTGCTTTCTGCCCTGCTTGCCTGGAGCGCCTCGGCGCAGCCGGTGAGTGCCTCCTCGGCGCCTGTGCGCCGACGCATCCAGGTCATCGACTTCTCCTCGGCCGACGAACCCTCGTTGGCGCAAACGGTCACCAAGCTCCTCACGGTGGAGCTGTCGCACCGCAACTACGACGTGTTGTCGTCGCGCGACCTCGCGGCGGCGGCGAACGTCGAGGCCGATCGGCAAGCAGCAGGCTGCGACTCCACCAGCTGCTTGATGGAGATTGCCGAAGCCATGGGCGCTGACCTGCTGGCCTATGGCGACGTCGTGCGCCTCAACAAAACGCTGCTCGTGACGCTCAACGTGTTCGACGCCAAGGCAGGCAAGGCCGTCGGCCGCGACCAGCTCAAGGTCGCCGACCTCGACGCCCTGCCCGACGCGGTCGCCGCGAGCCTCAACCAACTGCTCGGCGAGACCGCGCCGGCTCCCGTGGTGGCGACGCCGACTGCAGGCCCATCGCTCGCCCCGGTGGTCACGATCGCCGGCGCCTCGGTGGGCGTTGTTGGCCTGGTGAGCGCGGTGCTCGCCTACGGCGCCAACGGCGACAAAGCGTCGACAACCGAATCGAAGAACACGGCCATCGCTGTGTGGCCGTGGGCGCTGGGTGCTCTCGGTGTGGGTGCAACTGCCGCGGCCGCCGGCACCGTGATGTGGGTGATGGAATGACGCTGTTGCTGCGACTGCTCGTTGTCGTCTTCGTTGCCGCCTGCGCCGCGTGTCTGCCTGCCGCGCCGTGCGAGACGTCGGCGAACTGCCCCACCAACTTTGTCTGCTCGGCGAACAATCTCTGCGTCGTCGCCGAAGGCGAAGGCGAAGGCGAAGGCGAAGGCGAAGGCGAAGGCGAAGGCGAAGGCGAAGGCGAAGGAGAGGGCGAAGGTGAAGGCGAAGGCGAAGGCGAAGGCGAAGGCGAGGGTGAAGGTGAAGGAGAGGGTGAAGGTGAAGGCGAAGGCGAAGGCGAGGGTGAAGGCGAAGGCGAGGGTGAAGGTGAAGGAGAGGGCGAGGGTGAAGGCGAGGGCGAGGGCGAACCTTTCGCTTGTCCAGGTGGCATCCTCGTGAACAGCACGAACGACAGTGGCGAGGGCACGTTGCGTGCTGCACTCGTGATGGCGAACAATGCGCCTGCGGACAGCACGACGACGATCTGCATCCCGGCGCGGCCGACCGCCTACAACGTCACAAGTGCGACGCTTCCTGTACAGCGCAACGTCATCATTCGCGGCGAACACACACGCGACGTCAGGCTCGATGGCGGAGGTTCCCGAGGTGGCGGGCGCACGGTGTTCACCATCGCCTCAAGCGGTCTCTTGCGACTGGAGCGTGTGACGGTGACCAACGGATTTGGCGCCACGGTGAACGATGCTGGAGGTGCAAACGTGAGCGGGCGCCTCGAAGCAGTCGAGACGCACTGGCTCGACAACGTCGGAAACTTTTCGGGTGGTGTTCGCCTCATCAATGACGGTGCATCGCTTTTCGTTGAGCGCAGCCTCTTTGAGAACAACCACATCAACAGCGGTGTGCAGATTCCGAGTGGGAGCGCGATTGAGAGTCAGGGCGGCAAGGTGGTGCTGCTCAACAGCACCTTCGTCGGGAACGACGGCGCGGCTGTTCGTATCAGCAACGCGACCACGCCGGAGAAGGCGCTTGAAGTTCGCAACTGCACGCTCCTCTCCCCACCAGGACCAGCGAGTGCCATCGACCTGGCGAACGCCACTTCGACACTCTTCAACTCGGTCATCTTCCCTCTGCCGCAGGTCTTTGCGTGCATCAGGTGCTTCAGGGAGAGCAACCCGCCGCTGGGAGCGTTCGGCGACCACGGCGGGGAAACCAATACCTTCGTGCCGCTGGCGGACAGTTTGCTCATTGACGCCGGGGCCGACGACCTGAACCTGCCGAGTGATCAGCGCGGATTTGCTCGTTTCGTCGACCTCCCCCGGCCGAACTCAAGCACATCGGCCGTCGACATCGGCGCCGTTGAGCGCCAGCTCAACGAGCCGTAGCGGCCAGCATTGCCGCAGGCGGGCAGACGCGTCATGGGCATCGCCGATGCCTGTTCGTCTGCTTCTGCTCAACGGTGCCGTGCGCGGTGCCGCGGGCAACACCGCCCGCGCCTTGAACGTCGCTGCCCTGCACGCCCAGCAGGCCGGCCACGACGTCGACGTGGTGCACCTCGCCGAGTTCGTCGGCAACGTGTCGGCCCTGGTGGCGCGCGTGCGTCGCGCCGATGCGCTGCTGTTTGGCAGCGGTGTGTACTGGGCGTCGTGGGGCTCGCCGCTGCAGCGCTTCCTCGAGCTGCTCACGCCGTACGAGGCCACCGATGTCTTCGTCGGCAAGGCCTGTGGCGTCGTGCTCACGATGGATTCGGTCGGCGGCCCCGACGTCGCGGCGCGGTTGCTGTACGCGTTGTCGTTGATGGGCTGTGCCTCGCCACCGTTTGGTTCGGTGATTTTGTCGCGCGTGGGCGAACAGGCCAACGACGACGACATCTGGCAGCCCGCCGACCTGCACGTGCTCGTCGACAATCTGTGCCTCATGAGCACGTCGGCGCCGAAGTGGAAGCAGTGGCCGGTGCATGCCGCCACTCCCGTCGATGGTCCGTGGCCGATCGCTGGCCCCGTCGACCTTGGTCTGCCTGATTTCTTGTTGCCTGCTCACACCGTGGTGAAGCCATGAACGCGCGCGCTGCCCATCGCTTGATCACCACCGTCGCCGAACTCGACGACGTCGCTGCAGCACTTGCCACGGCGTCGTGGGTCGCCCTCGATACCGAGTCGAACTCGATGTTCGTCTACCTCGAGCAGGTGTGTCTGCTGCAGCTCAACGTCGCTGGCACCTTGTTTGTCATCG
>JBIKRQ010000127.1:0-15608 GCA_044349155.1 Myxococcota bacterium
TCGCCGAGAAGCGCGTGGTGTCCTCGGGCGGGCAGAACGAGAGCACGGCATCCATCAGGCTCGACTTGCCCGCCGCCGACAACGATTGCACCGCCACACCCAACGGCGTCGCCGTCTTTCTCGACGTCATCGCGAAGTAACCGAGCAACTTGTTTTCGCGCTCGCCCACCACACCGCAGCGCTCGAAGTCGCGAAGGATCTCGTCGACGAGGTCGGGCCGCTTGAGCAATGCGAGTGCTGCGGCCGCCAATGACGACGGTAGCGAGCGGTCGCTGCACCTCGGCCCCCGCACTGCTCGACAACGCCATGGGCACAAAGCCCAACGACGCCACCAGCGCGGTCATCAACACCGGTCGCAGTCGTGACTTCGCCGCATCGCGCACGGCGTCGATAACGGCGACGCCTGCACTCTGGTTCACGCGAATCTGCGACATCAGCACCACACCGTTGAGCACCGCCACGCCGAACAAGGCGATGAAGCCCACGCCCGCCGAGATCGACAACGGCAAGCCGCGCACCGCCAACGCCAACACCCCGCCCGTCGCTGCAAACGGCACGTTCAACGAGATGAGCAACGCGGGCTCGAGCGCACCCCACGTCATGAACAGCAGCAGGAAGATCAACACCAACGCGACAGGGACCGCGATCGCCAACCGTGCGGATGCTGCCTCGAGGTTTTCAAACTGCCCGCCCCATTCGACGCTGTAGCCCGCTGGCACCGCCGACGACGCGCGCACCCGCTGCTGTGCTTCAGCCACAAAGCCCGCAAGATCGCGACCACGCACATTGGCCTGCACGCTGATCCGCCGCGAGGCGCGCTCACGACTCACCTGCGCTGGTCCGTCCTCGACGACGATGTCGGCGAGCTGCGCGAGGGGAATCAACGTGCCGCTCTTCGCCTGAATCGGCAGCCGCCCAATTGCATCCACATCAGTGCGCGACGACGGCGACAACCGCACCTGCAATGTGAAACGTCGCTGCCCTTCAAACACCTCTCCCACCGAGCGACCGCCCATGGCCTCCACCGCGTCGAGCACGTCTTCGGCGTTGATGCCGTAGCGCGCGATGCGTGTGCGATCGATGCGCACCCGCAACACCGGCAAGCCCGCGACCTGCTCGGCCTTCACATCGGCAGCCCCGGGCACCGCACTCAACACCGCCACCACGGCGTCGGCACTCTGCTTGAGCACGTCGAGGTCGTCGCCGTAGATGCTCACGGCCACATCAGAGCGAACACCGCTCACGAGCTCGTTGGTGCGCAGTTCGATGGGCTGCGAGAAGCTGAAGTTCTGGCCGGGCAGGGCCGCCGTCAGCGCCTGCTCCATCTGCTCCACCAGCGCTTCCTTCGTCGTCGCTTTCTTCCACTGTCCTCGTGGTTTCAGCATGATGAACACGTCAGACGTGTCGATGCCCATCGGGTCGGTGGCGATCTCGGGGCGCCCCGTCTTCGACACCACCGTTTGCACCTCGTCGGCAAAACCCTCGAGCAACACGCGCTCCAGTTGCGTCGTGCTGCGCATCGACTCCGACAGCGAAATCGATGGCAGGCGCACCACTTCGATGGCCACATCGCCCTCGTCGAGGCGCGGGATGAACTCCGCACCCAGCAACGGCACCAACCCCACCGACCCCAGCAACACGACCACCGCGACGCTCACCACGCGACGGGGATGTCGCAGGGCCTTCTCGAGCAGCGGCTCGTACCAACGCTTCGCCCACACCAGCAGCGCACTCTCGCGCTCCACCACACCGCCGCGAAACAGCAACGTCGCCATCGCCGGCATCCACGTCAGCGCCAACAGCAACGACGCTGCCAACGCCAACACCACGGTGATGGCCATCGGCTTGAACATCTTGCCTTCAACACCCTCGAGGGTGAGCACCGGCACGTACACAATCAAAATGATGGCCACGGCGAACACCACGGGCCGCGCCACCTCGCGCGTGGCCTCGGCAATCGCATCGGCCATCGTTCCAGGTGCGTTGTGCTGCCGATGCCCCAGGCGCGACACGATGTGCTCGATGACGACGACAGAACCGTCGACGATCAAACCAAAGTCGAGCGCGCCGAGGCTCATCAAATTGCCCGACACGCCAAGGGCGCGCATGCCGATGAATGTCGCCAGCATCGACAACGGAATCGCCGTTGCCACCAACACCGCGCCGCGTGCGTTGCCGAGCAACAACAGCAGCACCAGCAACACGAACGCTCCGCCTTCCAGCAGGTTCACGCCCACCGTCGAGATCGTGCGCGAGACCAGCTCGGTGCGGTCGTAGTACGTGTCGATCGTGACGCCTCTGGGCAGCGACGGTGCCAGCTCGTCGAGTTTGGCGCGCACATTTGACGATGTGGTGCGCGCGTTTTCGCCCAACAACATCATCGCAATGCCCAACACCGCTTCGCCGCGGCCATCGCGCGTGACAGCGCCCTGCCGCACCCGTGGTGCCAACTCCACCACAGCGATGTCGCTGATGCGCACCGGCGTGCCGTCGGTGTTCACGTCGACCACGATCGCGCCGATGTCGTCCAGCGAGGTCACCAGGCCCTCGCCGCGTATCAGCAACTGCTCGCCACCGCGTTCGATGAAGGCCCCGCCGGCGTTTCGGTTGTTGCGCTCCAGGGCTGAAAACACCGTCGACAACGCGAGCTTGCGCGCCACCAGTTGCCGTGGGTCTACCGTGACCTGAAAGGTCTTGAGTTCACCGCCAAAGGTGTTCAGCTCGACGACACCGGGCACAGAACGCAACTGTGTCCCTATCTGCCAGTCGAGAATCGTGCGCAGTTCCATCGGCGTCCAACACGCGTCGGTGTCGGCGGCCGCGCCGCACATGGGCTCGCCCTTCACCTCGAACTGGTAGATCTCACCAAGCCCCGACGAGATCGGTCCGAGTTGTGGTGAGCCGTAGCCGGCGGGGATGGCTTCGCGGGCTTCGGCGAGTCGTTCGCTCACGAGTTGGCGGGCGAAGTAGATGTCGGTGCCTTCGTGAAACACGATCGTGATCGCCGACAGGCCAAACTTGCTCAGGCTGCGCACCTCCTCGAGGTTCGGCAGTCCGCCCATCACGCGCTCGATGGGGGCGGTGATGAACTGTTCCACCTCGACAGGCCCCAGCGCCGGGGCGGCGGTCAGCACCTGTACCTGCGTGTTGGTCACGTCGGGCACGGCATCGATGGGCAACTGCTGCATGCTGCGCACGCCAACGGCAGCGGTGAACAGCACAACAAAGACAACGACGAAGCGGTTGTGGGT
Organism: Myxococcota bacterium; assembly: GCA_044349155.1. GTDB lineage: Bacteria > Myxococcota > UBA727 > UBA727 > VGSZ01 > VGSZ01. The sequence goes on from JBIKRQ010000127.1 coordinate 3,252, forward strand.
GGCAAAGGTGACAAGACGTTCCAGCATGATGGCTCCTCCTTTCGGTGTGCTGTTCAGTCTTCGTGGCCTGCACCGAGTTCGCCGCGCAGCATTTCGCTCTTGAGCACGAACGCGCCTTCGACGACGACGCTCGCTCCGGGCTCAAGCCCGCTGTGCAGTTCCACTTCGCCATCGCGCCGTGCGGCCACCACCACCGACACCGCTTGAAACACGCCGGCACCATCGCCCGGCACAAACACCACATCGCCCAGGGTCGTGCGTTGCACCGCATCAGCGGGAACGATCGCGCGGGCGTGTTGGTCGTCGTCAGCCGCCAACAACGTCACGTTGCCAAACAGCCCCGGCTTCAGGCGGCCGTCGTTCTTCAACACCGCACGCACTGTGAGCGTGCGCGACACGTCGTCGAGCAGGGGGGCGACGTAGTCGAGCTTCGCGTCCCACGACTCCCCCGGATACGCCTGCAACGTCAGGCGAATGGGCGTGCCCACCACGGCGCGCGCCACGTCTTTCTCGTACACGCGCGCTTCGACGACGACGGTGTGCAGGTTCGCCACCACAAACAGCGGCTCACCACCGGCCTGCGCCACTTCGCCCACACTCGCGTGGCGTTGCACGATCTCGCCATCCAGCGGCGAGCGCAGCGCCACCGTCGTGCCCGTGCCACCACTGCCGTACACGTGCGTGCGTTGATTCGCAGCCGCCAGCTCGGCCTCGGCGCGCTGCAGGGCGGCTTCTGCTTCGTCGTAGGTGCGTTGGGTGCCAATGCCCGCGGTCTTGAGCTCCTTCTGCCGCTCAAACGCCTTGTTGGCGACGTTGACCTCGGCTTCGGCCTGTGTGCGCGCCGACTGTGCCGCACCAAGCTCAGCACTCTCGACCAGCGCGATGAGGTCGCCGGCTTTCACCTTGTCGCCCACGCTTTTTTTCACCTCGCTGATGCGCCCGGGCACCAACAACGTCACGTGCGCCAACTGGTTTGGCGCCAGGGCAATCTCGGCGGGCACCTCGACACCAGCACCAAGGCGCCCGCGTTTTGCCGGGGCGGTGCGGATGTTGTTTCTGGCGATCGCCTCGGGGCTCAAGCGCACCGTCGTCGACACCGCGTGCTCGTCGCCGTGTTCTTCGCCGTGCTCGTCGCCTTTTTCTGCAGGCGCACTCGCTGTTGGACAGCCGGTCAGTACTGTTGGACAGCCGGTCAGTAAGAGGCCGAGGAGGGCATGGCGCCACGTCGTCAAAAGGGTGTTCATGGCTGACTCGCAGAAGGGGGAGAAGAAGCAGTGGAAGCGGACGATGCGGGCCACTCGGCACCGACTTCGGCTTCGAGGGCGGCATGGGCTTCAAACCAGGAGCGCCACGCCTGCAGGGCATCCCGTCGCGCGGTGAGCACCTGTTCGCGGCCCACCATCACTTCGGTGAGGTCGAGCTCGCCCAGCGCATAGGCCTGCTCGAGTTGGTGCAGGGTCTCTTTGATGTCGGGCAGGATTTCGTTGGCAAACAGCGCCAGCCGCGTGCGTGCTGCTTCGGCGTGGGTGCGGGCTTCGGCGATCTGCCCCGCGAGTCGACGTCGTTGCGCCTGCAGTTCGGCGTCGATCACGGCTTCGTTTGCCGCAGCGCGCGCGCGTTGCGCATCGTTGCTGCGAAACAGCGGCAGGGGCAGCGACAACGTGGCGCCGGCCACCTGTTGCGTTTGCGCCGACGAGACGGGGGTGGCGCCTTCGAGGCTGTAGTCGATGCCGACGACAGGCTTGGGCATCGCTTCGCGATCGGCGAGGGCCCGCTGCGCCTGCGCTGCTGCCTGCTCGGCCTGCAGTGTGAGCAGCTGTGGACGATGGGCTTCGGCGATCGCCAACAACGACGACAACGGCGGCAACACCTCGGGGACCGGCAGCACACCGCGCGGCTTCACGCTGGTGGCGTCGTCAAAACCCGCATCGCGCCCCAGGGCCAGGCGTGCGCTGGTGCGCGATTCGAGTGCTGTGAGTGCTCGCTCCTTCGCGCGCGAGAGTGCGGTGTGTGCCAGCCGCACCGTCAGGCTCGAGGCCTCACCGGCGTTCACGCGCGCCTGCGCCACGTCGACGAGCCCCTTGGCAAACGCCACTTCTTCTTCAGCGGCCGCGACTTCTGCTTCGGCCAACAACGCCGTCAGAAAATCGCGGTGCACGCTCTGGTGCACGGCAAAGCGCACGCGCTCGATGTCCAGGCGCACCGCCGCGGTGTTCTGCTTCGCCGCCGACAGGCGCAGGTCGCGCTCGCCAAACAGCTCCAGGCTTTGCCGCAGGCCCACCCCGACGTCGGCACCGTCCTGCCCGCCGCCCACACGGCCACCGGCGCGCAGGTCGATCACGGGGTCTTCTGGCCACCACGGTGAGGCCTCGAGGGTGTCGGCCGCAGCGACGTCAACACGCCGCTCGGCCACCACAATCTCGGGCGCATGGGTTTCAGCAAACGCGAGCACTTCTTCAAGCTCGAGCTCACGCTCGGCAGACCACGCCGGCACGGCAGCAGCGAGCACAAGCCCCGCCACCACGCATGCACGTCGTCGTCGATGGACACGAACCATCGCAGACTCCAACGCTGACAAGAGTGCTGCGCCAACAGCAGTCCTGCCGGCGCGCACAACACGAGCGGCCCTGCAGCACGCAAGGCCAGGCCACGTTCACGTCACACGCGTGGAGGTCGTTCGAGGCTGGTGTGGTCGCCGACCGCACCGCGATCGATGCGGCGCAGGCGTTGGGTGTCACGCTCGGCGAGCAGCGGTGGCGGCAGCGTGGGCGGGCCGTTCACGTCGACCACAAACGCCGCCGCGACATGACAGCCGCAGGTGTGAAATGCACCCGAGCAATCGTGTTCTTCGTGGTGGTCGCTGGCGGTGACATCCAAACTGTCGAGGTCGTCGTGGGGGCCACGCTCGGCCTGGTCGTCGACGTGGCGGTGGGCATCGACCAGGTGACCATCGCTGGCGAGATGCACCGCGTCTTCCACGAAGCCGTAGCCGCCGGGGAACAAGCCCAGCACCACCAACGCCACCAACCACGCACGCCACAGGGCCGCACCGGGCAGGCGCGTTCGTGGGGCAGGGTGGTGCACAGCAGAGGCCACGGTGCTCGATAGCATCGGCAGTGCGGCCCTGCACTTGAATGCAGCACCGCTCGACGTCACCAGTGCATTGACGTCGAGCTTTGCGGTTGGATCAGATCACCACGACGTGGCCACGGTCATGTCGTCGACCACGGTCATCACACCGGGCACCGACCACGCCGCGGCTGACGCATCACGCGCCGACTGCCACGACGACACGCGCCCCGACAGGGTGACGTTGCCGCCCTTGGTCTCGACGTGGATCGCCTTCGCACTCGAACTCGCCTGCCGTGTCAGCGCTGCGGTGACTTTGTCTTTCACCTGCGCGTTGCTGTCGTCGGGCTTCAGCGTGATCGAGTTGTACACAACGCTCACGCCGCTCAAGAAGCGCACCGCACGCGCAGCGGCTTCGCGCTGAAACTGCCACGACACCTGGCCCTCGAGGGTGACGGCACCGGCTTTCACCGACGCTTTGACCTCGCCAGGCACGAACACGTCCCACTTCAACGCACTCTGCACGGCGGCGGCGATCTCGCTGTCGGTGCGCGCATGCTCGGCGGTGAGCTTCACCGAGAGATCCTGCGCCACCGCACACACGCCGCTGACGCGCTTGGTGGCGTCTTCAGCCGCCCACTTGCCCGCCCAGGTGTCGACGGCGCCGAGCAACGTGACCACGCCTTTGTCGACGCTGACGCCGATTTGCGCGGCATTCACGCTGGGGTCCATGCCGAGTTCGTTTTCGATGTCCTGCTTCAGCTGCTTGTCGGTTTTGCTCATGGTGGGCCTCGGTTCAGGTCGAACAACGACTCGACGTTCGCGTCGTTTGTCGACCCTTCAGCACAAAGCGCGCCGGTTTGTTCGTCTGGCGAACAATGCCCGCCACGACGTCGTCACGCCGTCAAAACCGGAGCACGTCGCGGCGTCACACCAGCGCGCCATGGACCATCTTGTCCGTGGCGGATTCGTCGTGTGTGTCGTGTCTGCACGGGTGCAGGGCCCGCGCAGGCGATGCTGCCGCCGACCACGAAGCGGTCTCTGACTTGCAGTGCGTAGCGGCATGTACAGCACCATCGATCCGAACACCGGCATCCTCGTCAAAAGCTTCGAGCACCTGGGCCACAACCAACTCGAGGCACGCTTGGCCGAAGCGTCGTCGTGCTTTGAACGCTGGCGCCACACCACCTTCGCCACGCGGGCTGCGGTGTTGAACAAGGCCGCCACACTGTTGCGTTCGCGCGCTGAAGAGTTTGCGCTGCTCGCGACGTTGGAAATGGGCAAGCGCATCGACGAAGCGCGCGGCGAAGTGCTCTTCTCCGCCGACATCCTCGCCTACTACGCCGAGCACGCCGAGATGTTCCTCGCACCGGTCACGTTGTCGCCGAAGGTGGGCAACGCCCACGTCGAGAGCAGCCCCCTCGGTGTGATCTTTGCGATCGAGCCGTGGAATTTCCCGTTCTACCAACTCGCCCGCGTCGCCGGCCCGCAGCTGATGGCGGGCAACGTCGTCGTCGTGAAGCATGCCGCGTGCGTGCCGCAGTGTGCGATGGCCTTTGAGCACCTGTTGTTCGACGCCGGTGCCCCCGTGGGCGCGTGGACGAACCTCATGATCACGCACGAACAAACAAACGCCGTCATCGACGACAGCCGCATCAAGGGCGTGTCACTCACCGGTGGTGTCGACGCTGGACGCACGATTGCGGCGCGCGCAGGCTTCAATCTGAAAAAGACCGTGATGGAGCTCGGCGGCAACGACGCCTTCATCGTCCTCGACGACGCGAACCTCGAAGAGGCCGTGCCGTGGGCGGTGTGGGGCCGCATGTACAACGCCGGCCAGACGTGTTGCGCCGCCAAGCGCTTCATCATCGTCGACGCCGTGGCCGACACCTTCATCGATCGCTTCAAGGCCGCTCTTGAAGACCTGCAAACCGGCGACCCGAAGAACCCCACGAACACCCACGGGCCCATGTCGAGCGAGCCCGCGGTGCTTCATCTGGTGAACCAGGTCGACATCGCCATCGCCAACGGTGCGGTGGTGCTGCTCGGTGGTCATCGCGTGGCGCGCCCGGGGGCGTTCATGCAGCCCACCATCCTCACGAACCTCACGCCCACCAATCCGGCGTGGCGCGAGGAGTTCTTTGGCCCCGTCGCCCTCGTCATTCGCGTGCGCGACGAAGAAGAAGCAGTGGCGGTCGCCAACGACTCCGACTTCGGTTTGGGCGGTTCGGTGTGGACGCGCGACGAAGCCCGCGGTCGTCGTGTCGCCAGTCGCATCAACACGGGGATGATGTTCATCAACACCATCGACTGGGCCGACGCCTCACTGCCCTTCGGCGGCGTGGGCATCTCGGGCTACGGCCGCGAGCTTGGGCCATCGGGCATTCAGGAGTTCGTGAACAAGAAGCTCGTGCGCGTCGGCGACGGCCACCGCCCGGCCTGAACTCGGAAATGAATATTCCTGAAAGGGGATATTCACTTAGCCGATCAAGCCCACGACGATCTCGAGCAAGCCCTCGGGGTCGTCGGTGTGCACCCAGTGCCCCGTGGGCAGCACGTGATCCACCACCACGCCCGCCGCCACGGCGTCGCGCAAGCGGGCGAGCTCGTCGTCGGTCCAGCGATCCGAACGCGCCCCCCGCACAAACGTGAACTGCGGCGGTGCTGTGTGCGCCATCAGGGCCGGCCAGAAATCGCGACGACCGTAGTCGTGCAACATCTCGATGGTGGCCTCGAGGTTGAACTTGAAGCGAAAGCCCAACCCCTCGGCGGTCTTCTCCGCCAGCGGCGCCAGGTTCGTCGTCATCCACTGGGCGATCGGGCCGCTCAGCCCGCGCTCCACCAGTTGATCCACCAGGTGCTTGCGATCCCGCGCCAGCCCCGTCGGCAACGACTGCAGCGCCTCAAGCACCCGTTCGATCTCACCGCGAACGTTAGCTTGGCCAAAAGTGCGAATGCCCGGCGGCGAGTCCACCACCACCACGTCCGACAGCATGGGCAGCGTCTTGCGCACCCCCAGCTCGATCATCGCCTTGCCACCCCAGCTGTGCCCCACCAGCAGGGTCGGCGACAGCCCCAGATGCCCGCAGAGCGCTTGCACATCGTCGGCCGCACCCGCGACCGTGTTGGGGCCCAAAAGCCCGTGGGAATCGCCGTGGTGACGCAGGTCGACCAACACCGCTGCCGCTGCGGGCACGCGTTCCAGGAACCGGCGCGCGAAACTCTTCCAGTTGCCGCGCGATCCCAAAATGCCGTGGACAAAAATGGCGACGTCGCCGTCTGCGGAATGCGCAGGGCCGGCGACGACGTCGTGAGCCAACACAGCTGACACAGCGTTCATCCTGGATGATGTTGATTTCGACCGCTTGCGGTCGAATTCATGTTGATATTCATGGGGTTGGCGGCACGCCAACTCCATGAATTTGTCGGCTTGGGCGCGAGCGGAGCGCAGCGGAAACCATGCGCCCGCGAGGGCAAAGTACGATTCCGGATCGGGTTGATGCAGCTGAGGCACGAAGCAAAATCAACCCGACCTGGGGTCACTTCTGCTTCAGCGCAGCCAACATCTTCTGCGTCTTGTCGGAGCCGACCGCTTTGTGCGCGGTGTCGTCGGCGGGGATGTCGGGCAGCTCTTCAGCGCGACCCGTGGCGATGTGCGCGTCGACTTCGATCGACAGCAGCTGGGCCGCGAGCGTGTCGGTGACGGCGTTGGTGGCGAGGTCGGCTTCGGCGCGAACGCTCACACCGTGGTGCATGCGAACCACGGCCTCTTCGAGCGACGACAGTTGCGCACCAGCGCGCGGCTCAAGGCTTTGGACCCGACGGGTTTCGGTGGCGGTCGTCGTCGTGGTCGTCGTCGTCGTCTTGCTGCGGGCCATCGCCGCCTCCGCTTCCGCTTGCTCGTTGGGCTCGACGGCACCCGGTGCCGACGAACCATCCACACATCGTTTGGCCACCATACGGGCGAGCCGAAACCGGATCAAATTCTCGTTCTGCGCGACGCCAACGCTTCCCGCACAGAAGCCTCAACCGCTTCGCGTGGCGGCTTCTCGTCGAGTCGATCCACTCAAAACCGCACGAAATCCGCAAAGCGGTACTTCGAGCCTCAAACGCACCGGCGCGATCCGTCGGCTCGACAGAGTCGTACGACCCTGATTCAATCCGCTTCCATGCGCCTCTTGTCCCTCCTCGCTCTGCTGGCCCTCGTGACGTCGATGGGGTGCCCTGCGTGCGGCAACCTCAACATCGCCTCCGACGTCACCGTCGACTACAACCTCGCCTACATCGACGATGGCGATGGCCAACATACCCTCGATCTATATGTTCCAAATGGCACTGAGGCAGCGACGCCAGTGGTTTTGTTCTTCCACGGTGGATACTGGACTTCACAAGACAAGCAGTTCTTCGAGGGGGCCACCGGCTTGTACGGCAACGTCGGCGCTGCCTTGAGCCGCGAAGGCTACATCGTCGCCAACGGCAACTACCGCCTCGGGCCTACCAACAGCCTCGACGACATGCTCAACGACGTCGATGCTGCTGCTGACTTCATCCGCCAACGCTTCCCCGAGGCACCCGTGTACTTGAGCGGCCATTCGGCGGGGGCGCACCTGGCCGCTTCGGCGGCGCTGCTCACCGGCGGGCCGCAAACCCCGGTGGACGGGCTGATCTTGCTCAGCGGTTTGTACGATATTGAAACCGCGTTCGAAATGGAAGAAAAGGATGTTGTCGATAGCAGCATTGTGCCGGTGTTTGGAGTTACAGCCGAGGCGCGGGCTGCGGGCACCGTTATCGACGAGCTCATCAGCACTGGTGCGCCCGCCCTCTTCGTCACCGGGCAGGCTGATCTGCCTGCAGCCCTCGCCGACATCGCGGTGCTCAAAGGCGGGCGCGATCCTGCTCTCAGCACATTCGTCGACGTCGATGGTGCCGAGCATGCCGACATTGTCTTTCAGATCGGCGCTGAGGCTGATGCGGTCACGCCTGCTGTCGTCGACTTTCTTCGTCGCTGAGCTCGATGCCGCTCATCCCTCGATCGTGATGCCCAGGCGGGCGGCGCGCGTGAGCAACAGGGCGATCAACGCCTCGTCCATGGCGTCGTAGTCGTCTTTCACGTCGAGGCACACGAGCTTCTTGTGGCGCAACGCGGCTGGCCCCACGCGCTGCTGCAATGGCTTTTGATACCGCCGCTCCATCACTGCCACGACGTCGGCCCACGCCACCTGCTCCGCTGTCACCACCACGTCGGCGTCGTCGCGCACGCCTGCTGAGTCGGCCTCGATGCCTGCGAGCCGCCCAAACACCACCTCCGCCGTTGGGCTCCGGCAGCGGTTCTTTCCGCAAATAAAAAGCACCCGCATCACGTCTCCATGTTCGCCCATGAAAAAGCACTGCAGAACGCAGCGCTTTTATCTGGATCGGGCGGTAAGACGCTGCAACTACAGGCCTTCTTCATCCATCAGCCGCATGGCTTCGAGCAGCAAGAAGGTGGTGGGTGCCTCGATGTTGATGCTCTTTGGTGCATCGCCGTAGTGGATGCGGAAGAAGCCTTCCTTGTGACGCATCAGCAGGAAGAACGCCTCGTTGCCGATCAGGCCCGCGCACTCGGCAAAGCGGATGGAGCCGCCCTCGAAGGCAATCGAGCCCTTCTCGCCATCTTGCGGGACGATGTCGACGCTCGCGGTTTTGCGGCCCATCTCCAGCGACTGCACGATCTCGGGCAACGACATCTGCCGCAGCGTGCCCATCACGCCCGTCGGCATCGACGGCACTTCGGGGGGCTGGTTGTCGAACTCGGGCGGCAGGTCGGGCAGGTCGTCGAATTCGAACTCTTCCGTCGGCGGCGGCGGCGGCGTCGGCGCACGCTTGGGCAGCGGCGGCGGACCCGCCTTTGACGTCGTGCGCGGCAACGGTGCTGGTGGAGGCGCAGGCGGCGGTGCCGGTGCCGGCACCGGTGGTGACGACGTGCGACCCGACACCTTGCCCACCGCGCGTCGCAGCTTGGCGACGATCACATCGGGACGAACCGGCGCGCCGAAGTAGTCGTCGGCGCCAAGATCGAGGGCCTTCGACATGAGCTCGTCGTCGCCACGCGGCCCAAGGATGAACACCGGCAACTCACTGGTGCGCTCGTTGGCGCGTACCGCCAGCAGCAACGCCTGCCCATCGACCTTCGGCAACGCCCAGGTGCACACAAACGCGTCGGGCGGACGCGACTGCAAAATCTGGCGGGCCGTGGCGCCGTCGACGACGTGCTCGACCTGCATGCCTTCTTGCGCGAGCCGAGCGCCGAGCTTTTGCGCCTGGTCGTCGTCTTCGATGCCGAGCAACACGCGCGGTCCGGTGGCCGTCAGTGCTGCACCGCTGAGGTCGGCGAAGGCACGCAACGTGGCCTGCGTGAGTGCCGCGCGAGCAGCAACGCGCACGTCGACGTCGAGGGCGTGCACGAGGTCGCGCACCTCGTCGATCACCTTCTTCTCGAAGGGGTCGGCGACCGCGATGATGAGCGTGCCCGCATCCAGCGCGAGGGGCAGAATGCGGCGCGCGAGCGCGTAGGTCTGCGGCAAGCGCTTGAGCAGCGCGCTGTCTTTGACGACGATCGTGTCGTCGTGCAGGCGCGGACGCTGCGCTGCCTGGGCCAACGCGTTGGCCACGTCGGTGTCGGTGCACGCACCCTGCGCCACAAGGATCTCGAGCGTGCGACCACCACGCGTGGCCTGCTCGTTGGCGGCGGCATCGACCTGGTCGGCACGCACCAGTCCTGCACGCAACAGCACCTGCACGCTCGGCATCGCCATCTGCGACGACACGCGCACCGGGCGGCTGCTGTCGATGTCGGCCGGCGCGGCGGGCACTGCCGGCATGGCAACGCGGGCGACGTCGTCACGGTCGGCCAGCGGCATCGAGGCGCGCGCTTGTGCAGGCACGTCGAAGGGCGTGGCTGCGACGGGCGCGCCGCGCATGGCGGTCACCGGCGGCGGCACGAGTCGGCCCGATGGCGTCGAGGTGATGGGCGTAAACGGATCCGACGACACGCCAAACGGCGACGCACTCAGTGGCGGACCCGCACCAAATGGCGACGCATCGTTGGCAAACGGCGATGTCGTCGACGTCGGCGGGATCTGCGTGGGCAGGACTGGCAACACGGGCAACACGGGCAACTCGATGGCCGTGACTTCGGGCTGTGCGCGCGCGCTGGCGCTGCCGGTGCGAAACATGTCGCCCGCGGGCGACGAGAACACCGCCGACAACGGACGCTGCGACGGCGCTGCAACAGGCACTGCGGGAGGCACAGGAGCCACTGGTGCAGGCGACGAAAACGGCGGCGTACGCGGCGCGACGGCAGGCGGCACCGTCACCGAAGACATGGGCACGGCGGGCATGGGCGTGGTGCGCGGCTGCGCGTTGACGGGCACGAGCTCGGGGATCGCATCGGCGGCGGTGCGCGCACCAGCAGGCTTGCTGCCTTGTTCGAGCAGGCGCTTTTCGACCGCGCGCAGCGTGCGACGAATGACGTCGACGAGGGGGGCGCGATCGCTGTTGAGCTTGAGGCCCGCAAACACCTCGCCAAGGCGCGCGATGAAGTCGACGGGCGTGAGGTGTTCGGTGGCGGGGCCAATGCCCAACGCGCGGCGAATCACGCGGTCCAGCGACGTCGGCAGTGGCGGTCGAGCTGCACCACCGCGCATCAGTGGCACGAGGTCGTACAGCAGCGCGCCAGCACCAGCGAGGTCGAAGCGTGCTTCAGGCACACGGCCTGGCACGAGCCCGCGTGGCGTCGTCAAACCGGTGAGCCACACCTGTCCGTCGGCGCCAACGCGCACGTGGCCGATCGACACATCGCCATGTGCAAGGCGCGACCCGGTGGGCGAGGGGGCGATCGCGTGCAGGGCGGCGACCGCGGTGCTCACGTCGCCAACGATGAGCAGACACTGGTCGAGGCTGAGGTTGACGCGGCGGTCTTTCAACGACGCCGACAAACCGATCAGGTTGATGCCTTCGAGCCACGGCGACACCGCAAAGCCAACGCCGTCGACGACGCCGTGGCCAAGATGCGGTGCGAGGTTGGGGTGGCTTTGGCCGATCAGGCGATCGCCGCGCGCTGCCAGCTCGGGCAGGTAGGCGGCGTCGAGACGGCGGTAAACCTTGAGGAAAAACGGACCACCCAACGTGGCATGGGTCGCCTTGTAGCGGTCGGCGGTGGCCGATTGGCCGAGGTCTTCGAGCAGTGTGAAGTCGCCAAACCGAGACATGAGACGGTCCTGATAGCAGGCACATGGCGCCGACGACACAAAGCAATCTCGTCATGTCAGATCGGCGCCGGAAGACCGGTGCGATGAGGTCCTACATGTAGGCCAGAGGCGTCAACGGTCGAAGAAGTCGAGCTGCTGGAGGCTGACGCCGATGGAGTCGGGGGTGCTCGTGTCGGACAGCACGACGCCGGTGGGAACAAAGCCCGTTGGCCACGACAACGGCGTGCAGCCTTCGCCGCAATCAGCGCCGTCGCCCACTTCGACGATGGCGTTCACGCCTTGTGCGCCGCTGCTGGTGATGCCTTGCAGCCCGCCTTCGACGGGGAGCAGCTCAACCTGCCCTGGGGCCACGACCAGCGCGAGCGTGCCGCTGGCGCCTTCGATCGTGGCGATGGTGTTTGTGGCGAGCAGTTGGCGGCGAACCACCACACGCAGTGCGCGCGTGCCGGCGGGCACCGAAAGGACGTGGGCGTCGGCGTCGCGCACCGTGCCCTCGTCGCCGTCGATGGTGGTGCCGAACGCGCCCACGGTGGTGCCGACGTTGGTGATGAACAAGCGCGCGTTGCTCGTGTTTCTCACGCGAACGCGATCGAGCTCGTTGAGGCCGGTGGGATCGTCGTTGATGGGCGTGCGCAAAAAGCCAAGCGGATCGCTCGTCATCGTCAGCGGTCGCTGGATCTCGAGCACGTTCGACACCTCGCCCACACTGAAACCACTGGTGCGCGCGCGGTGGTCCTCGTCGAAGACACGCATCGCAAACGAGCCGTCTGTCGAGACCAGGGCCAGCAGCGTCTCGTCATGATCAAGCGCGCACGCGCTCACGCCATTGAGCGAGACCGGGTCGCAGCTGAACGCCTCGAGTGTCGACGTGCCAGCAGGCTCGAGAAACAGGCCAGTGCCCGCCGCCACCGACGAGACCCGCGGCCACAACGGCGAGACCCGCGGCGTGCGCTCGATGGGCATGATCACCGGTCCGCTCGCCGCGGTCGACGACAACGTCACACCACCCGTGAGCGCGATGCCGAGGTAGCGCTGCAGG
>JBIKRQ010000128.1:0-15596 GCA_044349155.1 Myxococcota bacterium
GCAGCTTGCGCCGGGTGCGGCGCGCGGTTTCCCACGCCTCGTGCAGCTCTTTGCGTGGCAGGCAGTTGGCGCCGCAGATGACGCGGGCGAGGCGATCGAACAGGCCATCGCCGGGATAGTTTTCTGCGGCGGTGGGCGTGAGCTTCTTGCGCGAACCTGGATCGCCGGCATGCGACTGACTCATGAATTCCTTCATTCTTTCGGCTGGTTGCGGCGCTCACGCAAGGCGCGCATCCGTTGTTCGACCGGGCTTTTTGGCGCAAGTTCTCGCTCGCGAACGGCGCGTGTGAGGCGCACCAGCGGCGCGTCGTCGACGACGTGGGATGACACGATGGCGTCGATATCGCCCGCACCAACGCCGCAGTAGACGTGCTCGTTGGCCGTGTACGTGAGCGACAGGCGGTCGGCGGCAATCTGGGCTGGGTCGCGGTTGTCGTCGACGAAGCGACGGACAACGACGTTTGGTCCGAGGTCGCACAGGCCGTAGCAGCCGCCGCGCAACACCGTGACGCACGCCGGTACAGCGGCCGCAGCCGCCACCGCGACGACGTCACTGCCATTCGCGGTGCACAGGCGCCCGTGGCAAACCCACACGTCGAACGAACGCGACGGCGGGGCGGGCGCGGCGTCGGGCGTGTCGGGGCGCTTGTCGGTGGCCATCTCGTGCACCTTGTAGCGGTGTGGTGCGGCCCTGCCCATCTGCCCATCTGCCCATCTGCCCATCTGCCGTCGTTGTGCGCTGCGTCCCACGCCGACGACGGGCATCGATGCTACAGTCCGCGCGTTCGCCTTTGAGGAGGTCACTGTGTCTGTTGCCAACCTGTACGCCCCTGCCGTGTCTGGCCCGTCGGAAGCCCGCCTTGCGTTCTTGCGCAAAGTTGGCGTCGGCACGTTCTTGAGCCTTGCTGCCACCGCCGTGGTCGCCGTGCTGTCGACGATCTTCATCGCCCCCGTGGTGATGAACTTCGGTCGCTTCGGCGTGATGGCGGCGATCTTCGGCACCTTCGCGCTGTCGCACTGGGTCGCGCGCGGCATGGTCTACGGCACCGCAAAAGTGCCCGGCCTCGCCCTTGCCGTCGTCGGCGAAGGCATCTCGTTTGGCTTTTTGCTGTTGTCGACCCTCGCGTTTGGCAGTGCCGGCGAAGGCATCCGCATCATCGCCACGGCAATGGGCATCACCGCCGCGTCCGGCCTCGGCATGCTCGTGTACGTGTGGTTCAACAAGAGCGAGCTGTCGTTGGTGAAGGCCGGCTTGTCGACGATGGGCCTGCCAATGCTGGTGCTGATGGCGGTGTCGTTCGTGTTCCCGTTCAACGGCGTGTTCGGCTTGATTGTGTGCGCCGTGTTCGTGGTCGCCTCGGGTGCTGCCCTGCTCTACCGCTTGAACACCGTCGTGCACGAGTTCGACGACGACATGCACATCGAGGCGTCGTACGAAATCTCGATGTCGCTGCTGGTGCTCCTGTGGAACATCATCTCGCTGCTCAACCGCTTGCGCGATCGCTGAGCCGCACGACATGCCGACGACGGCATCCCCCCGTCGTCGGTGTTGACGGAAAAATCGAACCCACTGAAGGTGGCTGCATGAACCCCGGTTTTTTCCAGGACATGCCGCCACCTCCTGATTTGTACGCCGTCGATCGCGCGCTCAACGCCGAGCTGCGCGTGCGCATGCCCGCCGACGTCGCCGTGGTGATGGGCCCCCGCCTCGAAGCACTTGGCCGCGCCACCACGAACGAGCTGTTGGCGCTCGGCGACGAAGCCGAACGCGACCCGCCGCGGCACGTGCCCTACGACGCCTGGGGCCGCCGCATCGACGACATTCGCGTGTCCCCTGCGTGGACTGCGCTCAAGGACTTCTCGGCGCGCCACGCGCTGGTGGCGACGGGCTACGACACGCAGTTCGGCGCCCACCGTCGCGTGGCGCAAGCGGCGTTGCTGCACCTGTTTGGCGCGTCGTCGGCGACGGCGTTGTGCCCGCTGGCGATGACCGATGCGGCGGCGCGCGTGCTGCTCGACCTCGCCCCTGCCCCGCTGCGGAATCGGCTGGTGCCGCAGTTGACGTCGACAGACCCGAGCACGTTTGTGACGTCGGGACAGTGGATGACCGAACGCACCGGCGGCTCGGATGTGGGCGGCACGTCGACGGTGGCGCGTCTGCAGCAGGCCGGCACCGATGAGGGTGATGTCTACAGCTTGCACGGTGTGAAGTGGTTCACCTCGGCGACGACGTCGGCGATGGCTTTGGCCCTTGGGCGCATCGAAGACGGCGGCACGGTTGTCGAAGGCAGCCGCGGCCTCACGCTCTTCTGTGTCGACGTCGTGCGCGAAACTGGTGGCGGCTTTCGCGGCATCACGGTGAACCGCTTGAAGGACAAGCTCGGCACCAAAGCCCTGCCCACCGCTGAACTCACCCTCGACGGTGTTGCCGCGCGCCGCATCGGCGAGGTCGGCCATGGCGTGCGCAGCGTGTCGGGCATGTTGAACGTCACGCGCTTTTACAACGCGTGTGCGGCGTCTTCGGCGATGGCGCAGGCGGTGTTTCGAGCGCGCGCATACTCCTGGAAACGCAACGCTTTTGGCCTGCCGCTCGCGGGGCAGCCGTTGCACGCGCGCACGCTTGATGCCGTCGAAGCCGATGCTGCCGGCGCGTTGGCGCTCGTGATGGAAGTGGCGCATTTGATGGGCCGCGTGGAAGCCGGCGTCGCTGATGACGACGAGAAACGTCGCCTGCGCGCGCTGATTCCACTGGCGAAGCTCACCACGGGCAAGCAGGTTGTTGCGTGTGTGTCGGAGTGCCTCGAGTGCTTTGGCGGTGCGGGCTACGTCGAGGACACCGGGCTGCCGCGCATGTTGCGCGATGCGCAGGTGCTGCCGATCTGGGAAGGCACCACGAACGTGTTGTCGCTCGACGTGCTGCGCGCCGAAGCGCGCGATCGTGGCTTCTCGGCATTGCTCGCGTGGCTCAGCAAGGAAGTGGCGGTCCTGTCGTCGACGTTGCCGACGCGCGCGCTGGCCACCCTGCGCGACACCACGAAGCGCCTCGTTTCGGCCGCTGCCGACGCTGCCGAGGCAGGCGACATCGGCATGCAGCTGCAGGCGCGGCGGCTCGCGCTCACGGCGGGCTACTGCGTTGAGGCGGCGTTGCTGGCGTCGACGGCGCAAAAGCTCGGCAAAGACGACGCGGCGGGGCGTTTTGCCGACTTCGTCGACCACCGGCTGTCGCTGATGGTGTGAACGTCGACGTCGCGTGATGCGTACGGCAAAAGGGGGAATGCCTGCTGGTCTCCTCGTGTGTGCCTTGCTCTGTGCTGCACCGGCCAAACCGCCTTCGCGGCCCGCGTCTGCACCCACCGCGGCGCCAACGGTCGCGCCGTCTCTCGAGGTCGTCGAGGTGTTGCTCGCCGCCGACGATCCCGAAGGCGCGTTGGCGGTGCTCGAAGCCGTCGAGGCGGCCGGCGGGCTCTCGCTCGACGAGGTCACCACGCTGTGGCGTTTGCGGGGGACCGCACGCGCATTGGTCGACGACACCACGGGTGCCGCCGCGTCGTTCATCGAACTGCTCACGCTGCGCTCCACGTCGACGTTGCCCACCGATGCACCGCCTCGTGCGAAGGCTGCGTTTGCCGAAGCACTCGCGTCGATGGTCACACGACCGCGCCTCGACCTCGGCCTCCTGCTGCCCGCCGGTGCAGCACTCGACGAGCCCTTGCACGTCGACATCGTTCGTCGCAGCGACGATCGCGAACGCATCACCGAAGTCGTCGTGTGGCACCGCAACAAAGGGACGGCGACATGGTCGCAGGTCACAGCCCCTTTTGCGGGGGCGCAGGTGTCGGTGGCGCTGCCGGCGCGCGAGGGGCGAGCAGCCATCCTCGACGACCTCGGCCGCTCGGGCATGATCGTTGAGCTGGCCGTCACGGGCCGCGATGCGCACGGCTCGACGGTGTTTTCGTCGCCCGACGTCGCGGCACCGATCGAGTGGCTTGTGGGGTTCGACGCTCCCCCTCCCTGGTACGCAAACCCGATCGTGTGGCTGGGCGTGGGTGCTGGTGCTGCGGTCGTGCTCGGCGGTGCTGCTGCGGCAGCGTTCGTCGCCACCACGCCGTCGACGTCGTTGCAGTTGTCGGCGACGGTGAAGCCATGAACCGGTTCCGTGTGCGTGCATGTGTGGCGGTGTCGCTGTCTGTCGGTGCCTGTGTGCCGTCGGCGGTTCCGCTCGAGATCGACGCGAGCGCGGTTGACGTCGACGGCGCCACCATCACCGTCGTGGTCTACGCCGACGACGGCGGCGGGTGCGATGCGTTGCAGTTCGTTGCCGTGCCGAGCTTGCCGGTGCTGTTGTCGGCGGTCGCACCGTTTGCAGCCCTCGATGTGCCGCGCGCGGGCGCAAAGCTCATCGTGGTTGAGGCCACCGTCGACGACGTGAGTGTCGCGCGCGGCTGCACCGCGGTTGGCTCCGACGCCGACGCGCGACGCGTTGTGCTGGCCCCCACGCTGCACCTGGTCGACGTCGACGCGACCACACTCGTTGTCGCCGATCTGCCGCGCGGTGCATCTGCCACCGTCGTCGACGCAACGGGTGCCGTCGTTGCCAACGCCGCTGTGAGCGCGCGTGTGCTCGACAGCCAGGGCGTTGCCGGCGACACCTTCACGCTCACCTCCGACGCCGAAGGGCGCATCGACGTGGCGCCCACCAGTGCCCCCGCAGGCCCCGTCCGCGTGGAACTCGTCGTCGAGCGGCCGCGTTCTGCAGTGCCAACGCGCCTCGCCGGATTTGCACCGCCAGCCGTGCTCGCCATCGCCGCCGATGTGGCGCTGCGCCCGTTTGCAACGACGACGGGAGCCGCGTTTGCCGGCGTTGATGCCACCGGCGTTGTCGTGGTCGACGTCGTCAACGCCGCGGCGGCACCTGCGCGCACGGTGTTGGCGTCGCCGACGGCGCGCCTTGCCGGTCTCGTGGATGGCGCCACGAGGCAGTGGCTCGTCGTCGACGTGGGCACGCCGTTGCTCGTGTCCGACGTCGACAGCGTGGTCGTGGCCGCCGCCGCACCAGCCGTTGTCGACGACGCGGCCCCGCTGCAGTTCATTGCTGCTGGCGACTGCACGGTGGCGGCGTTGCCAGGCATTGTCAGCAGCGCAAGCGAGCAGGCGCTGCTCACCCTCGTCGACGGCGTGCTCACGGCGACGGCGCTGCCACCGGAGCGGCGCGTTGTCAGCAGCGCGTGCGTCCTCGACGACGCCGGTGCGCGTCACCGCGTGTTGGTGCTGGCGGGTGCTGCCATGAGTGCCGTCGACGTCGGTGACGGGCTTGCTTCGCCCGAGGCGCTCACGAGTGCTTCGGCGATCACGGCGGGGCTTGAGCGCAGTTTGGCGTTGGCGGCACAGCACGACGGCGCGTTGTTGAGCATCGAGCCCGACGGCGCCGAGGTCATCCTGCGCACGCTCCAGCTCGCAGGAGCCGCGTTCGTCGATGTCAGCACCCAGAAGCCACGCTTGCCCTCAGCGCCGCTCCTGGTGGCCCACGGTGCGTTTGGCGGCGATGACGTGTTCGCCCTGCTCGATGGCGCCTTCTTCGGTGTGGGCACCAGCGTGGATGGCGCGCCGATCGCCGCTGGTTTCGCCACCACCCTGTGCTCGTCGTCGCTCTGCGGCGAAGGGACCGTCGCCGACGTCGACAACGACGGCCGCGTCGAGGTGTTGGTGCCGCAAAACACGGGTGGCGCCATCGTCCGCCTTCGCTGAGATCCAGGCCGGTCGGCGTTGCAGTGCGCGTTCAAGCGATCGCCCACGACCACTGTGGCGAAACGTAACGGCGCTGGTACCACGGGCGCATGCGCCACCTTGTTTTGTCGTCGTCGTTGTTGTCGTTGCTCGCGGCTTGCGAGCCCCCTCCCACCACCATCGATCCGCCGCCCACAGGCGAGGGTGAGGGCGAAGGAGAAGGCGAGGGCGAGGGCGAAGGCGAAGGCGAAGGCGGCTTCCCCAACTGCGCAGTCACCTTCACCCGCGACGAGGGTGCGACGTTGGCGCCCACCACCGCCCTGACGGGCACCGTCTACACGTACGGGCTGGCGGCTCTTGGCGGCGGCCACCTCGTCGCCGAGCACGCTGGGCAATTGCTGCGCTCACGCGATCACGGCTGCACCTGGACCGTGATTGGCGATGCGCCGACGTCGCCCATGCGCATGGCCGCTGGTGGTGGTCGCGTGTTTGCGTGGGCCGACAACTACCGCGACCTGGTCCGCATCGACGACGACGACACCGTCACGATCCTCGAGCCACCGGCGGGCGTGCTCAAGGGCATGAACGTCAACCCCGATGGCACGATCGCAGTCGCCCTCGACGCCACGATTTTCACCTCGAGCGACGACGGCGCCACCTTCGACCGCGGCACAACGCCGGCCTTCGCCGATGCTGGCCTCGTCTACCGCGCGTTCTTCGATCCGAAGCAGCCGCAGCACATCGTCTTTGGCGCAGCCACCGATGGCGGCCGCGTCACCTTCGACGGCGGTGTCACGTGGACACCGAGCACCGGTTTGTCGTCGACGGGCCAGCAACGCGCCAACCTGTTTGAGGGCGTGGTGTCGCCCGTCGATGGCGACGTGGTCTGGGCGGCCGGCATCGACATCGAGGAGACCTTCGTCGATCCGAATGGCGGCCGACACATCTACCGCTCTGACGACGGCGGGCTCACCTTCGCCGTGGTGGCCTCGCAAACATCGGCGGTCACGATCGTGAACGGCCCGATGATGGCGGCCAGCCCCACCGACGCCGACGTCTTCTACTTCGTCTTCGGCACGTTCTTTCAGGGCTACGGCACCGACCTGTACCGCGTCGTCGCCGACGGTACCGTCACGCGCACCCACAACGACAACCACGACATCAGCGCGCTGGTGTTTGCCCCCGACGACAGCGCCACGCTGTACCTCGGCCTCGTGCACGAAGAGATCAACTGACCGCAGCGTGCGAACACAAACGGCGTCCACACGGACGCCGTTTTTTTGTGTGCCGACGCGTCGAGCGTGACGCCTAAAACGGGTTCTGGTCGTCGACGCTGGCGGTGCCGATTTGCAGCTTCAGCGTTTGGTAGGCGCTGGTGACTTTGCGGCGCAGCTCGTCGACCCGCTGCATCAGGATGTGCTTCGCCGACCCCTCGGGAATCGCCGCGGGATCGAGCTCGGCCATGCGCTCTTGATAGGCGACGTCGATGGAGCCTTCGTCAGCATCAACCCCGACACCGAGCACTTGCCGCGGCTGCGACAGTGGCTTGAGGCGCAGGTACAGCGCGTAGATGTCTTCGTGGGCGCGCACTTCTTCAGCACTCACACCGACGACGACGGGGGCGTCGATGGCGCGTTCGGCGAGGTCCATGGTGGCCGCGCGCGGGGCATCTTCGAGAGCCACGAGCCGCGCATCGCGCAGCGCGACGACGACGAGCGTACCCATGAACGGGTCGAGGCCCACCGACGCCAGCGTGTCTTTCACGGTGCGCTGGCCATCAAACACCGCCGAGGCCTTTGCACCTCGCAAAAACGGCATGAGCTTCTCGTCGGCCGCAGCAATGCCGGGACCGGGCACGGCGAAGCGATCTTCGATTTCACCCTGCAGCGCCATCAACGCTGGCGGCGACAGCGCCCGACGACGCGACTCGAGCACGAGCCCGAACGGGTTCACCTTGAGCAGCGGTGCGCTGTCGAGGAAGGCGCGGTCTTCGGTGAACCGCCACGACCCAACGGTTTGCATGGCAAACGCCAGCACGCGGTCGCGGACGATTTCGCGCATGAAATCATGCATTTGCGTGCTGTTGAGCAGGCCGGTTGCCAGCAGCGATCCAAGCAACTGCCCCTCGGCCACCGGCTGCACAGCCTGGTCGGGACGCAGAAACAGCTTCTGCACCAGCTTGCGGTAGAGGCCCGCATCGCCATGGGGGTCGTCGGCCCACACCGGCTCGCCGCGGTACAGGTACAAAGGCCCCGTCGCATCGCCGCTGTCGACGACCAGGCGGCCCGTGAGTTCCTGCGAAAACAGGCTCATCAAAAACGCAGCGCCGGCACCGCCCTCGAGGTCGTCGAAGTGACCGTCAAACACCACCGACGGCGGTTCGCTGGCAGGCGGACGACGGGCGTCGGGCCGCGTGGGCTCGGCATGCTCGTGTTGCTCGGCGTCGAGGTCGTCGAACCCTGGCGGCGGTGCTGCGGCTGGCGGCGTCTTTGGTGGCACCTCGAATGGGGTGGCAACCTCGAAGCGCGGCACATCGACGCGCGGCACGGAGTCGAACACGCCGTTGGCGTCTTGCGTCGACGGCATGTCGAACGGGTTGAACTCTTGCGACGGCGTCTGCTCGCCGCTGTCGTGGTGCACGCCGGTCTGGGTGGGTTCGGCGGCCTCTTCGAAGCGCGCGATGAGCTCGGTGACGAAGCGCTCGGTCGAGGGCTTCATGTGCAAGATGTCGAACGGCATCTCGAGCACGCGGCGGATGTCGTCCTCGTCGGAGTCGGGCTTTGGCACCACGAACACGAGGATGTCGGGGTGGCGTTTGCGCGCGAGCTGACACAAGCCACGCAACGAGAGCGTGCGCCGTCCTTCGAAGCCGAGCACACAGCCGAAGTCGGCGCGACCGAGTGCTGCCATGCCTGCAAAAGCGTCGCCCACGTCGAGGTAGCGGACCCCGCGCGCGGCAAGACTCGAGGCAACCGATCGGCGCCGGGTGTCGTCTTCGTCGACGATCAAGATGCTGCGTTGCATCCGGTGGTGCGTGCTCCTTCTTCGGCAGTCTGTGCACGTTGTCGCGCATCGACGCAAGCACTGCCCTTGTTCGACGCCATTCGATCAGTCAGGAGTCCGATATGGCCCGTCCGCCCCGCGCACCTTCCCGTCGAGTCAACGCCTCGTCGTCCACCACTCCCCCAGCTGCCAAAGGTCGGGTGCAAAAGCCCGCCGTGAAGCCAACCCTCAAGCCAGCGTCGGCGACAGCGCGTGGCAAAGCGGGGCCCGAGACCACCGCACCCAACCGCACCTCGCGACGTGGCGGCGGCATGAACCCGGGGCCCGGCGGCCACACGCTCGTGCGTGAAGCCCATGGTCGCGAGCGCACGCTGATCGAGCACGATCGGTTGCCACTGGCCTTCGCCGCCGCCCTCGACGGCCTCGCCCGCCATCGTGCTGCTGGTGAGCCCCTCGACAAGGTCGTTGCCGCCATTGCCCGCGAACGCCACCTCGGACCACGTGAACGTGGTGCGACCGCCGACCTGGCGTTTTCGTGGGCCCGCCACGCCGTCGTCGTCGAAAACATCCTCGCTGCCGCGTGCAAAGTCGAAGGCGGCGTGGCGCCACGGCGTCGTCAGCTCGATCTCGCGGCGATCTGCCTGGCGGCCGTTGCTGCCGGTGTCGAGGTCGATCCGCGCGGCGTTGCTGGTTTGCCGGCGTTTTTGGTTGCCGTCGTCGAGGACGCGGTGGTCAACGGCATGGTGTTGCCGGTGTCGCTGCCGGCGTGGTTGGCGGCGCGCTTGCGCCTGCGCTTCTCCGACGACGTGCTGCACGCGTTGACCAAACCCGCGCGCCCCGACCTCGCTGTCGATGTGCGTTTGCAGTCGCGCGACGCGATGGCCGAAGCGCTGCGCGCCGTCGGCCTCACGGTCACACCGTCGACGCGTGCCGCCACCGCGCTGCGCATCTCGACCGGCAAACTCTCGCTGCGCAAGATGCCTGCCGAGGTGCGTCGCGCCTGTTGGCCGATGGATGAGGGCAGCCAGATCGTCGCCACGGCGGTCGGTGCGCTGCCCGGCGAGCGCGTGCTCGACCTGTGTGCTGGCGGCGGTGGCAAGTCGCGCATCCTGGTGGGCACGGGCGCCACGGTGGTGGCGGCCGACATCGACGGCGGGCGCCTGCGCGTCAGCCTCCCCGACGGCGTGCAGGGTGTTGTTGCCGACGGCACGCGCAGCCCGTTTGCGCTGGCGAGCTTCGATCGCGTCCTCGTCGATGCGCCCTGCAGCGGCACGGGCACGCTTCGCCGGGCACCCGATCTCGCGATGCGCCTCGAGGAGAGCAGCATCGACGAGCTCGCCGAACGGCAACGCGACCTGCTCGGTGCGGCTCTCGATCTGGTGAAGTCGGGCGGTACCGTCGTGTACGCGACGTGTTCGTTGCTCGACGACGAGAACAACGCCGTGGTCGACGCGGTCGTCGGCGCGCGCCGCGACACACGCCGCGAGCCGGGCAAGTTCGACGGCTATCTCACGCCCCCCGACAGCGACGGCTTCTTCATCGCCACGCTGCGCAAGAGCTGAGCATGACGACGACGCGTTGGTGTGCGTGGTTGGTCGCGCTGCTGCTGTGCACCTGCAGCTGCCGCATCGAACGTGGAGCACCACAAGCACCGTCGGCGTCGACATCGTCGACGTCGGCATCGTCCGGCCCTGCGGGGCGGGTGGTGCTGTACACGTCGGCGTATCGCGAGGTCACCGACGCGCTCACGGCACTCGCACACACGCAGCTGCCCAACGTCGAGCTCGTGGTATTTCAGGGCGGCTCCGAAAAAGTCGCGAGCAGGCTCGACGCCGACCTCGCTGCCGGCCGTGCGGGGGCTGACGTGCTGCTCGTGTCGGACCCGCTGCTCTACCGCCGCCTCAAGCGCGACCAGCAGCTGCTGCCGTACGCCTCACCAAACGCCACGCCGATCGATCGCCGCCTCGTCGACTTCGACAACGCCTTCGTCGCGGCCCGCGTGTCGACGATGGTGATCGCCCACCACACCGACACCGCCGCAGCCACCGTGCCCACGTCGCTGTCGAAATTGCTCAAGGGCGAACTCGCCGAGAGTGCCGACGTCGCCTTCGGCGATCCCCTCAGCTCGGGCACCGCGTTCATGACCGTTGTCGTCGTGGGGCAAGGCGATGGCACATTTCTGTCAGCTTTGCGCGCGCGTGGTGCATCGATCGCTGGTGGCAATGCCGCGGTGTTGCAGCGTGTGCTGTCGAAGGAACGGCGCTTCGGCGTGGTGCTTCTCGAAAACGTGCTGGCGGCGCAGGCGCGTGGCGAGCCGATTGCCTTCGTGCTCCCCGACGACGCCGTCACGATCCCCGGCGAACTGTCGATCCTGAAAGACACCAGCAACGCCACCGCCGCACGCGCAGTCGTCGACCTCATCTTGTCGCCGGCGGGGCAGGCGTTGATTCGCGGCGCCGACGGCAACATGCACGCGGTCGATCCGCGCCTGCAGCCACCAGGCAAGGCGGATGCAGTGCCCGCGCTCTCGACGTTGATCGATCGTGGTCACGCCGACGAAGCCCTGCTCGCCCGCGTCGCTGCCGGGAGCACCACCCTCCAACGGGCCCTCGAGCAGGCGCTGCTGCACACGCCATGAACGCTGCCCGCGTCGCCTCGACCACCGGTGCGCTGGCGGCGGCGGTCGTCGTCAGCATCGTCGTGGGGGCCGTGGTGCTGCCCGTGGTGGTGCTGCTCGCTGCCGTGTTTGGCCTGCCGTCAGCACCCACGCTGTCGACGTTGTCGACCCTCGCGTTGCCGCACAACATCTCCGCCCTGTTCACCACGGCGCAGATCGCCATCGGTGCTGTCGTCGTCGCTGCGCTGCTCGCGGTGCCCACAGCTGTCGCCGTTGAGCGCACCGACGTGTTGGGGGGCGCAGCACTTGGTGCGTTGGTGGCGTTGCCGTTGGCGGTGCCGTCGTACCTGTTGGCGTTTGCGTTTCGCGCCGCGTTCGACGACCGCATCGGCCTGCTGTCGTTCGTCTCGTCTGTCGTCGGCGACGTCGACAGCGCTGCTGGCATCGCGGTGGTGCTTGGGGTGTCGCTCGCGCCGATCGTGTTGCTGCGGTTGCGCGCCAGCCTCGCGAGCATTGATGGCGCGCTCGAGGAAGCCGCCCGCACCCACGGCGCCAGCCCCCTGCGCGCTCTCGTCGACGTCACGCTGCCACTGTGTGTGCCCTCGGTGGTGTCGTCGTTGTCGTTGGTGTTCGCTGGATCGGCTGCGGCCTTCGGCGTGCCCATGCTGCTTGGCCCAGGTGCAAGCCCCGCCGTCGTCGTCGTCACCACGCGGATCACCGTGGCACTGCAGTCGGGAAGCTCCACTGCGTTGCCCGAGGCGTTGGCGTTGTCGGTCGCCCTCGCGGTGTTGTCGGGGCTCGCGTTTGCGGTGCCTGCACTGCTGCCCCGCGGCGTTGCCGTCGTCACGGGCAAGGCATCGCGGCCCACACGTCTGTCGCTTGGGGCGTGGCGTGCGGTGGTCTCGTTCGTGTTGTGGGCCGTCGTCGTCGTTGTCGTCGTCGTGCCACTCGTGGCGTTGCTGCTGCAGGGGCTCACGCTGTTTGCGGGCTCTGGGCTGTCGCTCAGCAATCTTGGGCTCAAGCACGTCGTCGCCGTGGTGCAACGTCACGATGTGCAGGCGGCGGCCCGCACCTCGTTGCTGCTCGCGGCGATGGCGGCAGCGGTGATCACGCTGGTGGCCGTCGTCGTCGTCGTGCTTCGTCGACGCAGCACTGGTGTGGTGCAGCGCGCGCTGGGCCTCGTGGGACGCGTGTTTGAGCTGAGCTACGCCCTGCCCGGTACGGTCGTCGCCGTCGCGATGGTGCTCACGTTTGCGGCCGAACTGCGCTTTATCGTCCTCGACGAAATCACGTTTGTGCTCGCCCTCGGTGGCACCTCAGCACTCCTGCTGGTCGCCTACGTCGTCAAGGAAGCAGCCCTTGGCTTTCGCGCCGTCGACGAAGCGCTCGACCAACTGCACCCCTCGCTCGAAGAAGCCGCACGCCTCAGCGGTGCCTCACCGACACGGGCCTTCGTCGACGTCACGCTGCCGCTGTTGCGCCCACATCTCGTCGCGGCTGCGATTGCGATCGCGCTGCCGTGCTTCACCGAACTCACCATGAGCGTGCTGCTGCAGGCCCCGGGCACGAGCACCCTCGGCGTGGTGCTGTTTTCGCTCTACGAGTACGGCGATCCGCAGCAGGCGATGGCCCTGGCAGCAGTGCTCGTGGCGGTGGCGTTGGCGCTGCAGATCTTGATTCTTCGCCTGCGCCGCCGCTGAGCCCTGCAGGCGTTTCTCGTGCATTTTCAACATGTTGGGCGTCGCGCCTTGTCACAGCATCGTGACAATGCTGCAAGCGCAAAAAGCCGATGCCGAATGTGGCGGGATCGCGCTAGTCACCGGTGTCCGCTGCCACAGCGCAGCATGAGGTTCGTCATGCCCACGAAGATCCGCACCGCCGACGTTCGCACCCAGGTCCTGACTTCTGCGCGCAACGACGAACTCGCCGTGGCTGCAGGCGGCAACGCGCTGATCTCGAGGAGCGAGCAGCAGGTCCTTGCTGCCGACCTGCAGGGTGCCGCCGAAGAAGTGCGCACCCGCGAACCCGGCAAAACCGTCAGCGTCGACGACGTCGTCAACGTGTTCGCCGAGAAGGTCGACAGCGCCATCAGCTCCGTGAACCAGCAGAGCGGCACGGGCATGGCGTTTTTGTCGAAAGACGAAGTGCGCAACCTCGTCGCCCGCGAGCCCCTCATCGGCGGCCGCGTGCAGCGCGCCTACGACATCCTCGCCATGCCCTCCACGCCGTCGAAGATCGTCGGCACCGGCGCTGAAGTCGCCGCACAGCTCACGGCAGCACTCAACGGCTTCTCGTTCGACGGTCTGCTCGGCAGCGAAGGCGGCGAGCCCGTCACGATGATCGGCCCCAAGCAGTTGTCGTCGACGTCGCCCAGCGGCGATGAACTCGCCCGCGCCTTCGGCCACGACACCAGCACCGACCAGGGTGCGGTCGAACGCTTCAAGGCCGCCGACCCCGCGCTGATCAAGGAATTCCTCGAGAACCAGCCCGGTGTTGCCGCTGCCGACATCGCCAAGGTGGGCGGTCTGCTGCGTGGCCTCGAGAACCTCCGCGTCCTCGTCGTTGGCAAAGACGGCGGCAACAACGTCGACGCCAACCACCCCACCTACATCGTCGGTGCGGCGAGCGACGGCCTGATCGTGGGCCTCAAGACCGGCGTCATCTGGACCTGAGCGTTCAACGTCGTCAGCAAACAGCAAAACGGGGAGCACCGCGCTCCCCGTTTTCGTTTCACAGTGCCGGCAAGCCCGTCTGCAACTGCGTGCGGATCGAGGCTTCGTCAAACGTTGTGCCCCAGTGGGCGTTGACCCCTGCTGCGATCATCGACGCCGCACTCACGACGACGTTGTTGACCACGTCAAACACCTGCAGCCGCGGATCGACGAACTCGCGCAGGCGCGCTTCAGCATCGCCCACGTCGCCACCAGCAGCCTGTTCGTCGTGCACAGTGAGCAGGAACGCCGACACCGCCTCTGGGCCCGCCAGCACGTAGACAAGGGGGCCGTCGACGACGCGCAAGGCAACGTAGGCCTGCTGAAACGTGAACACCGACGGATAGCCCGGCTCGCGGTTGATCGCGCCGTGCTCGAGGCGCAGGTCGCGGTAGTCGATGGGCGTTTGCCGACGCCAGAACAAGCTGTCTTTGCCGCAGGCCGAAACGACGTCGACAGAACCCGCAAACGGCACCAGCGTGTCCCACTCGTCGTGCAGCAACAGCAGGTCCGTGGCGCCGAGGCCTTCGCACAACGACGACGTCGTGTACGCGCTGAAGTCGCCAGCACCCGGCATGCCGCCCGTGGCGTGCGTGATGCGCCGCAGGTATGGCGTGAAGAACACCAGCTCGTCTTGCAGGTCGGCCGGGTACACCGCCGCGAGTTCGTCGGGGTGACGCGCCATGCGCGCCATGTCGGCCGGCGGCGCAACAGCGGCACTGGCCACGACATTCACGCCGTCGGGCACGCGGGCCGCACCGTAGAGCGCCAGAAACCCGCCCCACGACGTGCCCGCGGTGGCCACCCGGCTCGTGTCGGCGTCGGCCACGGTCTTGAGAAACGACAGCGCCGCCTGCATGTCGAGCACGTCGCCGTCGATGCCGTCGCATGCGTAGAAGCGGCCGTAGACGAGCAACACGCCCACGTCGTTGAAGTTGTAGACGAAGGCGTTGCCCACGGCCGCGTCGGGGTCGGTGATGTAGAACTGGATGCCGTCGTCGTTGTCGTCGGCGCAGGCGTTGTCGGCGACAAAGCCCGCGCCGCCCGCGACAAACCGCTCGTCTACCGCGTCGCCGGTCCAGTCGACGCCGTCGTAGGGCATGGTGACCACCACAACGGGCCGTGGGCCGGCGGTTTTGGCGGGCACCCATTGGACGTAGGTCGAGCCGCCGTCGGCCCGTGGCGCGCGCCACAGCTCGTAGGGGAGCTGTTCATCGCCCACCACCCCGGTGCCACTGGCAAGCAACGTCGGCGCTGCTTCGCCCTCGCCCTCGCCTTCGCCTTCACCCTCGCCGCCACGATCGAGTGGCGTGCAGGCGGTCACGGCAACACAGGCAAGACACAGAACGAAGCGCTTCATGCGCCTTGGACACTGCTGGCCCGCCCGGGCGCAAGTCAAACCGAGATCGGTGCCTACAGAAGTAGCTATGCAAGTGCTTTATGAATCGACCGCGCTGCCTGCACGCCATCGGCCGCCGCGTTGACGATTTCCTTGCCGCCGTTGGTGCAGTCACCACCAGCCCAGACCTTTGCGTGCGAGG
>JBIKRQ010000503.1:0-4232 GCA_044349155.1 Myxococcota bacterium
GTCGACGATCGCCCGCCGTCGTCGCCCTTCAACCGCGCGCGCCTCGACGCTCGCCGTCGTGCCGGGCAGCGCCTGCTCGCCCACGGTCTCGATGCGGTTGGCAACTACCTCGATTGGTGGCGCACGTTTCTGCAGACAAGTGCATTTCGCGCCGACGAAGAACGCATCACCTCGACAGCGCACCGTCTCCTCGACGTCATGGGCCTCTCGCACCGCGCCACCGAACTCGCGCGCAACCTGCCCTACGGCGAACAGCGCCGGCTTGAGATCGCGCGCGCCCTCGCCACATCGCCAAAGGTGCTGCTGCTCGACGAGCCCGCCGCGGGCATGAACACCCGCGAGAAGGCCGAGCTGATGGGCCTGATCAAGAAAATCCGCGACGACTTCGACCTCGGCGTGTTGCTCATCGAGCACGACATGAAGCTCGTCATGGGCATCTGCGAAAAGATCACCGTCCTCGACCACGGCGAAACCATCGCCGTCGGCACCGCTGCCGAGGTCAAACAGAACCCGAAGGTCATCGAGGCCTACCTCGGTGTTGAGAGCAAGGAATTGCAGGCATGAGCGGCCAACGTCAGCCCCGCGAACCGCTGCTCACCGTCACCGACCTGCACGTCGCCTACGGCGTCATCACGGCACTCACGGGCGTGTCGCTCACCGTCGGCAAGGGTGAAATCGTCGCGCTCATCGGCGCCAACGGTGCAGGCAAAACGTCCACGCTGCGCGCGGTGTCGGGCATGCTCAAGCCGAAGCAGGGCAGCATCTCCCTCGGCGGTGTGGTCACCACGGGCAAGCCCTCCAACGAGCTCGTGCCTCTCGGCCTCGCGCATGCCCCCGAGGGCCGCGGCATCTTTTTGAACCTCAGCGTCGACGAGAACCTCACCCTCGGCGCCTACCTGCGCACCGACACCGACGCCATCGAGGCCGATCGCCAGCAGATGTTCGAGCTGTTTCCGCGCCTGCTCGAACGTCGTCACCAGCGCTCGGGCACGTTGTCGGGTGGCGAGCAGCAGATGTTGGCGGTGGCGCGCGCGCTCATGTCGCGGCCGCAGTTGCTGTTGCTCGACGAGCCGTCGTTGGGTTTGGCGCCGCAGGTCATCGAAAAGATCTTCGCGATCCTGCGCATGGTGAACGAGCGCGGCGTCAGCATCCTCCTCGTCGAGCAGAACGCACACCTCGCCCTGGGCATTTGCCACTACGCCTACGTCCTCGAGACCGGCGGCATCGTCATGGAAGGTCTCGGCAAAGACCTGTTGGCCAGCGAAGACATCCGCAAGGCCTACCTCGGCGAGTGACCCACCCCGAGACGCCCCGCGATGGGCGGTCAGGACGAACGACCGGGGCGGTGCGACAGATCGCGAGACACCTGCGCCTGAAGCATCCGCAGATGCGACGGCACTCCCTACGATTGTCAGATGCCGATCGTCCTCGACGACAGCGCCTGGCCAGTTTTGTTTCACACCATGGGCGCTCACACGGTTGAGCACTTCGACCGGTTTGCCGGTTGGTACATGGCCTCGCTCCAGCGGGCACAGCACACCAAAACCCGACTGGTCCTCGTCAGCGACGTGCGCGGCGAGTCGACGTCGACAGAGGTGCGCCGGTACGCCAGCCGCTGGATGGCGCAACTGTCGCGGCAGCAGCACGAACAATGCGTCCTGTCGGTGGTCATCCTCGACAGCCCCATCGTGCGTGCCGGCATCACTGCCTTGAACTGGTTTCAGCGTCCCATCACGCCGCAGCACGTCGTCAACGACCCGAGTGCTGCGTGGGACCACGTCGAACTCACGCTCCGGCAACGCCACCTGCCGATCCCGCCCGTGCCGCGGTGGCGCCCAACCTGACGCGTCGCGTTGTCGTCGATCTCGCCGTTTCCGGTGTTGCAGCGTGCCGGCTGCCCGGTCACCATGCCCACATGTCGTCGCCGTCCGATCTCCAGCGCACCCTCAACCGTGCCGCCCTCTTCGTGTCTCTCTTCACTGCGATCGCGGCGGGTTGCGACTCGTGCTGCACGCAAGAGCCGCTGATTCCCCCCGTCGAGAACCCGGCGTGTGTGCTCGTCGACAACTGCGAAGCCGACGGCGAAGACTTCCGCTTCGGTCAGTGCGCGCGTGGCGGCTGCCTCGTCGACGCCGACTGCTGCCCGGGCACCCGCTGCAAGGCCGACCTGAACACGTGCGCGCCGCGCCTGCTCGACGACGAGTTCAAGTGCGACAGCAACGCCGACTGCGCCGACCCGGCCCAGGTCTGCGCCACGATCCAGATCGGTGACCGCCCCGCCCTGCCGGTGTGCATCTTTGAAAGCTGCACGGGCGACGCCGAGTGTGGCTTCGGCCGCGCCTGCTTCCAGAAGCACTGCGTGACCAACGCGCCCTGCGGCGGCAGCTGCCCCGAAGGCTCGGTCTGCGACATCAACACCAACAGCTGCCACGAGCTGCTGCCTGCCAACACCGAGTACGCCAACATCGATGGCTCGTGCCGCAAGGCGTGCGACGGCCTGCTCGTCCTCAAAGACGACAGCACCATGACCGGCGAAATCTGCTGCGACCTGCAGTGCGAGTGCGTCACGCCGCCGCCGATCGTGCCCACCCGCATTGGCCGCTACGCCCGCGTCGTCACCACCGGCACCGAGGTGCTCGTGTCGGCCTACGACGCTGAATTCGGCGACCTCGTCGTCGTGCGCCACACCCTCGGCGGCGACCGCACCGGCATCCAGTACGTCGACGGCGTGCCGGTCGAGCCTCCCACCGGCGATCCTGCTGGCGCGCGCGGTGGCGTGCGTGGCGCGGGCGTGAACGTGGGTACCCACACCGCCATCGTGGCCAACGCCGACGGCCTCGGCCGCATCGCCTACCACGACGTCACCAACAACGCGCTCAAGGCAGCACTCGAGGGTCCTGCTGGCGTGTGGAGCACCCACACCATCGATGCCGCCAGCTCGGTCAGCGTTGGCCAGGTCGGCACGTTCAACGACATGGCCATCCTCGCCAACGGCACGCTGCTCGTCAGCTACCTCAGCCACCTCTCCACGGCCCCCGGCATCACGGGCCAGGCCACCCAGGTGAAGCTCGCCCGTTCGCGCACGCCCACGCCCACCAGCCCCAACGACTGGGAGCTCATCTCGGTCGACGCCCGCGCCGCCGTCGCCGAAGACGTCGCCGACGAATTCGTCGAAATGCCCAAGGCGCGCGGCCTGCACACCAGCATCGCTCTCGATGGTGCGGTCGCGGTCATCGGCTACTACGACGCCTCCGACGGCGACGTCCGCGTGGCCCGCGTCGATGGCACCACCGTCAGCGCGGTCGTCGTCGACGGTGATGCGCTCAACGGTCGTCTCTCGGGCGATGTGGGCCGCTTCCCCGCGGTCGGCATCGTCAACAGCGACCTCGTCGTCTCGTACGAAGACTTCAGCCGCCACACCGTGCGCGTCTGGCGCGGTCCCAAGGGCACGCCGGGTGTTGGTGGCAGCTACGCCATCGCCGACCAGCTGCGGGAGCCCACGCGCTCGGGCAGCCACTTCGTTGGCGCTGGTGCGCGCTTGTCCACCGAGGGCCGTCCCGTGCTCGTCTACCAGGACGCCAGCACCCTCGACCTGCGCCTGGCCACCCTCGAGGGTGCGTCGTTTGCGCCCACCACGATCCTCGCCGACGGCGCCAACGGCTTCTACGCCGACGTCGCCGTGGTCGGGAACAAGGCCTACATCTGCTCGGTCGTCGCCGAGCTCGATGCCCGCGGTAAAGAGCGCTCGCGTCTCCGCCTCGACGTGCACACCATGCCCTGAACACCGCCACGGAGGCCCCACTGGCTTCACCTGCTGCCCGCCCGTTGCTGTTGCTGCCGCTGCGTGACCGCGCCGCGTTTCGACAGCAGTCGTTCGACCAGGACGACGAGGGCGGGCTGTTCATTGCCGGCGATATCGACGTCGCGGTGGGTGAAACGGTCGAGATCGAAGTCCAGTTCGTCGCCGAGAAAATCCGTTTCCGGCTGCGCACGCTGGTGCGCTGGAAGCGGGCGGCTGGTCGGCGCATGGCCCCGCCGGGTGTGGGCCTCACGTTTCTGCCCAGCGAACAAAGCACACGCGAGCAACTGCTGCGCTTCGTCGACGGCGAAGACGTGCGCCAACTCGAGCGCGACACGCTGCGCCTGCCGATCGTCGCCGAGGCCCGCCTCGACATCCCCGCCAGTGACGACAACGGTGCTCGCCAACTCGTGTGTCAGACCGACGACATCAG
>JBIKRQ010000504.1:0-4231 GCA_044349155.1 Myxococcota bacterium
CCGCGCGTTTCTGGGTACCACTTCGAATCGTGACGACGTCGTCACTCCGGGGAGCGCGACATGCGGATCATCTTGTTTGGACCTCCCGGCGCGGGCAAGGGCACACAGGCCAAGCGCCTTGTTGAGCTCTACGGCACACCGCAGCTGTCGACGGGCGACATGCTCCGAGAGCACATCAAGACTGGTACCGCTCTTGGCAAGAAGGTCGAAGCGGTGATGCAGGCCGGTGGGCTTGTCTCCGACGACATCGTGATCGCGATGATCGCAGACCGCATCAGCAAGCCCGACTGCAAGAAGGGCTTCCTGCTCGACGGCTTCCCACGGACGATGGCCCAGGGCTACGCACTCGACGCGA
The DNA here is from genome assembly GCA_044349155.1 of Myxococcota bacterium. Taxonomy (GTDB): domain Bacteria; phylum Myxococcota; class UBA727; order UBA727; family VGSZ01; genus VGSZ01. The sequence goes on from JBIKRQ010000504.1 coordinate 356, forward strand.
TGCTCAAAGAGCGTGGCGAAGCGATCGACGTCGTCATCGGCATCGACTGCCCCGACGTGATTGTGCGTGATCGCGCCGTCTATCGCCGCTCGTGTGGCAACTGCGGCGCCATCTACCACCTGCAGTCTATGGCGCCCAAGGTGGCCGACACCTGCGACCGCTGCGGCCACGTCGGGCTCACGCACCGCGCCGACGACACCGTCGAGAAGGTCAACAACCGCCTCGAGAAGTTTCACGCCGAGACGGCCCCCCTCAAGGCGCTCTACGGCAGCATCCTCGAGATCGTCGACGGCACGCAGAGCCCCGACGCGGTCACCACGGCCATCGGCGTCGTTCTCTCGCGCGTGAAGCGCAAGAAGAAGGTGGGCGCGATGTCGCTGCTCGTGACGGCCTACGGCAACACCGCTTCGGCGAAGCCGGCGAAGAAGGCCGCGAAGAAAGCGACCAAGAAGGTCGCCAAGATCGCGAAGAAGCCTGCGGCAAAAAAGGCAGCCAAGAAGAGCGCCGCCAAAAAAGCGGTGGTCAAGAAGGCGGCGAAGAAGGTCGCGAAGAAGGCTGTCGCCACGACCAAGAAGTCGGCGGCGAAGAAGCCCGCAGCGAAGAAGGCAGCGACGAAGAAAGTCGCCAAGGCCGCGAAGAAGGCAGGCAAGTCGGCGCCTGCCAAAAAGGTCGCCAAGAAGGCGCCGGCGAAGAAGCCGGCAAAGAAGGCCGCTGTCACCAAAACGAAATCGGTGACAGCACGCTGAGGAAGGGCTTGTCAAGCGCGCTGGCGGCTGGTACGTCCGCGTCGCTCAGGCCCTCTCTGTAGGGATCACATGTGCACTGCCGTGAGGCAGAGGCGGAGTAGGTCATGAAGGTTCGTGCGTCGGTCAAGGGCATCTGCGACAAGTGCAAAGTGGTTCGTCGCAAGGGCGTTGTGCGTGTGATCTGTTCAGATCCGCGCCACAAGCAGCGCCAGGGCTGACCCGCCCGGGTGACGCCTCGTGCGTCACCATGTTTCGCGCATGGAGATCGATCGCCCTTCGAGGCATCGGTGGAGCGCGATGAGTAGCACCGGACAAATCCCGGAAGTGCGCTCCCTCAGCCAGAAGCGGCGTCACCGACGTCGAGCCTGGCCTCCATGCAGTTTTTGATTTCTGACGGAGCGTTTCGCATCCGTCGAGACTGTCTGGAGGCAAAAAGTGGCTCGTATTGCTGGTGTCGACTTGCCGCGCAACAAGAAGATGGGTGTTGCGCTGACCTACCTCTACGGCATTGGGCCGGTCACGTCGTTGCGCGTGCTCGCCAAGGCCAACATCGATCCGGAAAAGCGTTCGGACGACATCGGCGAAGACGAAATCGCCCGCATCCGTGACGTGCTCGAAGAGAGCTACAAGGTCGAAGGCGATCTCCGCCGCGACGTCGCCCTCAACATCAAGCGCCTGATGGACCTCGGTTGCTACCGCGGCCTGCGCCACCGTCGTGGTCTGCCGGTCAACGGCCAGCGCACGCACACCAACGCCCGTACCCGCAAGGGTCCGCGCAAGTCGGTCGCGCGCAAGGGCAAGTGAGCTGCTGGCGCTACAGCGCCACGCTCGCTCCTTCGGTACCAACTCTTTTTCGTCGCCGACTCAGGCGCAAAGCAGGATAAAAAATGGCTTCCCCCAAGGGCAAGAAGAAGGTCAAGAAGAACGTCGCGCTCGGTATCGCGCACGTCTTCGCTTCCTTCAACAACACCGTCATCACCATCACCGACACCAACGGCGCTGCGATCTCGTGGTCGTCGTGCGGTGCTCGCCAGTTCAAGGGTTCGCGTAAGTCGACCCCGTTCGCGGCCCAGGTCGCGGCCGAAGACGCTTGCCGCAAGGCCATGGACCACGGCATGAAGGCCGTCGAAGTGCGCGTCAAGGGTCCGGGTTCGGGTCGTGAGAGCGCCCTGCGCGCCCTCGCCAACAGCGGCATGAAGATCACCCTGATCCGCGACGTGACGCCGGTGCCGCACAACGGCTGCCGTCCGCCGAAGCGCCGCCGCGTCTGAACGGTCCTGCCGACGGTGTTCGTCGGCGTCGTTCGTTTTCTTTCATGGGTCGTTCCGCTGACGCCGAACCGCTTGATGCTGGTTTCGTGTCGATGGGGCTGCTGAAAAGGATAGTGAAGTATGTCTTTGCAGAAGAATTGGCGTGACTTGATTCGGCCGAAGAACATGGTTGTCGAGCGCGACAGCCTCTCGGCCACCTACGGCAAGTTCGTCGCCGAGCCGCTCGAGCGCGGTTACGGCCAGACGTTGGGCAACAGCCTCCGTCGTATCCTGTTGTCGTCGCTGCAGGGCGCGGCCATCGTCTCGGTGAAGATCGAGGGTGCCACGCACGAATTCATGTCGGTCCCCGACGTGAAGGAAGACATCACCGACATCATCCTCAACCTGAAGGAAGTCGACCTCAAGATCCTCGGCAACGGCGACAGCAAGACTGTTCGCCTCGAGATCCAGGGGCCGAAGGATGTCACCGCTGCTGACATCGCGCACGACGACACGATTGTGTTGCTCAACCCCGACCAGCACATCTGCACCGTCGCCGAGGGCGGCACCTTCAAGGCTGAACTCGTCGTCAAGCGTGGCCGTGGCTACGTGCCGGCGTCGCAGTTCCGTCAAGAAGGCCAGTCGGTTGGCACCATCCCGATGGATGCCCTGTTCAGCCCGATCGTCAAGGTGAACTACAACGTCACCCACGCTCGCGTTGGTCAGCAGACCGACTACGACAAGCTGACCCTCGAGGTTTGGACCAACGGCGCTGTCACCCCTGAAGACGCCGTCGGCATCGCCGCGAAGATCATCAAGGAACAGGTCTCGATCTTCATCAACTTCAATGAAGAGATCGAGCCCGATCTGCCGGAGCCCGAGGTCAAGGAGGAGCGCGTCAACGAGAACCTGTTGCGCTCCGTCGAAGAACTCGAGCTGTCGGTGCGCTCGGCCAACTGCCTCCAGAACGCGAACATCAAGTTCATCGGCGATCTGGTGCAGAAGACCGAGAGCGAGATGCTCAAGACGAAGAACTTCGGCCGCAAGTCCCTCAAGGAGATCAAAGAGATCCTCCACGAGATGGGCCTTGGTCTCGGCATGAAGCTCGACAACTGGCCGCCGAAGGCCGGTGCTGCGAAGCCGGTGATCATCTCGGGTCCCGTGATCCGCGACTCGTTCGGCGACGACTTCGACGACGAAGGCGACGACGCCGACGCGTGAGCCGCCGTGGCGGTGCTTGCACTGCCGCGCCCCACATCTTGTCGATGGCCGCCGTCGACGACACTTTGAAACTCTGGAGAACACATGCGTCACTTGAACTCAGGCCGGAAGCTCGGGCGTACCTCTGCGCACCGCACCGCGCTGTTCCGCAACATGGCTACCTCGCTCTTCCGCCACGAGCGCATCGAAACCACCGACGCGAAGGCCAAGGAGCTCCGCTCGTTCGCCGAGCAGCTCATCACCCTCGCGAAGCGCGGCGACCTGCATGCTCGTCGTCAGGCCTACGCTGACATCCGCGACCAGGAAGTCCTCGCCAAGCTCTTTGGCGACATCGGTCCCCGCTTCAAGGCGCGCAACGGCGGCTACACCCGCATCATCAAGTCGCGCATCCGTAAGGGCGACAACGCGCCGATCTCGATCATCGAGCTCGTCGGCAACGAGCAGCCGCTTGCGGTTGAGTCGTCGTCGGACGACTGAGCTGGTCATCGCCTGCTGAACGAAGAAGGAGCCCTTGCGGGCTCCTTTTTTGTTGGTGCGCCCGGCATGGGCGCGATCTTGGAGGTGAAAGTCCACCCGTGAGCTGGTCACAGCGAGCGAAGCGAACCGCAGAGCGTCGGACCGCGAGGCCGGCGTGAAGGAAGCGGGGAGCGCAACTGCGG
>JBIKRQ010000129.1:0-15579 GCA_044349155.1 Myxococcota bacterium
CGATGTTTTCATCGCCCACGATCCGAAACGCGGTCTCTGGATCGTCGGTGAAGAACACCAGGTGGCCATCGTTGCGCAGCGCCCGCTTCAGCGCGTTCAGCACCAGGGTTTCGTCGTCGACAAACAGAATGCGCACGGGATCCATGGCTTGCTCCTGCTTTGTCTGTCCGCCTGCCTGCTGTGGGGGACCATAGCAGCCGTTACCAACAGCAACCGAAACGGACGGTCCAGGCGCTTGCTGCGTGCTTCGACGTCGACAGCCCGTTCAATAGCGCTGACGCAAGAGCCCCACGCTGATCTCGCTTTTGTTGCTCGGCAGGTGCGCCATCTCGACGGAAAAGCCCGGAAACATGCGACGCACGATCGCGTGCCAGTGGGGAATCTCGTCGAGACTCACGCGATCGCCCATCTTGAGCGTGAGCACCGCCGCGCGCAGCGTAGGCAGCAGCGCATCGGCCACCGGTGCCAGGGCCGCCAACGCCGAACGCGGTGGCTGGTTGATGTCGAGAAACAGAAACGTTGCTGGTGGCAGCCACGACAGCGAGATCTTCTCGACGGGGATGCACAAATGCTTCACCGGCCCCGCCGCCAACACGCCTGCATCGAGGCTGTTGGGGTCGATGGCCGTGACCTGCGCGCCGCGCCGCAACAGCGCCAACGTCACCCCACCCGGTGAGGCGCCCACCTCGACAGCGACGTCGTTTGCGCCGACGTCGAGACCAAAGCGCTCCACGGCATCTTCGAGTTTGCGAAACGCGCGCGAGGGCGACTCGGGCGGCACCTCGACGTGGGGGAAGCCGCCCGCGTGCCGCAGCAAACCAGCGATCGCCTTGATGACAATCCAGCGGCTGTCAGGGCCTTCGCCGTCGACGCGGATGACCTCGACGATCGGTGGCTGCAGGCGCAGCGGCGGCGAGTGGTAGCGGGCGTTGATCAGCCCCTGCACGCGGCGGGCTTCGTCGTCGACGAGGTCGGCTGCGTCGTCGGGCAACAGCCCCTCGCGCGACAACACCACCACGCGCGCTTCCACCGCTTCAGCGATGGCCACGGCGCGATCGACGGCGGCGATGTCGTCTTCAAACGGACCAGCGGCCAGCCCGAGGCGGCGCGGAAACAACAGCGACAGCTCGCGCACGTCGTCGGCGACGAGGGGGCGGTCCGACTTGAACGACACAAACCCCGGCCGCCGAAACGACATGCGCAGGCCGTCGTGGGCAAGCTCGGTGACCACCGCGGGCTCGAAGCCGGGCTTGCACAACGCCACCACAAACGACGGTGGCGGTGCCGCAGACGACTGCGCTGACGACGACGAGGGAGCGCTGCGGCGACGATCGACCATGGCTCCTCGTTACACGCGCAGCGCCTTCGCGAAAGGCTCGGGCTGAGCCTCGAAGAGAAAACCGGCTTTGCGGTTTTGTCGCCGAGGCGAATGGTTCTGAGGGGCGGGCGGGGAAACTTCCCCGCCAATCAACGTGAGCTCACGCCTTCTTCACGAACTCGCTCTTGAGGGCCATCGCGCCAAAGCCATCGATCTTGCAGTCGATGTTGTGGTCGCTGTCGACGAGCCTGATGTTCTTCACGCGCGTACCGCTCTTCAGCGTGGCAGCACCCTTGACCTTCAGGTCCTTCACCACGACGACGCTGTCGCCATCAGCGAGTACCGTGCCATTGGCGTCTTTGACGATGAACGCGCCACCATCGTCGTCCTCGTCGGCGGCAGCGGCGGCCGCGGGCGTCCACTCGTGGGCGCACTCGGGGCAGATGAGCAACGAGCCGTCTTCGTAGGTCAACTCGGAACGGCACTTGGGGCAGGCAGGAAGACTCATGCAGCCGACGTGATACGTCGTTGTCGTCGACGCAATGCCAGCACCCGCCCCCTGCGGCACAACGACCGCGTTGCGTGCCCGTTGCGCCTGCTGTGACCCATGCGCATCGTGCGGCGATGTCTACGGCTCGTCTCCCCGTCGGTGTTGGTGCCGCGATGTTGGCCGCCCTCTTGTTTGGGGCGAGCACGCCGGCGGTGAAGCTGTTGTCGGCCGACATCGGCGCCAACGTCGGTGCAGGCCTTTTGTATCTGGGCTCGGGCCTGGGCGTGCTGCTGCTGCTCCTCGTCAAACACCTCCGCGGTGCCGCGATCGTGCCGGTGCCCAGCAACGCGCGCGTTCGCTTCGCGGGAGCGGTGGTCGCCGGCGGCGTGGCGGCGCCGGTGCTGTTGGTGCTGGGGCTGCAGGCCACCGCAGCGTCGACGTCGTCGTTGTTGTTGAACCTCGAGGGCGTGTTCACCGCCGCCATCGCCTGGCTCGTGTTTCGCGAAAACGTCGACCGCCGCATCGCCCTCGGCATGGCCGCGATCGTCGTCGGTGGCGTGCTCGTCAGCGTTGATCTCAGCAGTGTGAACGGCGCCTTCGCCTTCAACGCGGGGGCCGCCCTGGTCGTCGGCGCGTGCCTGTGTTGGGGCATCGACAACAACCTCACGCAGGCCGCATCGGCCGCCGACCCGTTGCTCGTGGCGGGCCTCAAAGGAGCCGCTGCGGGGAGCGTCAACGTCGTCGTCGCGCTGCTGCTGGCGCAGGCGTGGCCGTCGTGGTCGACGGCAGCATTGCTCATGCTCGTGGGCTTTGTCGGCTACGGCCTCAGCCTCGCGTGCTTCGTCGTGGCGCTGCGGCATCTGGGCACGTCGCGCACGGGGGCATGGTTTGGCACCGCACCGTTTGTGGGGGCCGTGACGTCGTTGATCGTGTTTCGCGAGCCGCTCACGTGGCCATTGGCGGCGGCTGGCGCGCTCATGCTGCTGGGCATGTGGCTGCACCTGCAGGAGCGGCACGAGCACGAGCACACCCACGAGCCCCTCGAGCACGAGCACGAACACGAGCACGACGAGCACCACCAGCATGCCCACGCCGACGGAGCCGTGATCGCGGGCAAGCACAGCCATGTGCACCGCCACGATCTGCTGGTGCACACGCACGCGCACCAACCCGATCTCCACCACCGCCACAGCCACTGAAGCCGCGGCCCGGCGGATGCCAACGCGCCGTTGTCGTTTGCAGCAACGAGTGACTTGACAGCGCCGACAGCACAGCTAGGGTGCACGCCGTCGCCGACATAGCTCAGTTGGTAGAGCAACTGATTCGTAATCAGTAGGTCGCCGGTTCAACTCCGGCTGTCGGCTCCAACAAGGTTCAAACCCCGGTTTTCGCCGGGGTTTTTGCTTTTCTGGCGGTGCAGCGCGCAAGCCACCGCCGCGATCAGCGCCGCGATCACTCAGTGAACCGATGCGGCACGAGCGCCGTAGACCTGCTGTGTGCTTCTCCCCTCGACCCCTGCGTGTCTGCGCGTTCGCCAAGGCGACGCCGATGTGGGATGCAGGCGTGGTGAAGGGCGCACCGCTACCAGCCACCGACGACGCTGCCGACGCAGCGCTGCTGGCGCGTGTGGTGGCGGGCGACCAGCAGGCGCTGGCGGCCGTCTACGATCGCCACAGTGGCCTGCTGCTGGGTCTGGGCGTGCGCCTGCTGAGCAACCGCGCGGAAGCCGAAGACGTGCTCCACGACGTGTTTGTCGAAGCCTGGAAGCGGGCTGCCGACTTCGATCCTGCGCGCGGCTCGGTGCGCACCTGGCTGGCCATGCGCATGCGCAGTCGCTGTCTGGACCGGCAGAAGTCGCCGCGGGTGTCGCGCAGCGTCGAGTACGACACCAGCGAAGCCGCACGCACCGCTGCCCCCGAGCAGGATCCGCTGCTGCGCCTGCAACGCGTGCGGGTACGCGAGGCCCTGGCCGCGCTGTCTGACGACCAACGCACCGTCGTCGAGCTCGCCTATTTCCACGGCCTGTCCACCAACGAGATCGCTGCGCGCACCGGCGTGGCGCAAGGCACGGTGAAATCGCGGTTGTTTGCGGCGCGCGACAAGTTGGCCAAAGCGTTGGTTGACGTCGACGGAGCGTCGGCACTTGGGGGTCGTCATGAGCAGTGACCACTTCGACAACGACGATCTCGAGCTGCTGCTGGCCATGTGCGAACCGGTGACGCCGTCGTCGTCGCTGCGCGCCTCGTTGCTCAGCAGCATTGCGGGCCCGTGGTACGCGCCGTTTGTGCGACGGGCCGCCGAGATGTTGGCGGTGTCGCAGCAGGCCATGACCGAGCTGTTCGCCGCGATCGACGACGTCGACAGCTGGATGCCCGGGCATGTGCCGGGTCTTGAGTTGTTTCACCTCACTCCTGGACCGGGCCTCGAAACCGCGATCAGCGGCTTTGTGCGGCTGGCCCCTGGGGCCACGTTTCCGTCGCACCGCCATGTGGGCCACGAAGACGTGCTCGTGCTGGCCGGCTCGTTCCTGCACGACGGTGTCGAGGTCGCAGCAGGCATGGAAGCCCCGATGGCCGCCGATACGTTGCACGCCGTCGTCGCAGGCCCACAGGGCTGCCTGTATCTGGGCATCACGCGCGATGGGCTGGCGTTCGAAGGCGAAGACCCCATCGGCCCCGACGACCCGCGCGCCTGAGCTCACACGTCGTAACAGAGCAGCTCCTGGCGACAGTGCGTGAACACCAGCGCCAGCAACGCCTCGCGTGACGACGACAACGCCGCGGTGTGCAGGTCTTCGCTCCAGACGCCGCGCCCTGGCGAATGCACCAGCGTCTGCACCGGCAACGAAAGCCCCGCGACCGCGTCGAGCTCGACGATGTCGAACACCATCACGTCGGCCGACGCGTACGGCAGCAATGCCGGCTTGATGCGCCACACACCATCAACCACCTCGACAGCAGGCGTGGGGCTGACGAAAGCGACGGCGGACCACGGCACATGGACTGGTCGACGAAAAATGCGGAGCAGGTGGATGCCGTCGTCGTCGAAGCGCAGCGTGCGGCCGAAGCGGCGGTGCTCGATCATCCGCTCACGAGCCAGGTGCGGCCGGCGACGACGAGGCGGTCACCCACGAGCAGCAGCTGATCGATGCGCGGCGCTTCGTTGTTGATGCGTGCGCGGCCGTCGGCGACGAGAACCACGCGGCCGTTGTCGAGGTGCAGCGCCATGCCCAGCGCGGGATCGTTCAAGTGCGGGGTGCGCGCCGCCAACGTGACCAGTCGCGCACGCAGGCGCGGGCGCAGCAGCAGGCGCGCGTCGTCGACGTCGTAGTCGATCTGCACGCCCGCCAGGTCGATGCAGCCGCGCGCCGACAACGGCGTCGGCCCCGCGATCACCACGTCGTCGATGCGTGTGCCCCCCGACGACACCAGGTCGTTGACGACGAGCTCGCCGGCCCGCCGTTGGATGTCGACGTGCGCGCGCGACACGAGTGGACTGTCGATGCGCACAGCACTGTCTTCACCGCGCCCGAGCACCAGCGGAAAGCGCGACAGCACCCGCACGACGTCGTCACCCGCCGTGAGCACCACGCCACCAGCAGCAGGCAAACGCGCGCGAAAGCCGTTGAGCACCTCGACGTACACGGGGTGCTGCATCGACTGCTGCACGGCGCGCTCGAGGCTGGTGAGGGCTTCGATGCGGCGCCCGACGAGGAACAACGCCTCAAACCGCTCGAAGGCCAACCGCGCTTCCAGACGACGGCCCCCCTCGGCGAAGGCGAGCTCGGCGTGGGCTTCTTCGAGCGCTTCGATGGCGCCCGCTTTCACGAACGACTCGGCGGCCTGGTGACGTCGACCCAGGCGCACGTACAAGCCGCCGGCGCGTTCGTCTTCACCGCACGCCACCAGCGCATCAGCACACGCCGTCACGCGCGACTCCATCAACGACAGCTCGACGCCCGCGTCGTCGGCGAGGGTCACCAGCTCGTCGAAGAAGGCCACCGCGATCACATGAGCCTCGTGGCTGCCCGGCGCACACGCCCTCAAGCGCTGCTCAAAGGCATCGAGGCGGGCAGCGCCACGCGGCACGGCCATGATCGGTGCAAGCGGGTCGGGAGGCGGCGGCGGCGGTGCCGGCGGCTCCTTCTTGCCGAACAACCGCGCGAAAAAGCCGGGCTTTTTGGCTGTGGCCACCGTCACTTGCGCAGGAGGCGCCGGTGGGGATGCAAACGGCGCAACGTCGAGTTCGTCGTCTTCGAACTCGTCGTCGTCGTGGTCTGCCGGTCCCACAAGCCCCGGCGATGGCGGCAACGCCTTCTGCTTCTCGCCATCAACAGCGGGCTCGGTGCGCCGCTTGCGACGACGCCACAGCCGACGACCGACGTGACGTTCCCGCACCACGGCTCACCCCAGCTGCGCGCGCAACTTCGCGACGAGGGCGAAGTACGTTTTCTTGTCGTACTGCACGTTGAGGATGTGGAAGTCCTTCTTCACAAGGCCCACGCAGGCGAAGCAGTACGTGCAGTCGGAGCACGACTCGCAGCGCTCGAGGTACTTGCTGCCCACACAGCGCTCGCTCTTTGTGCAGTAGGCGCTCTGGTGGCAGCCCACGCAGTCGACGCAGTGGGTGCAGTTGCTGCAGCCCTCGCAGCCCGTGCAGTGCGTGCAGCGGTAACAGCTCGTGCAGCTCGTGCAGAACATGCAGCTGCTGCAGTAGCGGCAGTCCTTCAGCTCGAAGCCCTGCGGGTTTTCGGCCGCCGCGAGGTACGTCGATTTCAACGTCGCCAGCGCGCGCACGAACTCGGGCGCACCGAGGGCAAAGCCATCGATGCCCGCCAACACGGCGCGCGGGTCTGCGGGTGCTGCATCGTCGCCGCGGCGGGTGGCCATGCTCACAGCTCCAACTGCAGGAGTGCTGTGAAGCGGGCGTTGTCGAGGTCGCGCACGCCGGTGCCCGTTTCGGTGGGCAGCGTGCCGTCGACGAACAGGCTGAGCGGCAGCCCATCGGTGGGCAGGTTCCAGCGGATGCCAACGGTGTTTTCGATGACGGCATCGTCGGCAAACGACGACGACGGATCGAAGTAGCTGAAGCGGTACGCGGGGATCACGCCGCCCAACGAGATGCCCAGCGGCTCGTCGACGAAGATCCAGGCGGTGGCGCCCAGGCCCGTCTCGGGCGTGCCGAAGTTGGGGACGAGGTCGTCGGGGTTCTCGGGGAAGGTGGTCTGCTTGTAGATGACCTGGCCGGCGATGTTGAAGCCCGCTGCCTTGACGCTGGCGTCGACGAAGTACGCCGTCTCGATCTCTTTGAAGAGGCTGGGCAATTCGCCGACGGTGCGCGGGTTGTAGCGACCACCGAGGCCGAGACGCGCTTCCACACCACCCGTGTTGGCTTCTGGCACGTAGCCCACGCCGAGGCGGGCGTAGACGGCGGGGAGCTTGTTGTCGTTGCCGAGGATGTTCTGGCCGTTGCCGTTGCCGAGGCCGAGCATGTACTGCAGGGCGAGGTCGCCGACGCGGGCGTTCTCCGTCGAGCCGACCACCAAACCCATCTGGCGCGACGGTGACAAACCGGCCTGGGCGAAGCCATGACCAGCACGCATGCCGCTGGTGGCCACCGAGCGACGCGCAAACGGCAACGCCGCGATTGTGGTGCTGCCCTCGAGGTCAGACGGCATGAACTGCTGACCGGCCGACACGAACAACCAGTCCGACGGCATCCACGCGACCCAGGCATCGCGCACGGCGGCCGAAATCGACTGCACGGGATCGTTGGCCTGCGTGGCCGTTGACGGCGTGATCACATCCATGATCAAGCGAAAACGGAAGTCGTCTTTGAACGCGCCGTCGACGCCGATGCGGTTTTGGTCGAGGAAGAAGCCGTCGCTGTTGCCGACGGTGAGCAATCCGTCAGTCGGGTCAGGCGTTCCCTGGCCGTCCTGCTGCATGAGCTCGTAGCCGGCGCGCAGACGCAGACGCGGCCACAACGCGAAGAGGTCGTTCTTGATGCAGGCGGCAGCACCTTCGCGGCAATCGGGCACGCCGTCACGGGGGCCTTCGAGCTGCGGGCCACCGGTAGGTCCACGAGGACGCTTCACCACCGCGGCGGGTGCTGCGACGGCAACGGGAGCAGCTTCGACGGCCGGTGCAGGTGCAGGCTCGACGGCAACGGGCTCGAGTGACGGCGTCACCGGCGCGTCGGCGGCAGGTGCCGTTGCTTCAGGAGCAGGCGCCTCCTGAGCGAGGGCCGCAGGGGCCGTGGAGCAAGCCAGCAAGACGAGGGACGCAAAGCGGCGCATCAAGACTCCGACGAGGGGTGCGGACCGTTATCCCTGTTTCCCGCAGTCCTCAAGCGCTGGTGCTGCTTCCGTGGACGGCTGTCCGTGGACGGCGGTGCAAGAAGCGAGACCATCGGCCGGTTCGTGGCGACGTGGCCGCGCATGGAGTAGGGTCGACGTCGAGATCGATCGACGTGGAATGTCCGAAGTGTGGCCGAGCGGTAGCGACCGGAGCATTTATTTGCCCGGGGTGTGACTACATCCTCGATGCCAGTTTCCTCGGCGACGACATCACCGACGACGAGCGCGATCACCGCCCCGTGAAGGTGGCGCAGAAGCCAGGCAAGTCCCGCGCACCTCGAGAGGCCCAGCCTGACTTCGGCGAAGACGCAATGATCCTCGGCGACGTGGGTGCTGTCGACGAGGTGAGTTCGTTCAAATCGCGCGACGCTGGCATCAGCCAACGCGAAGCCACGCAGGCCAAGTTCTACTTCGGTGGCGTCGTCGCCCAGCTCATGCAGCCCGACGCGATCCCCGAGCCCGCGGGCGGGTCTGGCGGCGCCAGCCTCCGCATGACGCCGTTCGAGCGCCACGTGCTCAGCTTCGTCAACGGCAAGCGCAGCGTTGGACGCATCCAGAAAAAGTCCGCGATGGACGAGAGCGAATTCAAAACCGCCCTCGCCATGCTCGCCGACAAGGGCTTCATCAAGCTCAAGGGGTTCAAGAAGCCGCGCGAAGGCAGCGCCTCGAAATCGCAAGCGCCACGACGTCCGCTGGTGGCTGCACCGCCGGCACCACCGCCCGCTGCCGAGCGCACCGTCGTCGCCAGCATGGACCACATCGAGGCCCTCGCCAAAGCCGGCCTGCGCGCCATGAGCGAAGCCCCCACGCGCGTTGGTCCCGTGCCGGGCCTGCGCACGTCGAAGCCGGCCCCATCGAGCGCGGGGAAAACGCCCGCACCTGCCCCGGTTGTTCCACCCGCGCCGACAGCAGCGTCGTCGTCGACGGTGGTGGCCACGGCTCCCGCGGTCAGCCGGCGCTTTGCCTCGCTGCAGGCCGAGCCCGCCGTCGAGCACCACGTCGAGAGCCATGGCGAACAGCCCGCCGACAACGACGAGCCCATCGATCCGTTGCGCGCGGCCGCGGCAGCCGCGTGGGACGACGTCGACAACCAAAGCTCGGTCTTCTCTGACGGTCCGTCGTTGCCCGCCGTGCGCAGCCTGCCGTCCCTCGTCGACAACGAGCCCGTCGAAGCACCGCCACGTCGCCAGCACCCGCTCGCGGCCACCCGCCCCACCGGGCACTTCGCAGACGACAACGGCGCAGACGACGACGACGGCCTCGGCGCGCTGCGCGATCCCACCGGCATGGGCGATGCGGTCGACGACGACAACGTCGGCGTCGGCGGCGGCGCCCCACTCGACGACAACGACGACGACAACGACGTCCCGCCCGATGGCGGCTTCGACAACGACGACGAAGAAGACGACGAAGTGGTCGCCTTCAGCGATCCGAGCCTCGAAGCCGTCGACGACGACGACATCGCCAGCTGGCACGAAGACCTGCCACCACTGTCCGCCCCCGCGGGCACGGTCGCCGACGACGACATCGACGACGGCTTGTTGGGCCCACCACGCCGCATCCACGACGACCAAACCGCAGCGTTGCCGGTGATGGCCCCCGTGCAGCACACAGTCCCGCTGCACGAGCCGCAGCCCAACGACGACGACGACGACGACGACTTCGACATTTCTCCAAAGACCAATGTCCTGCCGCGGCCGATGACGCTCGCCCCCTCGGCGTTGATGCCGATCGAGCCGCCAGCACCGGCCCTGCCCCCGTCGTTGCCCCCTGTCGACGTGCCCAAAGCGCCCGCACTCATGTCGTTGCCGGGGCAGAACCTGCGCACTGCAGGCGCGCCGCCGGCCTCGTTCTCGGTGGGTGCCATGCCCGCTGGTTCGTCGACGGTGCCGCCGGCCTCACGCCCCCTGGCCGCCACGCGCGTTTCGGCGGCGTCGCAGGTGCCCTTTGAGCTGCGCAAGAAGGCCGAGCGCATCTACGAGCAGGCGCTCAAAGACCGCGCCGAGGGCCGCCTCAGCTCAGCGCTCATGAACGCCAAGCTGGCGATGAACTTCGACAGCACCGTCGAGGCCTACAAGGAGCTGTTCGAGGCCCTCAACGTGCAGAAGTCGCAGCCCCAGGGCCCACGCCCGCGCGAGCTGGTGTTGTTCGAGCAGGCCAGCGAGGCCGAAGGCAAGGGCGACCACCTGCGAGCGGTGAAGCTCCTCGAGGAGGCCATCGCCGTGAACCCGCGCGCTGGCGCCCTGTACAACCGCATCGGCGTCGTGCTGTCGATCCGCCTGAAGCGCCACGACGAAGCGCTCATGTATTTGAAAAAGGCGATCGAGCTTGAGCCCGGCTCGGTCGTGTACATGAACAACTTCTCGAAGGTCACCGGCCTGCTCGAGTCGGTCCTCGAGAAGGGCCCCAAGAAGCGCAAGGGCAACCTCGACGACGACGGCGGCAAGGTCGCGGTGAAGAAAATCCGCCCCAGGATGTTCTGACGCGGAACCGGTTCGCTGCCTCGCTGTCGAACGGCGATGAAGCGCCTGCTCACCCACGTCGCTGCTGCTCTCGTCGCGTGCGCTGCCACTGTCGCCACCATCTCCGTGATGGAGCCCAGCCCGAGTCGAGACATCGTCGGCGTCCCCGACGTGTTTCCGCGCCTGCAACTGCACGCAGACCGCCCTCGCCTGGGCGGCAAGGCCCCTGCCGGCCACCTTCAGCGCGACTGGTACACAGCACAACTTGATCGACTCGGCGAACCACGGTTTGAGCGCCCAACGGGCGACGACGACGTCGACGTCATTCGCTTCGTCTGGCTCCGTTCGTTCTTCCCTGCCGTGGCGATCACACTCACCCGAGACGCCGACACGGTGGAGTTGCGCTGCAACGTCGACCACGCGCCAAACGGCCTGCCGAAGCTCACGACGTCGACACGCCACCGGTCGGAGTGGGGCGCGCTGGTGCGGCTGCTCGATGCGGGTCGTTTCGCGCAAGAGCCCGAGGTGTTCTTGGGCATGGATGGCGAAGATGGTGCGCGCTGGATCATCGAGGTGCGCTCGTCACAGGCCACGCAAACCGTCGATCGCTGGAGCCCCGACGACGGCGTAGTGCTCCATGCCGGGCTCACGCTGCTCGAGATGTGCGGCGGCACCTTCGAACCGATCTTCTGATCTGCGCAGATCTGGTCGGGGCTTGTGAATCAAACGCACCTGGGCAACGTTTCGGGCCATCGCTCTCTCCAGCCGGGATGTTCCCGGTTCGAGCTGTACGCAGAGCGTCGCACGGCATCAGGCCACTGGCCCGTCGTGCAGAAAGGAGGGTCGGACATGTCCGACAATATCTGTGGTTTCGCTCGGTTCCTCGTCCAGGCAGCAGCAGCAGACATCGTCGTCGACGTCGGCCCATCCCTTCCACAAGGTTTGCGTCGTCGCCCTCCAGGCGAAAAAAGTCGTACGTCGACTTACACGTGACCTGCTGCTGACGGTTTTTCAGCCGTTTTGATGAGCAACGCAGCGGTGTTGTTTGGGTGCACAGCATCCAGCAACGCCGACGCCGTTGGTCACTGGCGACAAGACGAAGGCTGCGCAAGCAGCGAACCATGCCTGCACACCGGCCGCTCAGGTGGGAGCGGTTCGAGGCGTGGTGTCTGGGTGCCCTGTCGAGAAGGCCCTGGCCTTTTCAGACCACCAGGGGCCCCTGTGGACCTCGATGTCCGAGCACCTGTCGCCCGTCGCCAGGTCCTCGAACATCGCGAACGCGACCTCTGGTCGATGTGTGCCGTCGATGCCGTGATCGATGCCGAAGACGTTGGCTCCCACCTCGTCGTTCTTTGCCGGATGCGGCTTGCCGCGCGGACGAAGACAACGAAAAGCGGACCACTGCTGGTCCGCCTCGTGTGAGCTGCCTGTTGTGTTGCTGCTGTTGGTGGTCGTCGACGATCGCCAACCACGCCAAGCGCCTTGGTCGCTGCTCAGTGCACCTTGGCTTCTTCTTCTTCAGCGCCCTCGGGGCGCTTTTTGCGTTTAAAGGCACTGTCGTCGAAGACGTCGTGGCCGGGCTTTTCCGACAGCTTCTTGAAGAAGGCCTCGGGGTCTTCCACAGCGAGCGCCACTTTCAGCACTTCCTCGACGGTATCGACGGGGACGAAGCGCAGCTTCTTGCGCACCGCCTCGGGGATGTCGGGGATGTCCTTCTTGTTGTCGCCCGGGATGATCACGGTTTTGCAACCGGCGCGGTGGGCCGCGAGGGCTTTTTCCTTCAGACCACCGATGGGCATCACGCGACCACGCAGCGTGATTTCGCCGGTCATCGCGACGTCGTGGCGCACCGGAATGCGCGTCACGGCACTCACCAACGACGTGGCGATCGTAATGCCCGCCGACGGACCGTCCTTCGGTGTGGCGCCCTCGGGCACGTGCACGTGCACGTCGATACGCTCGTAGAAGTCCTGGCTCAAGCCCAACTGCCGCGCGCGCGACCGCACCCAGCTCATGGCCGCCTGCGCCGACTCCTGCATGACGTCGCCGAGCTTGCCCGTGATCAGCACCTTGCCGCGGCCGGGGATGACGCTGACTTCGGTCATCAGCATCTCGCCACCAACGCTCGTCCACGCGAGACCGTTGGTCACACCGATCTGGTCGACACCGTCGGTGTCGTGGCGCTGGAAGCGCTCGGTGCCGAGGTACGTGCGCACCTTCGACGCGGTGATCTTGAGTTCCTGGCCTTCAAGACGCGCCCGCAACGCCGCCTTCTTCGGGTCTTCAGCAGCAAGCGCACGACCATCGGCCGCGGGCAGCTCGAGTTCGTCGAGGGCGGGGCCTTCGTCGGTATCGCCCTCGCCCGTCGACGTCGACGGTGCCACTACCGGCTTCGCAGGCTCTGTCGACAACGACGACGAAGCAGACGCCGCCTGGCCCACTTCGCCCACGCGCTTGAGCAGCTCGATGGCCGCCTTGCGCGCACACGTGCCGATCTCGCGCTCGAGATTGCGCACGCCACTTTCGCGCGTGTAGCCGTGGATGACCTTCTTGATGGCGCCGTCGTCGAAGCTCACCTGCGCACCACCGGTTTGCAGGCGCGTGGCCTCGCCACCAACCGTGGGGCTGTCGGCGAGGTCGTCGAAGCGGGCAAGGCCGTTGGCCTCGAGCTGCTTGGGCACCAGGTACTGCTTGGCGATCGCGAGCTTCTCGAGGTCGGTGTAGCCCGAGAGGCGAATGACCTCGAGACGGTCCTGCAGCGGGCCACTGATGCCCGACAACGAGTTCGCCGTGCAGATGAACAGCACCTTGCTCAAGTCGTAGTCGAGGTCGAGGTAGTGGTCGACGAAGCTGTGGTTCTGCTCGGGGTCGAGCACCTCGAGCAACGCTGCCGCCGGGTCGCCGCGGAAGTCGGTCGACATCTTGTCGATCTCGTCGAGCAACAGCACCGGATTGCTGGTGCCGGCACGCTTGAAGCTGGCGATGAACTTGCCCGGCAACGCACCAATGTAGGTGCGGCGGTGGCCGCGGATTTCGGCTTCGTCGCGCACGCCGCCGAGGGACAAGCGCACAAACTCACGACCCGTGGCGCGCGCAATCGACTTCGCCAGCGACGTCTTGCCGACACCCGGCGGGCCCACGAGGCACAGGATGGGGCCCTTCATGCGCTCGACGAGCTTCTCGACCGCGAGGTGCTCGAGGATGCGCTCTTTGACCTTCTCGAGGCCGTAGTGGTCTTCGTCGAGGATCTTTTCGGCCGTGGAGATGTCGATCGGGTCTTCGCTGTAGGTGCGCCACGGCAAGGCAGCGACCCAGTCGAGGTAGCCGCGCACGACGGTGGCTTCGGCCGACATCATCGACATCATGCGGAGCTTCTTCAGCTCGCGGGCGACGCGTTCACGGGCCTCGGTGGTGAGGTTCTTTTTCGCGAGGCGCTGCTCGAGGTCGTTGAGCTCGTTTTTGAACTCGTCTTGCAGGTCGTCGCCCGACGAGCCGCCCTGAGGGGCTGACGATTGCGTGGGCGGCGTTTCGCGCGGCTGATCGGTGCGCTTGTTGAAACGCCCGCGCACCTTGCGCTGCATGCGCACCACTTCGCACTCGGCATCGATGAGCTCGACGAGGCGGCGGATGCGCGCTTCGACGTTCATCTCTTCGAGCAACGCCTGCTTGTCTTGCGGGCGGATCGGCACGTAGCCAGCGATGACGTCGGCGCGGCGACCCGGGTTGAGGATCTCGGCGACGTTCTTTGGCACCTCGGGCTGCAGGCGCTTGGACAGGCGCGCGAACTCTTCAAACGTGCCCATCAGGCGCGGCATGAGGTCGGCGACGGCCTCGGCAGACGGTTCGATTTCCAGCGACGAGATGCGCTCGAGCTCGACGTAAAACGGCTCAATACCTCCATCGGTGGGCATGCCCGCTTCGGCGGCGGTCACAAACCGTTTGATGCGCGCGCGCTCTTCGCCAGCAACGAGCACCTTCATCATCGAGTTCTGCAGCGGCAGCAGCGTGCGGACCACGCCGATGGCGCAGATGGCGTGGATGTCGTCGGTGCCGGGTTCTTCGGCTTTCGCCGTGCGTTGCGCCGACAAGACGATGCGGCGCTCGGCGTCACCGGTGGCGCGGATGGCGGCCTCGAGCGCTGCGACGGAACGTGGACGACCCACGAACAGCGCCTGCAACGACTCAGGGAAGACGACGATGTCGCGCAGGGGGAGCAGGGGCAGAAACAGGGTGCTCATGGTCGCTTCCAGTCGTTGTCCAGAGGTTCGTCGGCGCGAACCAATCGCTACAAGTGGGGTCATCTTGTCCATCGGCCGACTCCAGCGCAAGCTGAGCCGTCGACGACAACGCGTCGGATCGCTTCGGCGCCGCCAAGACGTTGACGTTCGCCGTGCTTTGGACAACGACGTCGCCATGACCCGGCGTATCGCCCTGCTCTCGACGGGCGGGACCATCGAAAAGACCTACAACGAATCCGACGGCACGATCAGCAACCAGCGGTCGGTGCTCGAGATCATGATTGCCGGGCTCATGCTGCGGGGCGTCACGATTGAGCGCATCCCGGTCATGAACATCGACTCGCTGCAGATGTCTGACGACGACCACGAGCGCATCGCCACCGTCGCGGGCGTGTACCAGCAAAGCCACGACGGGCTTGTGATCACCCACGGCACCGACCGCCTGCAGTTCACCGGCGACAAGCTGTGCCAACGCCTGGGCGACACGCCGCGCGTGCCCATCGTGCTCACTGGCGCCATGCGCCCCTACGAGCTGCGCAACACCGACGCCCTGCAGAACCTCACCGAGGCGTTGCTCGCGGTGCAGCTCGCGGTGCCCGGCGTGTACGTGTCGATGCACAACCAGGTGCTGCGCTTCCCCGGCGTTGTGAAAGACCACGCCGGCCTGCGCTTCATCAAGCAGTAGCCGCCGTAATCGCCTGGATTCTCGAGTA
>JBIKRQ010000671.1:0-4218 GCA_044349155.1 Myxococcota bacterium
AGGGATTGGCCGCAAGCGGCCATCCCTTCCGGGTCAGCTTCCGGGCGACCGCGCAAGCGCGGTCCCCCTGCAGCTGCCGCAAATGCGTCCCGTTGGCCGCAAAAAACCAAGAGGAAACCAATGCTGCGTAGTATTTCGATATCTGGTTGGAAATCGTTCTCGCCCAATAGAAGCTTCACCCTCGATGGCTTGGGTGTAAGCAATTTACTTGTTGGTGCGAACAATACGGGAAAATCGAACTTTGGCAGGTTCATGCTGTGGCTGAAGGCGGTCCTAGAATCCTTGGCCTACGCACCGAACGACTCTATCATGTTCACAGTCACCCCAGACTTCCCCGTCACAGATGCCTGGCTGTTGATGGAGGATACAACGCTACTCGCTACTCTCGAATTTGATGTGCTAAAGTTTCCGCCGGAGGTCGCCCAGTTTGCAAGCAATGGAACAGTTCGCCTCCAGGTTGAAAGAGCGCCAGGCGTTCCCGTCCTGGTTACGCCGTACATCGACGAGAGGCCTATCCTAATGCGAGGGCCGAACGGGAAGATACTTGTCTACAACACGACCCAAGGAAGCTGGCAAGATGCCGGTTTGGGCGCGCATTCCGCAGCGTACAAAGCCTTCCTCCGCAGCGTCGCAGACGCGATACTATTTGTAGACCCGATTAGGGATGTTTTTTCAGCCCGCGGTGTTGCTGGGCCACATGCGACCAATGGGGGGCAAACACTTCAGAATCTCCATCAGTTGTTCAATGACCAGTCAAAGATATCAGAATGGACAAATGTTCGCCGCGATCTTGCTGGTTGGATCAAGATCTTGTTGAATGAGGAGTCATTCGTTAATATTGATGTCTATCCGCAAGATATGAGGTTGACCTTTAGACGTGGTGAGCGCGATTTGCCAGTTCACCTCAGGAATCTTGGGACTGGGGTCTCAGAATTCATTATTTTGCTGTCTTTTCTCCGCGCGAGAAAAGCGAAACCATCAATTGTAATAATAGAGGAACCTGAGGCGCATTTACACCCCGGGGCAGTGGTGAAGTTGATGCGCATTGTCACTGATGAGCTAAAAGGGAATCAGCTGTTTATTACAAGTCACTCCACAGCAATTGTTGATGCGTCAGACGACTGGACCATATTCCGCGTTTCGCTCGATCTCCAGGGAGCGACCTCAGCTCACAAAATGCCGAAAATCGGTGACCGACATGCCCTGTTAGCAGACTTAGGTATTCGGCCTTCGCAGCTTTGGCTCGCTAACACGGTCGTTTGGGTCGAGGGGCCATCAGATGTTATTTACATGCGTCGGCTGCTCGGAGATGTTGCCGAAGATCTTCTCGAGGGGAGAGATTTTGCGTTCTCTATGTATGGCGGGGCTCTGCTCGCTCATGTCGGAATCGATGGGAGTTCGCGTCCATCATTGGTTAGCCTCTTCTCGATTGCCCTCCATAATGTGGTAATTGCAGATCGTGATGGCGCTGAAAGCGATCCGCTTAAAGACCGCGTTCAAAATTTGATTGATGAGTCAAAAACTGTTCTGGGTGAGTCGGCAGTTTTCATTACACCGTGCCGCGAGGTCGAGAACCTAGTACGGCCAGAAGTCCTCTTCCATGTCGTGACGACATTTGCGCCGAAGAAGAAGAAGAATGCCGACGAGACTTGGTCAGCTGTGACGTACGAGGCCGTCGAGGTGCCGCCGGACTCCTCCTTTAGTAAGGCGATCGCGGATGCAGCAAAAGTCGACGGCGAAACGGCGACGACAAGTCAGGCGGCGAAGATTGCATCTGATATATCAAATAAGAAAACAGACATTGCCGTCTCGATTGTGACTCGAGAGGATGTGTTTTCAGCCGGCGCGTTGCTGTTTGGCAAAAAGATCGCAGCTCGCCTTCGAGCAGCACATTCCGCGACGCTGATGAAGACCTAAGAACCGATCGAGACAGCAATCAGCCATGAGCGCGGCCAACATTGCATTTGCGCAAAGCCCTCCAGGGATTGGCCGCAAGCGGCCATCCCTTCCGGGTCAGCTGCAGGGGGACCGCGCAAGCGCGGTCCCCCTGCAGCTGCCGCAAATGCGTCCCGTTGGGTGCGGCCGAACCAAAGCCCCTTGACTCGGCTCGTCTGCTGTCTGACCCTAGCGCATGACCAAGCTGGAGTTGATCAGCGCTCGTCTTGGCCGGCCCGCCTACTCGGCGCCCGGCGTCGCCATCTACCAAATCGACTGTGTCGACGCGATGCGGCGGCTGCCTCCCGAACTCTTCGATCTCGCTGTCACCTCGCCGCCGTACAACATCGGCAAGGAATACGAGCACCACAGCACGATTGACAACTACGTTACTTGGTCCAAGGAGTGGCTCGACCTCATCGGACGCCTACTTACTCCCACCGGTGCATTCTGGTTAAATCTTGGGTATTTTGATGTTCCTAACAAAGGAAAGGCAGTCCCGATATCCTATCTTCTTTGGGATAAGGTGCCTCTGTTCCTCCAGCAGGAGATCGTATGGCACTATGGTGCAGGGGTTGCGACTAGGCATACATTCTCCCCAAGGAATGAGAAGTTTCTTTGGTACGTGAAGGATTCAATTGATTACACGTTTAATCTTGATGATGTGCGTGACAAAAACGTCAAGTACCCAAATCAGAAAAAGAATGGGAAGCTCCGATGCAATCCTCTCGGCAAGAATCCGAGTGACGTCTGGGAGTTTGCAAAGGTTACCTCTGGTGCCGACCGCAGCTCGCCAGAGCGAACGCCGCATCCAGCTCAGTTCCCCATTGCTGTTATCGACCGCATCTTGAGAGCCTGCAGCAAGACGGGAGATGTTGTTTTTGACCCGTTCATGGGCTCAGGCACAACTGCGGAGGCGGCCTTGAACCTAGGTAGAGACGTCGTTGGATTTGAGATCCGCCCGGATTACGTCGCCATTATCGCCGATAGGCTCGAGCGCGCCCGCGCGTTGATGCAGATTCCGCGCGTCCAAGAGAAATTGTTTAGCGGGCTAGATTCTTCAGCCGCAGAATAGCGCCAAACTGTTCAGACCTACAAAGGGACCGAGTGACCCGAGCTGCAGTCGCCGCAACTAAGCCCTCGCCGATCAAGCCGTCCTTGAGTGCGTTTTCCGAGGGAACGCTGTCCAACGCCAGTCTTTCGATCACATCCGAGAACGAAAAGAAACCACAACTCTTCATCTCGGAGACAGTCGTACCCCCGACGCCGTCAACAACACACAGCGGTGTGTGCTCTAGGTATACCCCATTGACGTCGACAAGCTTCATACTGTAAACATAATCCTGCAATTCTGCCATCTGTCCAGTTTCCGACTTCTGGGCCTTCCAATCGGCTCCGTCGATCCATCCAACGCGGACCCGGTAGATCTTGTCACCAAAGAAGTTGACACAGAGGTAGTATCCACTTCTTGATTTCCGTGTGCTCTCTATGTCGCCGCCCTCGACGGCCTGCGCATAACTCCGGTTTCCGTAAATCCGCGCGCTCGCTTGTCCTGATGTCTTAATCTCGAAGCTCAACGAATCATCGTTTAAATTTACGATGTCCTTCTCTTTGGTTGTGGTCCCTCGACGCCAGCCAATGCCAGCCAAGCTCCTCGCGATCAAACTCTCAAAGAAGTCACCAACGATTTGCGCCCGCGGCGCAGTGTCCCTAAACGAAATGGCAAGCGCGCCAGATCCAATAGTCGTTGTCCATACTGCCGTCCATGCGTCGTTAATGTGCTTGAGCAGCTTATTTTCATCGCCGAGTAACTCGTGCGAAGCTACCAGTTCATTTGTTTTGGATTTCCATTCTGAGCGTTCAATTTGGTCATATGGAGAGTTGATCATTCGACGCCCTCCATCAGAAACGCCGCAGAACACCCGAGGGCACGCGCTAGCCGAACGATGTTCAGCAGTCCGACGTTCCGTTCGCCCCGCTCGACGCTTCCCACATACGTGCGATGAAGGCCGCATTCTGCAGCCAGAGAGTCCTGACTAAACGCCCGACTCTCTCTGGCGCGTCTCAGGTTTCGGCCGAACACCTTCCGTGAATCAACGACTATACCTAACGCTCACGGAGCGCGAGGAAAACGTCTACAGACTATGAGTAGCATCCGAGCGCACGTAACCGTTCAGGTGGCTGACGCCGGCAGCAGCGACTGGCGGCCAGCGAGGCTCGAAACGACGAAGTCGAATACGTTTCGCGCTTGCTTCCGGCAGGTCTGAACGGCGGTGGCAAACC
>JBIKRQ010000505.1:0-4215 GCA_044349155.1 Myxococcota bacterium
AAACAACGCCATCTGCCGACGGGTGACCGCTTCGCGCAGGGCCATCACCGCCGACGAAGCTGCCGGTTGTGCAACCGGTGCCTCTGGTGCGGGTGACGACGTGCGTGCCGGTGCTGGAGCAGGTGCAGGTGCTGCAGGTTTCTCGACGACGACACGGGCTTCCAGCACGCGCTTGACGTCGACCACCTCGCCCGCAGGGCCACGACGGCGCACGCGCAACCAGTTCGTGGGCGAGTGCTGCGGGGCCACGGCGACGTCGACGTCCATGCCGTCGACGACGGTGCGCGCGGCGGTCAACGCCTTGGTGGGCGTGTTGTTCACTTCCGACAGGTGCGCACACAGCAGGCGCGACAGGTTCGGCGTGACGGCGTGGCGCAACAACGTGGCCGCGTCGTCGTTGTTGAGGTGGCCATACTTCGAGGCCACCCGCCGCTTCAGGCGTGCGTGGTACGGGCCGTTTTGCAGCATCGCGCGGTCGTGGTTGAACTCGAGCATCAGCGTGTCGACGTCGCGCAGGCCGGCGCCAACGGCTTCGCTCGGGTCGCCCAGGTCGGTGCAGATGGCAAACGCTTCGTCGCCGTCGGTGATGGCGTACGCCACGCTGCCGGGCTCGTCGTGGCAGGTCTTGACCGGCAAAACGCTCAGGCCGCCAATGCTGAAGCGCTCACCAGGCTTGACGACGGCGTGGTTGGCAAACGACGTAAACGTGCTCGCAAACCGCTTCGTCGCTTCGGTGGCCCAGGTTTTGATGCCCAGGCTGCCCGCCAACTGCTTCACGCTTTTGACGTGGTCGCCGTGGGCGTGCGTGACGAGGATGGCGCTGATGTCGGTGAGGTCGAGATCGAGGTGCCGCAAGCGCGCGCGCGTTTCACGGGGCGAAAAGCCGGTGTCGACCATGACGACGACGCCACCGCCTGAAATCACCAGGCAGTTGCCCTTGCTGCCAGAACCAAGAACGCACACCCGCACGACGCGTCGGTACCAGCATCGGGCGTCGTCGTCGATCGCAGATCTCGGCGCGGCAGCTACAGCTTTTTGAGCGACTCGAGCAGCAGCACCGCTTCGGGCGTGGGCGTGGGCGCGAGGTCGACGGCGGCGGCGAGCAGGTCGCGGGCCTCGACCACCTCCTTGCGGTAGATGGCCGCCTTCGCCTGCTGCACCAACAGCTGCGCCTGCTGGTTCCACGCGAGGTTGTAGGTGGCGGTGCGGTAGGCGTGGCGCTTGTCGGTGTTGCCCAGCACGCTGAAGGCGTCGTCGATGCGCTTGAGCGCCTTTTGCGCGATCACGTCGTCGGCGGGGCGGCGTGCACCCTGCGGGCCGTATTCGCGGCGCGCTTTGTTGTGCGCTTCGGAGATCGCTGAGGGCGGACACGACCAGTGCAAGCCGAGCACGGCGTAGTGGTCTTTGCCTTCGAACGGATCGGTGGCCGGTGTGCTGCCGATGCCGGCAATCGCACTCGGCGTGGCCCGACGGGGCTCGCCGGCGGCGAGGGTCAAGCCGGCGAACAGCTCCAGGATCACCAGGGTCTCCCAGGTGATGCGCGCGGTGGCGGGGCCAGCGACGATGCCGGCGACGGTGTCGTCGCCCTGCAGGCTCGATTTCACGACGCGGGCGGCGGGCCCGCTGAAGCCGAGGGCGTCGGCCACGGCGGCAACGGCGCGCACCAACCGCGGATCGCGCGTGTGGGGAAAAGTAGCAGCGATGTCGTCGAGGGCGTGCTCGGCCAACAGCCCGCGCAGCACTTCGACCATCAGGTGCAGCGTGCGCACAGAACCGCCCGTCGTGGGGGCGCGCGGCAGCTCGGTCATGGTGTAGGTGTAGATGTGACCCGCGAGGATCTTGCCCAGCGTGCCTGCGGCCACCGTGGAACGAATTTCCCGCCCGTCGACGACGACGAACGACACCGACTGCGCCTCCTGCGTGGCCACCAGTTCAACGCGAAACACGCCGCGCGTGGTGCGCAGCCAGCGCAGAAACAGCGGCACCGACGGCGTTTTGAGATCGGCTTCGTTGAGCGGGCGCTGCAACGGCAACATCATGATGCCGCGGGGCGTGACGGGGTTGGTGAGCGTGCCCGCCGGCGACAACTGCAACGCGACGGCCGGCACACTCGACGTGTTTGACGTCGACGAAGCGGCCGGAACACCACCGGTGCGGTTGCCGGTGAGGGCGCGATCGATCTCGTCGAGCAGCGGTTTCCACTCATCGCGGCGGGCCGCCTGCACCACCATCGTGCCGGGTGCTGCCGCCGACAGCGACACCTTCAGGCGCGCTTTGGTCTCCACGCCCCCGACGGCGATGGCGAGGTCGATGCTGCTGGCGCTGATGTCGCCGACGGCGAGCACCGCCCCGAGGTTGAGCAGGTCGCCGCGGGCCGCCTGCAACTCGGTGGGGCTGCCGAAACGCAACACGGTGCCCGACAACGTGGGCGCCAGCGCAGCGCGCAACGGCGCCGCGTCGATCATGCCGGTGCTGGTGGCCGACGCGGCGGTCTTCATCGACGGCACGGGGGCGATCTTTGCCGACGGTGCGGGCAGCGCTTCGGGCGACGGCACCTTCGTCGACGGCGTGACCGCCATGTTCACCGGGATGATCTGCGACGACGTGCGGCGCGCCGTGAGATCCGCCGTGGGCGCTGCAGGTGTGGCCGCAAACGGATCGGCATCACCCACCAGGCGCCCCGACGGAAACCGCAGCGAGGGCGGCCGCGTATCGATCGACGGCGTGGGCGGGTTGGACCGCACTGCAGGACGCTCGGCCGTGGGCGTGGGCGGCGACCAGGCCCCCGACGGCGTGGGCGGCAACGACGACATCGCCGCCGGCCCTGCTGCCCACGACGACGACGCTCCTGCCGACGCGGGGGCCGCGGTCTCAGGCAGCGGATCGTGCTCGGCGACCACCTCGGCCACCGGCGTGAGGGCCACGCGCGGCACCGGGCCCGAGGGTTCGCGCACCGGCAGGCGGGGGCGCGACGCTGGCCGCGGCAGCACGTCGGGGGCGGGCATCTCGTCGGGCAGCGGCGTCATCGCGTCGGCGAGGTTCACGGCGCGGGCGGCGAACGGGTTCACCGGCGGGGGCGGCAACGGCGGCAACGGCCCGTCGAGCAGGCGCAGCATCGCGCGCTCGGGTTCAAGGCGGACCACCTCGGCTTTGCACGTGCGCGACGCTTCGCCCGGAACGTCGACGACGACATCGACGATTTCGAGAGGCGCCAGGCTGCGTTCGGGCCGCACAATCAAAGCACCACGGCCGAGCGTGTTCGGCCACTGGGCGTACATGGCGTCGATCGAGGGCCACTCGACCAGTCCGTTTGGCTGCAGGCGCGGGAATTCCCCCATGGCAGAACCGATTGTCGTCGATATGTCGGGCTCAACCAACTTTTCATTGGCGGGGAAGTGTTTCCCGCCCGCGCCTCAAGACACTCGCCTCGGCGACAAGCCCCACAGCGGGTTTCTCTTCGAGGCGCGATGGACGACACCGGAGCCACCATGTCGCAGCTCAGCCCCGAACTTCGCGCCCGCTTGCAAGCTTTGACCACCAGCGATCGCGTGGTGCTGTTCATGAAGGGCAACCGTCAGCAGCCCCGCTGCGGTTTCTCGGCCACCGTCGTCGAAATGCTCGACGAGCTGCTGCCCAGCTACGCCACCGTCGACGTGTTGGCCGACGCTGACGTGCGCGAAGGCATCAAGGTCTTCTCCGATTGGCCCACCATCCCGCAGCTCTACATCGGCGGCGAGCTCGTCGGCGGCTGCGACATCGCCAAAGACCTGTACGCCTCGGGCGAGCTGCACAACATGCTCGGCGTGAAGCGCGAAGCTCCCGTCGGTGTCGTCGTCACGATCACCGCTTCGGCGGCCGCCGCTCTGCGCGGTGCGCGCGACGGCGAAGCTCCCGAGAACCGCTTTTTGCGCGTCAGCATCAACAGCCGCTTTCAGCATGGCTTGAGCTTTGGTCCCGAGCTCAAGGGTGATGTCGCCTGCGAGAGCGAAGGCATCGCCATTCGCGTTGACGCCGCCAGCGCCAAGCGCGCCGCCGGCCTCGTCATCGACTTCGTCACCGAGCCGCAGTCGGGCTTCAAGATCGAAAACCCCAACGAGCCCGCACGCGTGAAGGGCATCTCGGTCAAGGAACTCAAGGCGCGCATGGACACGCTGGGCGACGCGCTGCGCCTGTACGACGTGCGCACACAAGACGAGTACAACAAGGCCAGCATCA
>JBIKRQ010000506.1:0-4188 GCA_044349155.1 Myxococcota bacterium
GCGAGCTCGTAGCTGGCGTAACTGAGCAGGCGCCACGACGGAAAAACGATCTTCGAGATGCCGAAGGTTTGAAACGCCGTCTTCCAGCTCTCGGCGTGGCTCGTGACGATCGTGCCGTCGGGCATCTGGATTCGGTATTCGCGATCGACGCTGCGCATCAGGTACTGCGCGCGGTTGATGCGCACGCCTTGAACCCAGCGCGCCATGCCGCCTTCAGAGAAGTCGATGAACAACTGCTCGCCGATGAGGCCGTAGGCGTCGCTGGTGTCTTTCAGGTTCTGGTTGGCGTGGTTTGTCCCCGAGAAAATCACCGCGCGGTCGTAGAGGCCGCGCTCGGAGACTTCGCGATCGCGCGCGCCCCAGCGCACCTTGAACGGGTGCCGCTGGTAGTGGTTCAGCTCGCGCAGGGCGGCGTAGCCGTTGGCGGCAATCTTCGCGAACGCACCTTCAGCAGCGCGGTACACGCCGGGCGTGACGAAGTAGCCCTCGATGTTCGCATCGCGCACGAGCTGGCGCGCCAACGCAGCGAAGTCGAGGAACAAGCCCGAGCCCGTGCCACCGGCAAGGCCGGCGACGACGACGATGCGGGTTTTCGCGTGCTGATCGAGCCGCGGCGACGTGTTGGCCTGCGACTTCACCGCCTGCAGCTGCGCGTCGAGCTTGTCGATGATCTTCTGGCGGCTGCCAAAGAACACGAGGCGCGAGAGCGGACGAATCTGCCCCGCGCCCTGCTCGAGGTTGAAGTCGTCGGCGATCGTGAGCGAGCTGTCCCACCACTCGCGCAGGTGCGGATGGTTCACGAGGTTCGGGCCCAGGTACTCGCGAAACGCGACCTTGAGGTTCAAGCGCTCGTGCTCTTTGAACGCGACCTCGGCGGCGAACGGATCGCGGCCCAACAACTCAGCGCTCACGTCGCGCGAGGCCACGTCGGTGTCGAGGGACAAGTAGGCGACCCCCTCGAGGGCGTCGACGCTGCCGAAGCGCTCCAGCGTGAGGCGCCGCACGTGCTGCAACACCTTGGCCCCCGTGCCGCCGAGCCCGACGAGGATCGTGGGCGGGTACGTGCCGTGGCGCTCGGCGTCCTGCGCGTATTTCTCGACGCGGGCGTCGTACTGGTCGGTCTGGGTGGCAAGGCCGCGATCGTTGAACGTGAGGGTCATGGCAGCACCAGGTGAGCGAAGACGTATCGATGAGGTGATCGGCGCAGGCGACGACGGCTACGACTTGCGCACGGCGATCAGGGTGTAGGCGAGGTGCAAGACCCAGACGACGCCGAGGAAGCCCGCCCACCAGCTGTAGACGGGGGCCCAGCAGCCGGTGGCGCCGTAGAAGATGCCGCAGACTGCCGCACCGCCGAGAAACAGCGACAGCGAGATGCCCAGATGGCGGCCGAGGAGCGGTGATCGCTCGCTCTTGATGAACACGCGCTCCATCAAGCGCACCATCAAGAAGAACAACACGAGGAACGCGGCGAGCGACCCTGCCCCCATCAACAGCTTGGTCGACGTCGACGGCGGGCAGCAGTGGCCGGCGGGGCACGTCTCGAGATCGTCGTCGATGCCGGTGTCGATCGGCTCAACGGTATCGGCCACCACGACGCGCTGGCCTGTTGGGCCCGTTGGAGCATCGGGCGTTTGCGCTGTCGCGGTGGCGCACGCGAAGAAGGAGACGACGACGAGCGAGGGGAGGAGCGCTTTCATGACGCGCGGACACTGCCACGTCGGCGGCAGCAACGCACACCGCAGGCACGCCCCAAGTCGTTGGCCTCGGCGACAACCCCCACAGCGAGGCTCAAAAACGCCGGCACCGTCGAGTTCCCCGAGCGAAACGGGGAAGTCGACGGTGCCAGCGATCACGAACACTGCGGCGACGCGCTTGAACCGTGGCGAACCGGGCTCGCTCAGAGTTCTTCGACGCCGGGGTAGGTCATGATCTTGTCGCGGCTCAGCTTCCAGGCCTGCTGCATGATCCACGACAACGGGCGCTCCTGGCGTTCGGCCTCGCGCTGCATCTCGTCGAGCATGTCGGTCGGGAAGTAGAGGCTCTGTTTCTTCTTGTCGCCCTTCACGAGGCCTCACTTTTGAAAGTGCTGGTGCACCTTCGGATACGTGGCGGACGCGTGCCTCCAGGCGTGCCTGTCGACGACGACTTGTCCGGCCGGTTGTCGTGTGGCACCTGATGGCGTCCACGGGATCCACCGTAGGCGGCGTGCGCGCTCTGCACAAAAAAACAGACACCGGCACCTGCTGGTTTCTGCGCACCGCCTGCGGCCCCGCCTGCACACATGGCCGCTGCCCGGCTCCAGAAAGGCCCCGATGTTTCACGCCACCACCATTGTTGCCGTCAAGCGCCAGGGACGCGTCGTCGTCGCTGGCGATGGTCAGGTCTCGATGGGCAACACGATCATGAAGGGCACCGCGCGCAAGGTGCGTCGCCTGCACGACGACAAACTCGTCGCGGGCTTCGCCGGCAGCACCGCCGATGCGCTCACGCTGTTTGAGCTGTTTGAAGCGAAGCTGCGCGCCCACGGCGGCAACCTCAGCCGCGCGGCCGTCGAGCTCACCAAGGAGTGGCGGCAGGACAAAATTCTGCGCCGATTGGAAGCGCTGCTGCTCGTGGCTGACCTCGAGCGCATCCTGCTGCTCTCGGGTGCTGGCGACGTGATCGAGCCCGACGGCGAGTGTCATGCGATCGGCTCGGGCGGTCCGTTTGCGCTTGCGGCGGCGCGGGCGTTGTGCGCGCACACCACGTTGTCGGCGCGCGACGTCGCCGTGGAGAGCTGGAAGGTCGCCGCCGACATCTGCGTGTTCACGAACCACAACATCGTCGTCGAGGAGCTTTCATGAGCGACATGGCCTTCACCCCACGCGAGATTGTTTCGGAACTCGATCGCTTCATCGTTGGCCAACACGAGGCCAAGCGCGCGGTGGCCATTGCCCTGCGCAACCGCTGGCGTCGTCGTCAGGTGCAGGGAAGTTTGCGCGACGAAATCACGCCGAAGAACATCCTGCTGATGGGCCCCACGGGCTGCGGCAAGACCGAGCTCGCGCGGCGCCTCGCGAAACTCGACAAAGCCCCGTTTGTGAAAGTGGAGGCCACGAAGTTCACCGAGGTGGGCTACGTGGGCCGTGACGTCGACTCGATGGTGCGCGACCTCGTCGAGGCCAGCATCAAGCTCGTGCGCGACGAAGCACTCAAAGATGTGGCCGACCGCGCCAAAGACGGCGTTGAAGACCGCCTGCTCGATGCGCTGTTGCCGAAGCCCAAGCCGAAAGCTGGGCCGGGGTTCTTTGGTCAGGGCGTGCCGTTTGATCACGGCGTGTCGTCGTCGTCGTCGTCGAGCACCGACGACAAAACCCGCGAGCGCTTTCGCCAGATGTTGAGAAACGGCGAACTCGAAGACCGCGAAGTCGAGATCGACATTGCCGCTGCCCCGCCGACGGCGCACGCGTTTTCCATGCCGGGTATGGACGGTTTGGGCGAGCAGATGGGCGGGCTGCAAGAAGCACTCGGCCAGGCGTTTGGTGGTCGACGCAAGCAGCGCAAGGTGACGATCCGCGAAGCGCGCACGCTGCTGTTGCACGACGAGGGACAAAAGCTCGTCGACAACGACAGCATCACCCGTGAAGCGGTTCGGCGTGCCGAAGAAAACGGCATCATCTTCATCGACGAAATCGACAAGATCGCAAGCTCCTCCAACCGCAGTGGTGCCGACGTGAGCCGCGAAGGGGTGCAGCGCGACATCCTGCCGATCATCGAAGGCTCAACGGTGTCGACGAAGCACGGGCCCGTGAAGACCGACCACGTGCTGTTCATTTGTGCGGGCGCGTTTCACATGAGCAAGCCGTCGGACCTCATCCCCGAGCTGCAGGGCCGCCTGCCCATTCGCGTCGAGCTCAAGCCGTTGGGGCGCGCTGACTTCGTGAAGATCCTCAAGGAAACCGAGGTCAGTTTGGTGCGGCAGTACCAGGCGCTGCTCGCTGCTGAAGGCGTGACGGTGGAGTTCACCGACGACGGCCTCGACGGCATCGCTGAAATTGCCGCGACGGTGAACGAGCAGCAGGAGAACATCGGGGCACGACGTTTGGCCACGGTGATTGAACAGCTGCTCGAGCAGGAGAGCTTCGAAGCCAGCGACCACCGCGGCCGCACCGTCGTGGTGGACCGCGCCTTCGTCGACAAACGCCT
>JBIKRQ010000507.1:0-4186 GCA_044349155.1 Myxococcota bacterium
AAACTCGACGGTCACAGGATGCCCACGCTCGTCGTAGTCGACGGGGGGGACATAGTTGCCATTGCACGTCAGCGGTGGCGGACCGGCAACAGCAACGGCAGCAGCAACGAGCAAAGCAGTGATCACAGCACGGCTCCTGTGAACTCAAACGTGAGTGACGTGGTCTCACAGGCGCACGACCGTGGCTCCGTCACGCCGTCGATTACGGCGTTGACCTCGAGGGTCTCGCAGCTCGGCTCGTACTCGTATGTGAGTTCGACCGACGTATCGCTGGCGCGCGCTCCACCCACCAGCGTGCGCTTGAGGGTCAACGGTGCGGCCGCCGGGTCTGTCTGTGCACGCGTCCCGGTATAGGTCACCGTGACGGGGTCGTTGTTGTCGTACACGCTACCGATCGGGCCCATGTCGAACGTCATCGGCGTGTTCATCAGCTGCACCAACGTGGCGGGCACCACACCGCTCCCCACAGCGCTGAACGCCGTCGCAAACGCGTACACGTCGTCGTTGTTGTCCGTGACCGATGTGGCCACGTTTTCAGGCAACGCGAACGTGCCGTCGTAGCTCGCAACGGCGCCATCAGTGTTCTCGTCCAGGATTGCCGGACAAAACGTCACCCGCTCGTTCTCGACGGGTGCGGTCACATCTATCTTCCACTGCGACACGTCCGACGACAGCGAGCCACACCCGGCCCCCACCAACGCCAACGCACCCACAAAAAGAAGGCGGACGCTCATTTGGTCTCCTGCAGCTTCTTGAGCATGGCTTCGAGGCTGGCGACGTCGCGACCAGCTGCCTTCTGCTGCGCGATGATCGTCTGCAGCGCCAACACGCTGGCCGCATCACGCTCGCTGTTGGGGAAGTACGCCAACACCTTCATCACCTGACGCATGCCCGACGGCGACGCCTGCTCCTCGGGGCCGCACCAGTTTCGGTCCTTCACGGCGCGCGCCACGCCACCGCTCATGCTCTCCTTCACACGCGTGTCGTCCATCAGCGTCTGCAGGTCCGCCGTGTTGCCCACGGTCTTCGTCACCGTCAGCGACCCCTCAGCGAGGTACTCGCCCAGGTAGCGAATGACCTGCTCCTTCGCGTCGCGCAGCGCGTCGGTGCGTGCTTCCTTCTCGCTCAGCATCGGGTTGCTCACGCCGACGAAGTAGCTGCCGTCGAGGTCGCTGGGGATCTTCTTCGTCCAGGAGCAATCGTCGGCGACGCCGGTGGCGCCAAGTCCACCTGCAAGACCGCGGCGCACGTTGAACGCGAAGTACTGGCGCTTGAAGTTGACCTTGCGCTCCCACTTCATTTCGGATTCGTAGACAACGTTGGCGTCGACGGGGAGCTCGGCGACGCGCAGCGCCTCAGCATCAGCGGTGCCATTCGAACCAAACGCGGTTGCCGCGTAGTAGTTGCCGTCGGCCATCAAAGCACCCGAGATGTAGCGCTTGCTGCACTGGTCGGGGGCGGTTTCGCAGCAGCGCTGCAGGTTGTCTTCGTCGACGTCAGCCTGCATCTTTTCGATCAGCTGGTAGCGCACGAGCAGTGCTTCGCTCGACTGCCCACCAAGCTCGACCTTCGCCAGCGACTTCACGCCCAACCTGGCCGACGCACCGCTGCTCGCGGCCGCAACCTCCTGGTACTGGCCCGACGCGGGCACGCGCTTCGCCGTGATGAACTTGCTGCAGCGTGTGCGGACAGCCATCGACTCGTCGACGTCACCTTCGAGCACTTCATCGGGAATGAACGCGCCGATGATCTCCGAGGCATCGCCATCGGGCGTCACGCGCAGGTAGATCGATGGCTTCGTCGAC
Source organism: Myxococcota bacterium (assembly GCA_044349155.1). GTDB lineage: Bacteria > Myxococcota > UBA727 > UBA727 > VGSZ01 > VGSZ01. The sequence continues at coordinate 1,806 of JBIKRQ010000507.1, forward strand.
AGCACGGTCGACTTCGTGCCAATCGCTTGCTGCTCGCCGGCACACGCCAACGTCGTCGACAACACAGCACCGATCGCCAGGGCCCCACACAACTTCATGCGCTTCATCGAAACCTCCGCGTGCACCGTTAGCGTGTTGTGTCGGCCTGTAACAAACACCAGCAGTCCGATTGTCCAATGCAGACACAGCGGTACGACACCCGCGTTGTCGAGGTGAAACGATGTTCGCTCGCTTGAGTAGTTGTGCTCAGTCTCTCGTCGGCGCGAGCCGAGGATCTTCCAGGATCGTGCTGCTGATCGGTGCGCTCACCGTCGTCAGTGGGTGTGCATCGCCGCCGAAAGCAGCGCCCGCCGCTGAGCGAGCCAGCGGTGCAGGCCACGGCCTGTGGGTCGCGGAACCAACGTTTCACGTCGTCGATGGCACCGCCTGCAGCGCAGGCACGACCGACGGAATTCCCGCGCGCTTCGCAGCCACCGCGAGCAAGGCGATGACCAACGCGGGGTTCTCGCTGCTCGACGGCGGAACGCGTGAAGGCTTCGTGTTGAACCTCGATCTCGAGGTCGACTACTGCTCCGACGCTGGGATTGTCTCGGGCACGACGACGATGACGCTGCTCCACCATGGCAACGCCATCTGGACGGCGCGCGCACTTGGCGATCAAGCCAAAGGCGAAACCGCGGCCTCCACGATTGCCGAACTCGTCGACGGCATGCTCCTCGATCCCACCGTCGTGCGCGTCACGAAGCAGGCCCGCCCATGAACATCCGTGCTTTCTTTGTGCTCGCTCTCATGTGCGCGGCGTCGGCACGCGCCAACAACTGGCCCGAGGTCAGCGGCGACCTTCCCGCCAACGGGCTTGGAGCAAACGACGCCGCCGTCGTCGTCGGTATCGGTGACTACTTCGCCCTGCCCGACATCGCTGGCGCCGATCGCAACGCCACCGACTGGAACCGCTGGCTGCAGAAGACGCGCGGCGTGCCCGGCGCCAACGTGCGCATGATCGTCAACGCCGAGGCCACGAAAGAGACCATCGAAAGCGCCGTCGCCGACGCCACGCGCCAGGTGAAGGCCGGTGGCACGTTGTGGTTTGTCTACATCGGCCATGGTGCGCCGGCCCCCGACCACGACGACGGCCTCATTCTCGGCTCCGACACCCAAATCTCCGAGAACAGCCTCGTGGCCCGCGGTCTGGCGCAAAAGACCATCCTGTCGATCATCGACAGCGGCCCGCAGAAAGACGCCGTCGTCGTGTTCGACGCCTGCTTCTCCGGCTCAACAGGCGACGGCACACCGCTCGTGCCCGGCAGCCAGGCCACCGTGCCGGTGAAGCGCATGGCCGTGTCGGCGGGTCGCACGGCGATTCTTTCGGCGAGTGACGTCGTCGCTGGTCCGTTGCCGCGCCACGACCGTCCAGCCTTCAGCTACCTGCTGTTGGGCAGCATGCGCGGTTGGGCCGATGGCAATCGCGACCAAAGCGTCGTCGTCAACGAAGCCTTCGACTACACCAAAGACGTGCTCATCACGATGGTGCGTGGTCGTCAGCAGGTGCCAAGCCTGCGTGGCAACACCACGATCACGCTGTCGACGGGCGTCAACGAAACAGGGCCCGACCTCGTCGCCATTCAGAACGTGTTGGGCCCGGTCGCTGGCATGTTCAAGCCCAGCGGCATGAGCGCCCCCACCATCGACACCAGCATGTTCTCGGGTGCGGGTTTCAGCGGCAACATCTCGATCGCCGTCGAGCGTGCCCGCGACGACGCGCTCGATGCTGCAGAGTCGAAAACGGCGTCAGCCACCAGCAAGCGTGACGCGTGGTGCAAGCTCGCCACCCTCGACGGTGTGAACCCCTACAAAGACGAAGCCGCCAAGTTGTGCACGGGTTGGGGCAAGTACGTCGAAGACGAGAGCCGACTCGAGCAAAGCCTCACCGCCGACTTCGACGTCCTCGTCGACTACCTTGATCTGCGGCGCCGCACCGTCGACGAGAAGAAGTCGGCGGTCGCGTCGTTCCTCGATGTGTACGGCAAGTACGACACGCGTCAGGAAATCCTCGCGGCCAGGGTCGCGCGCGACAACCTCAACAACGGCGCGCCGGCGGGCATCACCAAAGACAACGACCACGACGGCATCCTCGTCGACGCCTGCCCCGACCAAGCAGAAGACAAAGACGGCGACCACGACGACGACGGCTGCCCCGACGCCAGCGCAGGTGACGTGATCGGTGGCGCCGCCAATGCGGTCGACAACGCGGGCTTCCGCCTGCACGCGCTGAACTTCGGCTACTTCCGCGTCGACGTGGGCGCGAGCCTCGGCTTTGGCCTGTGGGACCAACCAAACGTGCCTGCGAAGTTCGAGCAGGTCTCGCTGCGACCGCTGCTCGG
>JBIKRQ010000509.1:0-4180 GCA_044349155.1 Myxococcota bacterium
ACAGCAGCGCGCTCATCTTGTCGTAGTACTTCGGGTTCAGCGGGTTCTTCTCGGCGATGGTCTTCGCCACGTTGTTCTCGACGGTTTCGGCGGCGGCCTTCTGGTTGTCTTTCACCGACGCCGGCAGCTCGTCCATCGCCGCCACGCCCACTTCGGCCAGCAGCTCCACCAGCGATTTGTCGTCGAGGGCCGAGATCTTCTTGCTCTCTTCGGCCTGGATGTAGTTGTCGATCAGGTGCCGCATCGCGGGCTCGAACTGCTTCATGTCGACGTGGTCGCCGGCAGCGAGCTGAATCTCTGTCTTCACCTTCTGAAAGAACACCACCTCGGCCTTGATGGCTTCGGCCTGCTTCGCCGTGAAGCCCGCGTCTTCCAGTTCGTTGGCGAGGTTGGCGTACGCGCGCACGAGGGCCGACACATGCTTGTACAGGGCGGCACGTCGGGGCTCGGTCTCCTGCAACTGCACAGCGCTGCCCGAGTCTTTGCCGCAGAAGTAGCGGCGGTACTGCTCCTGCTCGCGCGGCGGTTCCACCGCTTCCACCAGGGCGCGCACTTTCTCCAGCGCATCTTCGAGGCGTTCGCGCCCGACCACGAGGCGGTCTTTCAACAGGCCCGCGACGTCGTCGACGTCGAACTCGGCGAAGGCGCCCTTCGTGTAGTTGTTGAAAGCCCCCTTCAGGCTGTCGAACAAATCCTTGTAGTCGATGATCGTGCCGTAATCCTTGTCGTCACCGTCGAGGCGGTTCACGCGGCAGATCGCTTGAAACAGGCCGTGGTCCTGCATCTTCTTGTCGATGTACAGGTACGTCGCGGGTGGTGCGTCAAAGCCGGTGAGCAGTTTGTCGACGACGATCAGCAGCTTCATCTGCCCCGGCTCGGCGATGAACTTCTTTTTCACCTGCTGTTCGAACTCTTCGACACGCAGCGCGGCGGTCTCTTCGGGCTCCTTGAACCACTGCGCCAACATCTTACGGTAGGTCTTGTACGAGGCGAGCCGTTGGGTTTCGCCCTCGCCGCTCTCTTCGCCCTTGATGCTCGCCGCCGACGGCACAAACGACGTCACGATCGCGCAGTGGCCCGCCAGCGGCGTGTCTTGAAACAGCTCGTAGTACTTGCAGGCCTCGTAGATGCTGCCGGCGACGAGGATCGCGTTGCCGTGGCCGTCTTCCAGGCGCGGGCGCGTCGCCATGTCCATCAGGATGTCGGCGCGGATGCGCTCCAGCCGCGACTTCGACGACAGCACGCTCTGCATCGTGCCCCAGCGCTTCTTCACCTGGGCCTTGGCGTACGGCGTGAGGTTCTTCGTTTTCGCCTCGAACCACTGGTCGACTTTTTCCGGCGAGGTCAGCTTCTGATCGATGTCGCGGGCCTCGTATTTGAGGTCGAGCACCACGCCGTCGCGCACGGCCTCGTCGAACTTGTACGTGTGGATGTAGGTGCCAAACACCTCGATGCTCTTCTGCTTGTCCTTCTTCAACAGCGGCGTGCCGGTGAAGCCGATGAACATCGCCTCGGGTACGATCTGCTTCATCGCTTTGTGCAGGTCGCCCGACTGCGTGCGGTGACACTCGTCGACGAACACGTACAGGTCGCCCTTCGCCTTGAAGCCGGGCGGCAGCGCGCTGACCAGCTTCGCGAAGTCCACGCTCACGTCGTTGTCGTCGGTGCCGCTCTTGTTGCCAGCGTTGCCGAACTTGTGCACCAGCGTGCACACCAGCGCGCGCTCGTGTTTGTTGAGCACGTCGACCAGGTCAGCACCGCTGGTGGTGCGGTAGATCTTCTCGTTCACGCCGAGAAAGACCTTTTCGATCTGGTCGTCGAGCTCGGTGCGGTCGGTGACGATCAACACCCGCGCGTCGTCGACGTTTTCGCGTATCCACTTCGCCAGCCACACCATCGTGAGGCTCTTGCCCGACCCCTGCGTGTGCCAGAGGATGCCGCCGTCGCGCTGCTGCACCCGCCGTTGCGCGGCCTTCACGCCGAAGAACTGGTTGTGGCGGCACAGCTTCTTGGTGCCGGCATCGAACACCACGAAGTCGTGGATCAACTCCAGCAGGCGCTCCTTCGCGCACATCTGCATCACCGCTTCGTCGAGGGCGTTGGGCGGCCCGTCGAACATCCCGGCGTGTTGGGGCCAGGCCAGAAGCGGCGCCTCCTTCCACGTCAGCCAGTACTTCTCCTTCGTCTGCGTCGTGCCGTAGCGCAGGCCCTCGGTGTCGTTGCCGGCGAAGACGTATTGGATGGTCGAGAAGAAGTGCTCGATGAACTCGGGCTTCTGGTTGTCGAGGTTTTGGCGGATGCCCTCGGCCACCGACACCGTCGAGCGTTTCAGCTCGATCACGCCGAGGGCGATGCCATTGATATACAGCACCAGATCGGGGCGTTTGGTGTATGCCTTTCCGGCGGGGTCTTTCACGGTGACTTCCCAGGCCACCGCAAAGTCGTTGTGGGCGGGGTTCTGCCAATCAATGGGCAGCACCGTCACGGAGTTTTCACCCACCCCGGGCTTCACCTTCACGCCGTAGCGCAGGGCATCGTAGACGGCGCGGTTGCGGTCGTACAGGGTTTTGCTGGTATCGCCCGCCAGCTTCTTCAGCTCGTGCACCGCGCGGGGAATCAAGTCCCACTGCTCTTCCGGCATGCGGCTTTGCAGGTTGGCGACCAGATCGCCCTCGCGCAGGTTGCCGTTGCTGACATCTTTCAAATTGCCCAGAGTGCGGTAGCCCAGCACATCCTCAAAGACGCGAATCAAGCGCAGTTGCGTGGCCCACTCAATGCTCCCCACCGCCGTCATCGTTCGCCCCTGTTATTTCGTGTCGACGAGGCGGGTGCGCCCCGTGAGCAGCTCTTGCATCATCCCCTGCTTCAGCAGCTTCGTCTTTTCGCGGCGCGCTTCAAGCGCAGCGATCTCAGAATCAATACCAGTTATAACCTCCGAAATCGCACATTGTTCAACCATTTCCGGAAGAACTATTTCATAGCGCAGAAAAGTAGACCTATACACATGACGTATAGTGCTGCCTTGCGACAAAAGAACAACCCTTCGACGGTGAGCTGGCAAACTTAATAGATATGACAAAAATCGATGATCTTCTCTCGAAGAGAAGATCAAAACATCCCCACCGACAGCGATCTCGCCGCCGCCATCAAATGCAGCCGCCTTCCCGACATTCACAAGCATATTTGAAGAACTAGCAATCAGAAGACACGGCGCGCAAACAACAATCTGAGCGGAAGCTCGAAAACACAAGTCTTTCACATCTGCAACACGAAACACCTCACCATAATCAGTATAGATCGCTGTGTATGGGACAGCCGGAAGATCTCCGGCAGAACCAAGAGCTTCTTTTGGCAAGCCTTGTCCCTTTGAGAATTGCCCTATGGCTCCAAAGGTTGTCGCCTGCCATGCCGACGTGAACCCCGGCAGCCTGCGCTGCCCCGTCAGCAACTGCTGCATCGTCGCCGCCTTCAGGTCCTTCTTCTTGGCGATCAGGTCGTCGAGGGCGGCGATGAGCGCGTCGACGTCGGAGAGGGCGGCGGCGATGGCGCGCTGCTCGGGGAGTGGCGGAAGCACGAGCTGAATCGCACGCACTGCTGCGAGATTCATCCCAGCCTTCGCGCCCTGGTCGGTCCCCGATCGAAATCCTCGCTGCGGGGCTTCCGAAGCCAAATAGTAGGCAATGTATTTACTGTCGACGATAGAGGGATCGAACCTCACCAAAGCCACATGCTGGTTTATGTACGCCGGTTTCGACAGATGTGCATCGACATAACAAGTAATTCCAATGTCGGCTGTGATTGAAATGAGGACATCACCCTCAACCAGCTGCGTTCTCGAACCCTCGGTTGCCGATGGAGGAAGCGCGACACACTGCAAATCTGACAAGTCGAGATAGATCGATTCTCTCGACATATTCGTTATTCGAACAAATGGATCACCACGGTCTGCGTAATACTCAGCCCACCCACGCGAACCGCTTGTGACGAACGGATTCAGCTCGCCAATAGTGCCTGTCCGCCACGTACTCATGCCGCACCCAACCGTGCAAAGTGCTCAGCAACCCGGGCAGAGAGTGCATCAGCGCTGACGACAAGTGCTCCGAGTGGACTTTGGTAGCGCGACGCAACGTCCGCGATGCGAGTCGTCAGGAAGTGCGAGACGCGATCGAGTTCGTCGTGA